>JABSQO010000015.1:0-30613 GCA_013215775.1 Piscirickettsiaceae bacterium
TATTACAAGATATCTTCTGGGTAGGCATGGCCGTAACGATTATGGCGGGCTTAACGTTTGGTACAATTCTGACGATGGTACTTGTGCCCGTCTTGTATGCAACATTTTTCAAAATAAAAATACCTGTTAACAATACCTAGACGATGTTGGGTTATGTAAAAAACTACAATTTCTTTGTATTGTTGGCCGGGTTACTCGCTTTTTTATTACTCACGCCGGTGATGCAAATTTATGCTAATGATTCTGTTCGAATTTTTTTGTTATGGTCGTTATGCCTTACATTGCTGATTCAAGTCTGGAGTCTGATTGAAGATATAAAACTGTTCCGGTTTGGCATGTTTTTAACGGTGTTAGCGTTTGTGGTGACGGCTATCGGCGAGTTTTATCAATCTGACATGCTGAAGTTACTGTCATTAATTGTCTTTATTACCTTTTTTGGCTTGGGCTTAGTGATAGCTGGCAAAGAAGTTTTTTCTAAATCTTCGATTACACTGAATACCTTTGCTGGCGCATTAAGTTTGTATCTTTTGTTAGGCATGATATGGACGTTGCTATATATCTTTATTAATCAAGTTCAACCACTATCATTTGAGGGGCTGGAACTGGGAAATGAACTGGAATTTATTTATTTCAGTTATATCACTTTGACATCGCTAGGTTATGGAGATATCGTTGCGTTGACACCGATTGCAAGAACATTGGCTTATCTAGAGGTCATTGTCGGTCAGTTTTATATGGCGGTATTAGTCGGCGCTTTGGTCGGAAAATACATCGCCAACCATAAATTAAGATAATTTAGTTAATAGCTATTTGCATCATAGGTAAGCCTGCAAAAAACTTAATCACTAAGGCATTTACAATATCAATAAAAAATGCACCTATTAATGGAATAAGCAAAAATGCCTTTGGTGAAGGACCATATTTTGAGGTGAGGGCATTCATATTCGCTATTCCCACAGGTGTGGCACCAAGCCCTAAACCTGCAAAACCAGAAGCCATAACGCTTGCATCATAATCTTTCCCCATTACCCGAAAAACGATATGAATTGCAAAGAAAGTCATAATAAGAACTTGGGCAGTTAGGATAAACAAGATGGGGCCTGCGGATTTTGATAACACCCATAACTGCATACTCATCAGACTCATACTAAGGAATATTTGTAGACTGATTTCGGCTGCCCGCTCGATGGCTGGTTCAGATAATTGTATTTTGAAAAAATCAGTACTATTCGTAATCAAGATGCCAATCATCATAGCAGTGAGAAAACCGGGTAAAGTGACACCATTAGAAAAGAGTAAACGATTAACTAGATCACCAATTTCGATGCATAATGCGAGCAATAATATTGTCGCTAAAATGCCACTGATATGTACTGGCTGTGTCACTATATCTTGCTTTTGCTGAACTTGTGAATTCTCAAGATTATTGCCAGCTTGTAACTTATGTTTTTTTATTAAATATTCAGATATAGGTCCACCAATAATTCCACCGGCAATTAATCCAAAAGTAGCAAAGGCTATGCCTATCTCCGTAGCTTTAACCAGTCCAGCTTGTTCAGCAATATCGCCCCAAGCGATTGTCGTACCGAAGCCCCCAGCAAACGAAATACTGCCACCAAAAAGACCATAAGCAGGGTGTTCACCCATTAACGTGACTAAAATAACGCCTGTTACATCCTGTAATATTAGAAAGACTGAGGCAATAGCCAGTAAGAGAACTAATGCCTTACCACCTGCTTTGAGTAAACTAAGTTTTGCAGAGAGACCAATGGTAGTAAAAAAGACTAACAACATCAGATCTCGGATTCGCATATCAAAATTTATTTGTAAATCAAAGACGGTATATATAAAAGTAATAAAAAGGCTACAGAGTAGGCCGCCTGTTACCGCTGGTGGTATGTTGTTCTTGTTAAGAAAGTGAAGTTTTTTTGTTATGAATTCACCCAAAAACCAGACAAGAATGGCAATAATCAGTACATCTACGCCAGCAATTTCATATATGGTCATTAAACTCTCCAAGTCATTTTAGATAGTGATTAATTTACATAAGAATAATAAGGCAATAAAACAAGCTGTACAATAACAAGTGTTTAGCTTAAGTTTACTAATAATGTATATTAAATAGCGAACTTTGTCTTCAGAGAATTCCTAGGACAACCTGTTTTTGATGATAATTAAATAGGAGACATAAATATGGCGATTCGATTGAACTACGAGGAGGGTGGCCTTATTGTTTTCTATATTTCAGGGGTTCTATCTAAACAAGAATTTGACTTATGTATGTCTGAAGCGGCGCCCTTAATTGAAAAAAAAGAGGCTCGTATACTTGGAATAGTCACCGACTTTAATGGCTGGGAGAATGATAAAGATTGGGGCGATTTATCATTACAAGAACGCCTTGATCCTCATATTAAAAAAATGGCCATAGTCTGTGAACTGGAATGGCGTGATTTAACTGCCATGTTCACATTAAAAGGAATGAGAGATTTTCCTATAGAGCATTTCAATCCAGAAAATGAGGATTTTGCTAGAGCATGGTTATTAGCAGATTAATGTGAGAAGGGAGACAATAGTCTTAATAAAGAACATTATATTTATATGAAGAGTATAAATATTGAAGACTTTATTGTTAAAAATAAACTGCCAAGCTCTTATAAGAAAGTGATTCAGGACTCATTCACACCGCTTGCGAAAGACCTTGTTGATCAACAAAGAGCCAAAAACAAACCTATTATCATCGGTATTAATGGGGCTCAAGGCTCAGGTAAAACCACATTAGCAACTTTATTGGTATTACTGCTCAATACAGAACATTCAATACATGCTGTGACATTGTCAATTGATGATTTCTATTTCAGCCATTCTCATCGCGATTACCTAGCAAAAACAATACACCCTTTGATGATCACAAGAGGGGTTCCTGGAACTCATGACATTGCACTTATGTTGGCCATAATCAATTCATTAACATTCAATTCGGGTATTACACACCTACCAAAATTCAACAAAGCTACCGATAATCCTTACCCTGAAAGCCAGTATCCTTTAATAAGAAGTCCTGTTGATATCATTATTATAGAAGGCTGGTGCATTGGGGCTGAAGGACAATCAACCAGTGATTTAAGTCAATCAATTAACAGTTTAGAACAAAATGAAGATACAGATAGTACTTGGCGAAACTATATCAACAAACAACTTATGGGTGAATATCAAACCTTATTCAATCGTGTTGATAAATGGATTATGCTAAAAGCGCCATCTTTTGATTGTGTTTTCAAGTGGCGATTAGAACAAGAAAATAAATTACGGATGCAGTGGGATGAGAATTTGTCGCTATCTCATATCCATGAGAATCAAATTATGGATGACGTATCACTCAAACGATTTATTATGTTTTATCAACGCATAACAGAACATGTTTTAAAAACACTTCCTGCGAAGGTCGATTATTTATTCGAATTGGATGAAAATCGAATCGTCCAAAATACTCATTAATCTGATTTTCGTATTTTCCTTTCTGGCAGAGTGATGTAGGTAAAACTCACTTAAATTTCAAATTTGAATGACCATGTCTATCTCTAGTTATGCCCCCTTAATTGTTCGCATAATATATATTATGTTAAATAGAGTGGATTAATAGTGAATATTCACTATCGATATAGAGTGCAATACGACTATATATAGGGAAATGGCAACTCAAGTGCTCAGGATTTAAATGTAATTGATGTAATCTGGATAATGGGAGGTATAAATGAAGATTGAACTAGAAATGATTCTTTAATTTTTGTTGTAAAGACTGCAACTTCAGCTCCAACAGATCGTATGCTGGCAACACTCAAATAAACTTGTTGCTCAAATGAGTTGTTTTCACGAGTGTCTCCCTAATCAACTGTAAGTTCAGAAAATTATTTTTGTAACACGTTCGTCATTTTACTCGCCTCGCTTAATTCATTTCCGAGTTCAGGCTATCAATTACTAAGTTACATATAAATTATAAATACGTTATTAATCAAGCTGTTGTGCTTTAATTGCTCGCTGACAAGCAGGACGTTGATATAGGCGTTCACAATACTTTGTTAGCCTTTCCGACACATCATAATCTGCAATAATTGCCCAGTGTAAGGTATGTGCAATCAGTATGTCCGCCATTGTGAAGATGTTGTTCACGATAAATTGTTGGTCATTCAGATAATGTTCTAAAGTTGTTAAGGCTTTGGCGAATTCCCATTCAGCTACTTTTTTGATACCTGCTAGACGAAACTGTTTCGGCAGTGCAAAACTATGCTTAGCAGCAGTCCATAATGGTTGCTCCAACTCAGTTAAAGTAAAGTAGCATGCAACATCATATGCCGACTCTAACTCACTGTTATCTATAGGTATAAGATTTTTTAAAGGTGCCAGTCTGGCGATGTAGTTAAGGATCGCAGCGCTTTCGATGATAACCAAGTCATCATCGACTAATGTGGGTACTTTTCCCTGATAATTGAGTTTTTTATAGTCATCCGACTGTGTGCCATCTTTTCCTCTACGGCCTATTCTCACCGGATGATAGGTATATTTAATGTCTGCTTCTTCTAATGCCCATAAAGCACGAAATGACCGAGATTGGCTGCTGCCATAAAGCGTTACCATTAGATGCTCCCTTTTCTTCCAGATTAAACCATAGTGTATCTAAATAAGTAATACCATTACAGTCACAACCTTGTACTATATTGTTTGTTGAATAATATTTGGATTTTATATGAAAGTATGTGGCGTTGATTTAAAAGGTAATGATGCGGTTATTTGCTTAATGTCATTAACAGATGGTTTATATGCGTTACACGATTGTAGAGTTAAGAAACTCTCTATTAGTGACGCAACAGATAGTCAGCAACTTAGAAAATTTCAATTTGATTTTGTGCAATTAATGACTGACTATCAAATTGATCAAATTGTGATTCGCGAACGAATGACTAAAGGTAAATTTGCCGGTGGTTCGGTTGGTTTTAAGCTGGAATCGGCAATTCAATTGGCCGATAATTTCCAAACTTCATTACTGTCTACATCAAAGATAAAAGAAACACTAAAAAATAGTCATGTTGTAATGAATTTTAAAGATACGGGATTAAAACAGTTTCAAGAACAGGCTTTCACCACTGCATTTGCTTATCTTGAAGGGCTGTAGTTTTCCGATTTAAGCTCGAATAATAAAGACTTTCTTGTATTGATGCTAACCAGTATGGTGAATAGAAAACAAGGTTTTTACAAAGAAATCAAACAACTTAAAACTTGTTTGTAATTTAAATTATTAGAATCAATTTAAGTAGGTAACCACTATGTCTCTGTCTAAGCAGTTATTAATTTTAATCACTTTTATATTCATCATTGTTTTTTCAGTGAACTTTGCATTGAGCATAGGCAATATCAAAAGTTACTTAGAAGGTGAATCTGAAAGCCATGTACAAGATACCGCGACCTCTCTTGGTCTGTCGTTAAGTCCTCACATGGTAAATGAAAAAGACCCAATTATTCGCACCATGATGAATGCTATTTTTGATAGAGGCTATTACAAGGAAATACGGCTAGTCAATATCGATGGCCAAGATCTGGTGATATTGACTAATACTGACAAAATGGAAGGTGTGCCAGAGTGGTTAATAAAACTTATTCCGATGACAACAGCAACAGCAGTATCAGAAATAAGCTCTGGTTGGAATATTTCTGGCAGCTTATTTGTCACTGCAAACCCTAGTTATGGTTATTTAAAACTGTATCAACAAGGCAAGACCACGTTAAAATTCTCACTGCTTATTTTCTTGGGAGCACTTACGTTATTAATTATTGGACTTCGATTTACCTTGCAACCACTAAAGGACATCCAAAAACAAGCTAATGAAATTTCTTCTGGCAATTTCACCATTATTAAACAGTTGCCATGGACTCTTGAGGTCAAAAATGTTGCTCAGTCTATGAACAGCATGTCTGAAAAGATTGGCAATATGATAGCGAGGTTAAACAATAAGTTAGAATCATTAACTGAAAATTTAAAACGTGACCCTCTCACCAATTTATTAAACCAAGCAACCTTTGATGTGAATTTAAAACAAGTTCTTTCTGCTGGCCAATTTGGTTACGCAGTGTTTATTAAATTTGATGATCTTAGTCATATCGCTAAAGATCATGGTAACAAGGCCGTCGATAAATTATTAATTAACTTCGCAACTATCTTACTGAATACTCAGTCATCCGGCACCAGTGCATTTCGTTTATATGGCTCTGAGTTTGCACTACTCTGCCCCGCATTTGATAATTCACTCATCACATCACTTGCAGAGTCGCTTAAGCAAGAAATCACCGTGCTTGGTCAACAATATGAGCTTGATGATTTAGTGCATATTGGCATAATTCGTTTCGAACGTAGCAGTGATTTCGATAAATTGTTACCTGCGATGATTGAAGCTTATGAACAAGCTAGAAATATTGGTAGTAATGCCTACTTTGTTAAAGAAGATAGCGTCAGATCAATGACTGATCTTGATTGGAAGGCAGCAATTAGTAATGCTGTTGACAATAACTTGCCAGAAATAACGTTAACATCAGAAGCATTTAATTATTCTGATGAGATCCCTGTGAAAGTGATGGAAGAAGCTTTTACAGTGGTCAAAGATACAGCAGGAAATGCTTTATCAATCGGTACTTTCTTCTCCATGGCTCAAGAGTTTGGTTTAGAAGAGGAACTTGATAAGTGTATTGTTAATAAAATCATCGTCTTAATGGAGCAAAGCCAGCAAGAGACTCCCGTCACTATTAATCTTTCCATGGCATCTATTGCATCGCCGACATTCAAGGACTGGTTACAAGCTAGAATAACGAGTTCGATAATTAATTCTGAGCTTCTCGCTTTTAGCGTAACAGCCTATTCAGCAGTAAAAGATCTAACTGCTTTTGCTAATTTTAGTGTTTTTGTGACGTCGTTATCATCTAAAACATTATTAAAACGATACTCTCCAGACATTATCGCCATAGATTTGTTGAAAGAATTGCATATTGACTATATTCGTCTAGCTCGTGACCTAACAACAGATATTCAAGGCAATAAAAATAAACTGGACTTACTGGATATCATGCATGAAGTTGCTCAATTACTCGATATTAAAGTCATTGCTGAAGGTGTTACTAATGATACTGACTTTGAACTTGTCAAAAATACAGGCATTTACGGCATAGGTCGATAACACGCCCTCAAAACTATGTTCGCTAAGCAATACTATAAATTTCTTTACGGCATCACTGCGACTGTATGCCTAAGTATTTCTTTGCCACTGATTGCTGAACTTAATATCACCGAAGTAATATTAACTAAAATTGAAGCAAAATATAGCAAGTTTGCTCGGAAACGTGTTGAATCATGGCAAGAGCTTGTTGCCACATCACAAGAGTTAAATGATAATGAAAAACTCACTGTGGTCAATGATTTTTTCAATAGTAATGTATTGTTTATCAATGATTTGGCACTTTGGCAAAAAGAGGATTATTGGGCTACGCCACTTGAGTTTTTATCCATTGGTGCCGGTGATTGTGAAGATTATTCGATAGCTAAATATTTCACGTTGAAACAATTAGGTGTCGATGAAGAAAAATTGCGTATCACGTATGTCAAAGCAATCAATCTAGGGCAAGCACATATGGTGCTCACTTATTTTAAAACCAAGCGGTCAATACCCCTAGTATTAGATAATCTGATTACCGAGATCAAACCAGCAAATCAACGTACTGATCTTGTTCCTGTCTACAGTTTTAACGGTGCTGGTTTATGGTTGTCGAAATCACGAGGAACAGGCAATCAACGAGTTGGTGATTCTTCAAGTCTCTCTTTATGGGAAGATTTAGAAAATAGAATGGAAAAGAGTTTGTAGTCATATTAATGATGCTGGGAAAGATTTGTTATCTTTTCTTAATACCGTCTGAAGCCCTTGTGCATCCATTTTTGCCAATCCTTATTTGGAGAATAGGAGGCAAATAATAATCTGTAAACCTTAACGAAAGCTTAAACCATCTCACATAGTGTTGGGCTTTTTATAAAATAATCCCCAAAGCTTGATTTACCTTTGCAATAGCGTGTTTGACACTGATTTCTAACGATTGTTTCCGGTTCACACTTTTATTGGCAAGCACTTGGCTTGTCAATAAATTAAGTACATTGATTTCACCCAAATCAAAAGCATGTTGCTGTATTGACAGATATTGTTCTGTGGTTTCGCTGTGTTCAACAGCCATTGTGAGTTGCTGTTTCATTATTGCCAATTGGTGAAGCTGTGTCGCCAATTCTATCTGTAATTTACGTTTCAATTGTTGTCGTTCAACTTCTGCATCTGCAAGTATCCTAGCTGCATTAGTTATAGCAGGTCGTCGATAAACATCATCATCCAAAGCGAAACTTATTCCCAAGCCTAAACTATGATTAAAGCTTTCTTTACTATCATTTCGTTCTCGGCGCACACCGACAGATAAGCTAGGATTTACGGCATCTTGATAATGGGCAATATCCTGCTTTGTACGCAAGGTATTTATTTTCTGATCTAATGAAATTAAAGAAGGATGTTCATTCGTAATGGTGGTGTTTACAGCTAATAATTCTTCATGTTTCTGGGGTAAAGCTCGTTCAGCTGTCAATTGTTGAAAGTTTTTAAGCACATATTTTAATTCATCTTGGGCAAGCACATAATCACTATGTGTTTTTAATACATGACTATTCGCTAATAATAATTCGGAACCGGCCAATTCTCCTGCTTTAATATGAGCATCGACATCTCGCTCTAGTTTCAGTGCCATTTGCCAAGTCTGATAGGCTTGTTTAGATGCCGTGTCGGCTAATACAACACGCCATACTGATTCACGAATTTGTGCCGAAATTTTTAATCGTAGTTGCTGTTGATAAGCTGTTAACTCTGCTGACATTTTGTCTGACAAGATAGCTTGTTGCTGTTTTTGTCCTGACAACCATAATGGCATATCAATACTGCCTTCCCATTCCTGAAAACCATCACTGCTACCGATCACATCATTATAATGATTGAGAGACACACTACTCGCATCAGCAAAAGTGGCATTAGCTAACGCTGTATTGGCATCGATTTGTTGCTGATATGCTGATTGAGCTTGGCGTGCCGGGTGATGTTCATATACATTTTGAGAAAGTGACGATAATGTCACCAAGGAAGAGTATTCCAAAGACATAGGTTCAGCACTAACACTGACCGATATAAGACCAATTGCAAACAAGGATATTGCAAGTCTAAATTGGAACAACATATATTCAAATCCTAAATTAAAGGGCATCAAGATTAACAATTAATCATGATTTATGCAGAAAAACTACGTTTAACAAATCTATCAGCAATACTTTCATGAACAGAAAGTAGTGCCGGAATTACGAGTAATACTAATACCGTAGAAAACATCAAACCAAAGGAGATGGAGACGGCCATTGGAATTAAGAACTGTGCTTGCACAGATGTTTCAAACAATAGTGGCGTTAACCCCCCAATCGTCGTTAATGAAGTCAATAATACCGCACGTAAACGTTGTGTTGCCGCATTAATTATAGCTTGTGTCGTTTCAACGCCTTGTTCACGCTGTTGTTTAAAAAAGGTCACTAAGATAATTGAATCATTCACCACAATGCCTGATAAGCCAAAAATACCAAATAGTGACAAGATAGTCAGATCGATTCCCATCAATAAATGGCCTGTTATTGCTCCAATAAGGCCGAATGGAATTGCAGCCATCACGACTAATGGCCAACCATAAGAAGCGAACACCCAAGCCAATACTAAATAAATTAGAATAAAGGCGAGAATAAGACCTCTTTTCATATCTGCCAATGTCTCGGCCTGTTCTTCTGCGCGACCTTCAAAACCGATTTTTATACCATATCGTGATGATAAATCAGGCAAAAAATCTTGTTGGAGTTCAGTTAAAATCTCATTACTGTTATTGATGGCAGGGTTAACTGTTGCGGTGATATGAATTGCTAATTTAGAATCCGTATGGCGCAGTACATCAAAGCCCCTACGTGCCTCAAACTCAACAACGCTAGACAGTGGAGCACTACCACCTTGTGGTAGTCGAATCATAAAACTTTCTAATGATGCCATTGTATTTCGTTCAACATCTGGAAGCATAACTCGAACTTCAATCTCATCTGCACCATCTTGAAATATTTGCACTAACTGACCGTCAAATGCTGTGCGTAATTGTCGACCAACATTATTGACAGTCAGACCAAGAACTTCACCTTGCCCTTTCACTTTATAGACCAGCTGTTCCTGCCCGTAAGGCATATCATCTTCAACTGCCGAAATGCCAGGGAGCTGTTTTAAAGTCTGAGCAACTTCTTGAGCAGCCTTTTTTAATATTTCCGGTGAAGCACCTGTTAAACGAATATCAAGATCGCTTCCCGGGGGCCCAGTTCTACGTTCTGATAAGGTAAATGTTTCAATACCAACGGGGAGCGTGATAGATCGATGCCAAGTCTCAATGAACTGAGCGTTACGAACATCACGATGATCGGGTGATATTAGTTCTACTTGAATGGAACCAAAGCGTTCATCTGTTTCCGCACGAACACTACCCGCGATACTTGCCCTGCCCAATCGGGTCACACTGACATCAACAAGATCGTTACCTAATTCTTGACGAGTGTTATTCAATGTTTCATTTAAATGATCTAAAAAATCTTCCACTTTTTCCGAGGGTGTACCAGCAGTAAAGCGAGCGTTAGCATAAATAGTGGTCCCTTCAGGTGAAGGAAAGAAAGTAAAAAACAATCGACCTCCAGCGAGTAAACCAATACAAATAATCAACAGACTAATTACCGTGGTAATCGTCACCCACCGATACTCAATTGTTGCAGTGACCAATGGACGAAATAAATCGTCGCGAAGATAATTAAATTTATTGTCTAGCCATAATCTAAATCGTGGAGGTTCTGAATGATGAATTTTATGGAAAGAATGACGTAAGTGACCGGGCAAGATTAAAAAGCTTTCGATGAGTGATGCAATAATGACGCAAATAACAACAAAGGGAATATCAAACAAGATATTGCCCATAATTCCACCAATCATCATCAACGGTAGAAATGATGCAACAGTAGTCAAAGATGACGCAATAACAGGGGCTAACATTCGCCTTGCTCCGCCCTCGGAAGCTTGTAATGAATGTTCGCCCATTTGATAATGGGATAACGCATCTTCCCCTACGACAATAGCATCATCAACAATAATTCCTAATGCCATAATCAACCCAAATAAGCTGATCATATTAATGCTACCACCCAGCAAAAACATGACCGCTAATGTTGCCATGAAAGAGATAGGGATACCGACCGCGACCCACCAAGCCACTCGACTATGTAGAAATAAAAACAGTATGCCAACGACCAGCATTAAACCGCCCAAGCCATTTCGCACCAATAAATCCATGCGTTCTTTAATTAATTTCCAACTAGCATCATAAACTTTGAGTGCGACACCTTTAGGTAATTGAGAGGCATTTTCATCGATCCAATTTTGGAGTATTTCAGCTGATTCAAGAGAGTCGGAATTTTCCGTTCGCTGAAGTTGAATTTCTACAGCAGGTTGGCCTTGGTAATAAACACTGACTTGTTTACGCATTGGTCTTCGTTCAATTTCTGCAACATCTTTTAATAACAACAAATTACCGGAGTAATCGGTCTTAAGAGATAACTCTGCAAATGAGTGGCTATCTCGTCGCTGATCAAGACTACGTAACTGTTTTGCAGTACTGGCATTGCCAATTTCACCCGCGGGTAAATCACGACTTAATTCACTTACTCGTTCCCTAACCGAATCAAGACTAAGACCTAATGATTCTAACTCTCTAGTACTTACTTGAATCGCAATTTCTTCCTCAGGCAAGCCAGTGATCGTCACCCTAGAGATCCCACCATCTAATAATTCCTGCTCTATTTGGTGTGCTAGATAACGCAGCTCCTCCAACTTACCGTCAGTGGTAATTAATAAACGTGCAATGGGCTCATAAGGTGTAAGAAGACTGACTTCTGGAATTTCTGAATCCGTGGGTAAATTCCGTAACTGTGAAACCCGCTCTTTCACCTGATCAAGCGCCGGTCCCATATCGGTATGCTCTTCAAATTCTAAACTAACTAGAGACATTCCATATGAGGATGTAGAAGTCATTTTGTCGACAAAATCAATATTGCGTAATTCTTGCTCAAGGCGGCTAGTGATAGAGTCTTCAACGTCTTCTGCACTAGCACCCCGCCATTCAACTCGCACGGTAATAAAATCTAGAGCATATGTGGGGAAAAACTGGGTATTAAGTTGAGATAAAGAAAAGACACCGGCAATAATCATCATGATCATAAGCAGATTAGCGGCAACTTTGTGCTGGGCAAATAGCCCAATAATATCCCGCTTAATCATTGAACGGTTCAACACGCAAACCCGAAATGGCATTTGGTAATTGTGTGCTAACGATAATGTCCGTTTCTGCTAATTCATTACATCGAATCAGTAAGTTAATATCACCACTTTCCGTTTGATATTCACCAATACGTTCCACATTAACGGCTTCTAAATAACCATCATTGATACGATATACTTTATCTAATTCATATAATGAATCGTAAGGAATGGCAATAACCGATACTTGCTCAGATAGTTGAAGTGACAATTCAACAAACGTGCCTAAAGCGAGTGTATTCATACTTTCCATCAACTGGAATAAGCCATCAATACCACCACTATCTTGTCGAATTTCACCAGAAAGGCGTTTTAAAGTAAATGTGAGTGATTCACCCTCTAATATGGTTGTTGCAGTTTGCTGCTGTCCACTTAATAAATTACGGCGAACTTGTTGAATATGACGCCCAGGAATTTGAGCGCGTACTTCAAGATCACTGACATCATAGATCGTTAATAGAGGATCACCGGCTTTGACTCTATCACCAACCGTTACCTCTAATTTTGCAATGCGCCCATTAAAAGGTGCTTTAATATCTGTTCGGGTAAGATCGACTTTAGTCTGCTCAACTAATGCGCGAGCTTTTGCTTGTTTTGCTCTTAATACAGCTAGGCGAGTCGGATGTTCTTTAATGTCATACTCTAATCGCTTTATTGTTAATACTTGGTGTTGTTTGTTTGCTATTGCATCATCTAGATGTGCTTGAGATGCTAATCGACTTTTTTCTAATTTTTTAGCTCGTGATACGGCATTGTCAGCAAGTTGCAGCAATTGATTTTCATTTTCCAATAATCCCATATCGCGTTCAAGGCGTAAGAATTCGCTTTCAATTTGGGCATTTATTTCAACAACATCGGCGTGCCGTTGTTTGAGTAATAGCTTTATATCAGTCGCATCAAGTTTAACTAAAGATTGCCCCTCTTCGACTATCGTCCCTTCAAGTACACTTGCCTTCATCACATCGGCAACCATTGCCGCTCTCAATGTCGCTTGTCGAGGTGTTTCAACACGACCATAAATAGTGATTTCTGGTGATATATTCTGAAATACTACAGGTACTGTATTAACGCGCCATATTTTTTCAGGTTTTTCAATCGCTGATTTTTCCGGTTTAGACTGAACTAACAGAATAAAAATAGCGATGGCGACCGATAAGATAACAGCCGGCAATATAAAGCGTTTTAGCAACGTATTTCTCCTAAATGTGGGTCGCTAGAGCGTGATTCTCAAATAGTCTATAGTAGCAAACTCTACCTATATGACGTTTAATGTTTGTTATTGTTTCGTTACAATCGCAACACGAACGGCATTAAGGTTTAATTGAGCTGAATTTAGCGTCTCATTCAATAATTTCCGTGACTGTTTAATATGATCTATTTCCTCTACTCGGATATTCGAATTTATCTTAGCCAAAGCCGTTAAACGAGCCTGTTCTGGTTTTAATGATTGCTGCATCGTAACAATGGCTTGATCAATAATAACGTGTTGCTGTTGTGATGCTAAATGCTTTGCTTTATCAATCAATGTGGCAATCTTAGCTCTTGCATGACGTACTAATTCTTGTGATGTTACCTTTGGAATGCGTCCAGCCATCTCATTAAACGATGTTTCGTCAAAGGTCACATTAAAATCACGGCCTTTCTCATCCGTCACAATCCGTAGATATGAATGGTTTAGATAGCGCCCGACTTGTAATGATTTTGGAGCAGGGCAATTAATCGTAAAAATAGCTTCTAATAATAAAGTTCCTTCAGGAAATTGATTGCTTTCAATGGTACAAAATGCACTATTACCATAATCACTGTTAATGATCATATCCAAACTGCCCGTCACCATTGGATGTTCCCAATTTAAAAAGGCCATATCTTCTCGAACTAGAGCTCGATGACGTTTGTAAGTAGCGGTAAGACCTTCCTCAGGTAATGCAGGAAAGTGGTGGTGCAACATGTGATTGCCAGGTTCAACAATGATGCTATCGGCACTATGGGTTTGTTGTTCAACCCCAAATTGATCAAATACAGTATCCATAAAAGACGTTAATTCATATGTTTGGCTCGCATATTCTAGTTCTTCAATCAACTCATTCGCGACGGGTAATTTACAAGAATTAAGCTCTAATAAACGGTCTCTTCCTTGTTGAAGCCCTTTCAAGGTATCCGCTGTAAGACGTTGTGTTTCATTGATTAATTGTGAAATTAAGTCTGGTTCTACCGCATTTTTAAGACATGTTTCCAGTTTATCTTTTAACGCTTGTTGGATTGAGCTACCGACTGAGAAAACCCGTTCAAATGCATTTAAACCTTGATGATACCAAGCAAATAATACAGCTTGGGCAGACTTTTCATAATAAGGTACATGTAATTGAACATTATGCTGTTGACCAATACGATCTAGACGTCCAATTCGTTGTTCCAATAAATCAGGGTTTAAAGGTAAGTCGAATAACACTAAATGATGTGAAAATTGAAAGTTGCGCCCTTCACTACCAATTTCTGAGCAAATCATTACTTGAGCACCCTCTTCATCATCGGCAAAGTAAGCAGCTGCACGGTCACGATGCACTAATGATAATCCTTCGTGGAATACCGACGATCGTAACCCATGCTTAATTCGAAGGTGAAGTTCTAATTCTTGAGCTGTTTCTGCTTGAGCACAAATAACTAATACTTTGTCTGACCGATGCTGAGATAGCCAATCGGTTAGCCATGCTACTCGACTATCGAGTGTTAACCAGTCATCCCCGAGTAATATTTCAGCTTGTAATAAGCTTTTTATATCAGCATCTGCAATATTCGTTAGATATTGTGCTGGTGCACTCAATGGATAAGCATGTAATTGCCTTACCGGAAAGCCCTGCACTACGTCACGGGTATTTCTAAATAAAATCCGACCAGTACCATGTCGATCTAATAGATCACTAATGGCTTTATCTCGATCTACATTGAAATTCTTACTATTAAGTAATTCACTATATGTTTTATCACCTAATAATCGAGTGATATTTAATTGTAAATCAGTGAGGTTTTGTTGTGCTTTACTTTGTAGTAATTGACTCACCAGATCACTGACTGGCTGATAAGCTACTTCTTGCTGACGGAATGTTGCTAAGTCAAAATAGCGATCAGGGTCTAATAAGCGTAAACGAGCAAAATGACTCTCTACCCCCAGTTGTTCTGGTGTGGCCGTCAGTAATAGCAAGCCTATTACTTCTCGCGCTAAACCTTCAATAGCAAGGTATTCAGGGCTAACTAACGTTTCACTCCATTGTAGATGATGGGCTTCATCTACAATCATTAAATCCCATTGAGTGTCACAAGCCTGCTGATAAAGAGTGGGTTGTGACGTTAAGGTAGATAAACTCGTTAGAATTAATTGAGCACTGTCAAAGGGATTTTCTTCACCGGCTTCTAATAATGCCTCATACCTTTCTTCATCCATAATGGTGAAATGAAGGTTAAAACGGCGCAACATTTCAACTAACCATTGGTGTATTAGACTCTCTGGCACAACAATTAATACGCGTGTTGCACGGCCTGTAATAAGTTGTTGATGTGCAATTAAGCCCGCCTCAATCGTTTTACCCAAACCAACCTCATCTGCCAGCAATACACGCGGTGCATGACGTTGAGCTACTTGATGCGCAATATAGATTTGGTGAGGTAATAATTGAACACGTGGTCCCATCAAACCAAAAACAGAAGATTGTTGAAGTCTATGTTGATGAGCCAATGCGTTCATTCGTAATTCAAACTGACTATTTTTATCAATTTGGCCAGCAAATAATCGATCTTGAGGCTGACTAAACTGAACAAAACTATTGAGATCCATTTCATGAATGCTGATCTCATTGCCATCATCATCAGTGCCTTGATAAACAAAGCAATCATTCAGTTCATGGCGTTCAGTAATGGTAAAACTGATGTCTTCATTGGTTTTTACTCTGTCACCAACAGGATATTGCACGCGAATTAAAGGTGCATTATCAGCTGCATACGTGCGTTGTTCATTTGCTGCTGGGAAAGTCAGCCCGACTAAACGACCTGAACTATCATTCACAATACCAAGACCTAACTCTGATTCACTATTACTAACCCAACGTTGTCCAACTGAAAACAATTTTTACCCCTTAACTATATAAATTTTTATTAACGAATTTTTCGAGCACGGATACTGCGGCCTTTAATTTTACCTTGTGATAAATAATTGAGTGCTTGTCTCAATGCGGTACGTTCAACTGCAACATAGCTAGACATATCAAAAATATCGATTTTACCTATTTGAGAACCTGTCAATCCAGCGTCACCTGTTAATGCACCTAATATATCGCCTGGTCGAAGTTTATTTTTACGTCCTGAATCAAGCTGAATGGTCACCATAGGAGGTTGCAGATTAAAGCTGGTATCGCGGTTTAAAGATTCAGGCACATCACAAATACACGGCTTTTTTTGATAGTTTTCAATCGCATTAAGTCTAACCACTTCCGATTGAGTGAATAAACTTAAGGCAATACCCCTTTCCCCTGCTCGACCTGTACGACCGATCCGATGTACATAGATTTCAGGATCACGTGGCAATTCGTAGTTAATAACCGCTTGTAATGATTTAATATCTAAACCACGAGCAGCAACATCGGTTGCTACTAAAACAGAACAGCTATTATTAGCAAACCGCACTAATACTTGATCTCGTTCACGTTGATCTAAATCACCATGAATGGCAAGCGCGTCTATATCATGGTCACGTAAAAAGTGGGCGACCTCATCACATTGTTTTTTAGTGTGACAAAATACCACGGTAGTTTGAGGTTGATAGTGTTCAAATAAAGCTAATAATGATGTATTACGTTCATGCTTTTTGATTTCATAAAATAGTTGTTCAATAACGGTTTCTTTATGTTCTGATTCAACTGTCACCGTTATTGGGCTACGTTGAAACGACTTACTCATTTGTTTAATCGTATCAGGATACGTCGCCGAGAATAATAAAGTCTGACGAGATTTAGGTGTTTGGCTAATAATGTCTTTCATCACATCAGCAAACCCCATATCCAACATGCGATCAGCTTCGTCTAATACCAAAATCTTCAATCCATCAAGCTTTAATGTGCCCTTGCGTAAATGATCTTGAAGTCGACCTGGGGTACCCACCACAATATGCGCGCCATGCTCCAGTGAGCCAATTTGTGGCCCTAGGGGTTTACCACCACATAGTAATACCAATTTAATATTTTGAGTGAACCGAGCTAACCTGCGAATTTCTTTACCGACCTGATCAGCAAGTTCACGTGTCGGACAAATAATGAGTGCCTGTATACCAAAAAATCGTGGGTTAATATTGCTTAATAGCCCTATTCCAAAGGCTGCGGTCTTACCACTGCCCGTTTTTGCTTGAGCAATTAGATCCTTACCTTTCAATATGTGAGGTAGGCTTTGCGCCTGAATAGGCGTCATTTTCTTGTAACCAAGTGAGTCTAAATTTGCTACTTGATTAGGGGAAATAGAAATAGAAGAAAAGCTGTCGCTGGCCATGAGAAATGATATCAAGAATTAAAAGCTAGAGATCATACCAGAGCAGGTGGTATCTCGAATAAGAGATTAAGGTCAGACACGACTGTGCCTGACCTTCTTGGATGAACATTTTTAGCTATGTTGGTAGTGCTTTTTCAATGCTTTTTTAACTTCCCATGTACCTGTGTAACCTTTAGGGAATACAACCAAGTCACCAACAGTAAAGGTAGTTGCTTCACCACCATCAGTTGGTGTCATTACACATTCGCCTTCTAAAATGAATGCTGTTTCTGTGGAAGTAAATTCCCAAGGGAATACGGATACTTCTTTTTCCCATGTAGGCCAATTAGCGACATCCATTTCTTCTAACAGTGATTTGCTTGGGTTGCTATCAACGGTAATTTTGCTCATGTAAGATCCTAAATTAGATTATTATCCAAGCTCGTTATGGCTTAGGTTGCGCCATGGTAAGTTATTCTTTGTCTTTTGCCTATCTAAAAATCAGCCTTGTATACTGCCACCCATCTTATGAATAAAAAAACATCACACTATCTGGTTACTGAACTGACAACGGCAGATTACGATATAAAGAAATCACACTTTGTTGGTGCCATTATTCCCAGCTCCACTGAGCAAGAAGCTTTGTTAGGACTTAGGGCATTAGCAACACAACATCCGAATACAAATCATCTCGCCTTTGCTTGGCGGATTAGGCAAAAAGACGGTTTTATTAATGAACGTTGTAATGATGCAGGGGAGCCGTCGGGTACTGCTGGCAGACCTATTTTAGCGCCATTAGAAGGTCGCAATATTATCAATGCTGTTGTTGGCGTGATCCGTTACTTCGGCGGTATTAAATTAGGCACAGGCGGTCTGGCCAGAGCCTATGGCACAGCGGCCAAGTTAGCGATTGATGCTGCTACGTTAATACCTTGGGTTGAAATGCTTGAGCTTAAGTTAGATATTGACTATAGCCAATTACAATTACTCGAATATCAACTCAAACAATGTCATGGCTTAATTATCGACCAACAATTCACTGATCGTGTGATGGTGACTATTTCATTGCCCGCAAGTGAACACAGCCAGATTAAAAAACAATTTGCAGGTTTTTAAGCAGAAAAAGTGAGTAATCGGCCTTTAGTAGTGACATCGGAAAAGCCAAATTTTTGTTTTATATAATTTAGTGCCTGCTGATGATAAAAGAACACATGTGTCGCATCTTTTTTGTAATACCAATTATGAAAATCAATATCCTCGTGATACATCTCAGTCATACAGTAAAGTCGCCCATTGTTTTTAAGCAATTGTTTGAGTAATGAAAATTCTTTATCAGGGTGATAAAAATGTTCCATCACCTCACAGCAGATAATAAAGTCATATGTTTGCTCTAATCGTGCGGGATTGTGGTGAAAAAGTGGATCGTAAAGTTCAATATTAAAGTGATTGTCCCTTAAAATTTTGGCAATAACTGGACCTGGTCCTGCGCCAAAATCAAGTCCCTGTTCCTCTGTCGCCTGATTTGTCATTACGGCTGAGGTGATCGGCGATACAAACTGTTGGTAGCCAATATCTTCGACGTCATTGTTATGATGTAAATAACGTTCTTTCTCAATATGTTGACTCGTTCTATAGGCTTTATCTAAAAACACACTTTTGCAATAACTGCATTGATAATAAAGTCCATTATTACCATCATAAAATTTAGTACTGGAATGATGACATAACGGACAAGAATTACTCATAAAATCAGCTGTTAATAGCGATAAACCATTTTGGTTTTATTCGGCCAAAGTCTGTTCGTTTATTAGTCTTTAGACCTTTGTTGGAATCCAACACATAACTTTGTTCACCCTCTCGCACGAATACAACCCAATGCCAATATGCAATGTCATCAAGACGCTGCCATTTAATAGCAAGTAAGGCACAATTTGGCAGAGATTCCCATGTTGAGAATGGTGTTTCTGTTACGGCTATTTCGACACCCAATTTTTGTAGTAACTTGCGTATATAGTCCGTTTTAGACCATAAGTTAACATCCTCAGTAAAAATCCCCATACCGTTAGCAATGGTCCTTGCTTCCTGATAGGAAATATCAGCAATAGCTGCAGCACTTGCGATTGCACACCCCGTTTTTTGCTGCTGGATGACTACTTTCATATTAATTATTGCGTCTGTAAGTTAGCAAGTTGTCGATCGTGAAGCTTATTCAAACTGATTAAAGCAATAATAGCACCAAGCAAAGCAAACCCCATATCTGACTGAGTGTCCCATATATAACCTTGCGTACCTAAGAATGCTTCCGCAGCCTGGTCAGATAATAAAGCGACACCCCACTCAATCAATTCGTAAAAAGCACTCAATGCCAAGCAAAAACAAATGATGAAGAACACTTGCCAACGAGCGCCTTGAATAACATTCTTTCTGAGAATAATTTCTCTAGTGATTAAGGCCGGGACAAATCCCTGAGCGAAGTGGCCTACTTTATCGTAATTATTTCGAGACGAACCGAATAAATCATTAAATAGCGGTACTTCAGCATAGGTGTAATGACCACCAATCATCAAAATAATACAGTGAATTAATATCAGAATATAAACCAGTGACGTAAGCTTAAAAGATTTATAGGTATATGCCATCACCATCAAGCCAATAGCAGCAGGCAAAACCTCTAAAAACCAAGTAAATTGATCTTTAGGATTAATACCGGACCAAATAAATACTGCGATAAAAATGGTAAGCCAAAATATTTTGATTAGTTCATCCTCAGCCTAAAATTCACACAGGAAAGATCCCTAAAGATAACTGGCTAGTCATTAACCCTATCAAACCGCCAAATACACCACCCCAAACAACCAACCATCCTAGATGTTGTCGGATCATGGTTTGGATAATTTCTTTGACCATTAGTGGTGTGAGTTCATCTAATCGTGATTGCACCACATGTTCTATTTGATGGTGAATATCACTACTTACCGGCGTGCTAGATAGTTTATTCCGAACACTTGTTTGAAATGATTCGCTATGTGCAATGTCATTTAAAGACTTCTTCATTTTAATGATGAAAGGTTCTTTTAATGGTTCTATGGCAGCCGCACCACCAAACATACCCAACATACTCCCAAACGAGGATTCCATAATAACCGTCACCAAACCATCAAAGGATGGGCTTAAATCCGTCTCATCAATGACCTCGGTAAAATCCAGCAAATGGTCACCATCTTCTGTCACCATATCTGCAACAAAACGGTCAAGGTTTTCTTTACTGAAAAACTGTTCCATGACCAAACTATATATACCGAGTTTAAAGTCTTCAAATCGTGCACTAATCACACCGGAGCCATATAAGCCAGGTACTTTTTCAAATAACATATGAATGGCTAACCAGTTAGTTACACCACCGGCCAAAGCAAATAAACCTGTTGCTAAGACTGGTTCACGCAGCGGTGTTTCGATAACTAAACCAGCGGCTACAAGCCCCGCCGCGACAATGTTGGTAATGAGACTTTTATTCATTAGGCTTTTTATTTAGTCCATTCTGACAAAGCATTAATTATTTTAGTTGCTTGATCTTTGCTTGAAATATTGAATTTTGAACGTTGGCTATATTCACCATTACGTTTTTGGTAACGGCGAATAGTATATTTATCCGCACCAAATTCACCCGTTTTACGATCAAGATCTTGATAACGAAAGATCAAGGTTGCCCAAGCACCTTTAGTTAACACAACTTTATCGAGTTCTTTGACAGTCATTTCATCACCTTCCATATATTCGACTGTTAGTTCTTCTACTGTTTCGGACATTTTGTTCTCCTTAAAATTTAACGTTACGATTGATTAAAAAATTGGGTTAATACGTTGTTCAACATGTATGCATCTTTGCTTCCGGCTAGCTCGCGAATGGAATGCATCGCAAATGTCGGCACACCAATATCGATTGTTTTTACACCCAGTGCGCTTGACGTCATCGGCCCGATGGTACTTCCACAGCCCATGTCAGTGCGAACAACAAAGTCTTGTACTGGTACGTCCTGTTGATGACAAAGCTGTCTAAAATAAGCACTTGTTTCACTATTAGTCGCATAACGCTGATTAGCATTCGTTTTAATAACTGGGCCATAATTTAACTTGGGGCTATGCTCAGCATCATGTTTATCCGAATAATTAGGATGAATGGCATGAGCATTATCAGTAGAGATCAACATTGAAGCCTGTAACATACGATGATACGGTTCGATCTCTGGACAGAGTCGTAATAATACCGATTCTAAAAAGGAACCTTGTGCCCCTGAAGTAGAAACACTGCCCACTTCCTCATGGTCACTGCATATTAATAGATTAGCTTTTGTAGTATCACTATTAATTAACGATTCTAAACCAACATAACAACTCAGTAGATTATCCAAACGTGCACTGCTAATAAAATCATCATTTAAACCGGTAATAGCGGCTTTTTGCGCATCATATAAACAGAGTTCATAATCGAGTACTTTATCGATATCAAGCGATGGATATTGTGTTTTAACTTGTTGTACTAATAACTCACGAAAATCGATTGTGTCATCATCTGTCACTTGCATTAAAATGGGGGGCAAATGTTGCTGGGCGTTTACTGTACGCTCTTTATTGGCCTGACGATCTAGATGAATGGCCAAGCTGGGAATAGTTGCAATCGCTTTATTGAAATCAATTAAAACATGTTGTAGCTGTTGTTTTGAATCAATATAATGCACCCGCCCTGCCATTGATAAATCACGATCAAACCATGGGTTAAGTAATGCTCCGCCATATACCTCAACACCGAGTTGCATGAGATTGTGTTTCGTTTTTTCAGGCTGTGGTTTAATGTGTAAACAAGGGCTGTCGGTATGGGCACCCACCATATGAAAACCAGTTTCAGCTAAGTCTGTTTCAGCTAATGTAAATGCAATTATCGATGAATCATTACGCGTTACATAATAACGACCAGTCGCCAACCTGCCCCAAGTATGCAACTCATTTAAACGTACAAATCCTTGTTGTTCTAAACGCTCACACATGCTCGCAACAGCATGAAATGGCGTTGGTGATTTATCTAAAAAATCACATAGTCCTTGATTAAACGTTATATAAGATTTATCGACAGTCATAATGTTTTTCGTAACAAGAAAAATCGTAATAATAGCGAATAATGAAATGAAAGATAGCGTTAAGCTGTTTTATTTATCTTTAGAAACCCATTCCGAAGACAAAGAAGACAAGAACATGACAGGCTGATAGCATAGCTATATATGGATATAAAAGTCACTGTATAGTGCAGTAACAAGTGATATCGAGGAATCATTTTGTCGGAACAGAAATCGCGCGAAACAGGTAAAGATTCAATAATAGCGATCAGTATTTCAATTTTTCTGGTTGTTGCTGGCTTTTGGATAGCCTTTCAGTTTGTCGGCCCTCCCCCTCCTTCCAAAATTATTATCAGCAGTGGCAGTGAACAAGGTGCTTACTTTGATTTCGCCCATCAATATCAACAAATTCTTGCTACCGATGATATCGAACTTAAAATCTTAACATCTGCAGGTTCAAGTGAGAATATTCAACGCCTGCTCAATGGCGAAGCAGATATTGCCTTTGTTCAAGGTGGAACTAGCGATCAGAACAGCAATGATAAATTGTTATCTCTCGGCAGTCTTTACTATGAACCAATTTGGCTCTTTTATCGTCATTCTCTAAATATCAATAGCATTCCTGACTTAGCCACTAAAAAAATAGCTATTGGCGCTGAAGGCAGTGGCACACGTTATGTTGCACAACAAATTCTTGCTGATAATGGCATTCATCAAGATAATACGGAGTTACTCTCACTAACAAGTAACGATGCTGCTTCTGCGCTCCTTGAAGGCACATTAGATGCCTTTTTTATGATTGCATCTCCCAACTCAGACACCATCCAATACTTACTTAATAATCAACAAGTTGCCCTAATGAGTTTTGAACGCGCAGATGCTTACATACAACTTAACTCTTTTCTATCTCGCATTAGCTTGCCGCAAGGAATTATTAATCTAGAACAAAATATCCCTGAACACGAAATAGTATTACTCGCTCCAACGGCTAATTTAGTCATTAGAAAGGACTTTCATCCTGCCCTCAGCGTGCTGTTATTACAAGCTGCCGACAAAATTCATCATACGACGACACTATTCTCTAGAAAAGGAACCTTTCCCAGTGAAGAATATCTAGAGTTTCCCATTAGCAATGAGGCAAATCGATATTATGATCAAGGTGCCCCCTTTCTAATGCGATATTTACCTTTCTGGGCAGCAACATTGATCGACCGTATGGTCGTGATGTTAATCCCTGTTATTGCATTGTTATTCCCACTCTTCAAACTAGCGCCACCACTCTATCGTTGGCGTATTCGCTCTAAAATATATCGATGGTATCGGGAATTACAAGCTGTTGATAATGTCTTGTTTGAGCAAGAAGTAACTGTAGAACAGCAACAGAAGCTGATGAAAGAACTTGAACGAATTGAAAGCGAGGTCAATAAAGTTAAAACGCCACTTTCATATGCGGATCAGGTCTACAACCTACTATTACACGTTGATTTAGTGAGAAATAAAATCTCGAAAACATAGTCGCTACTCATCCTCGGTTTTTTTCTTACGGACTCGTCGTGATAAACCACCATGCATGCGGCAACGATCAGCTAAGCATCCCCTATCCCATCCTTCAGGCGGTCGAATAACAACGGATAATTTACATTTTCGACCATTAGATAATGGTGCCCCACATGCTGGCCGATAACGTTTTATTTTTTCCCAACCTTCTAAAACTTGATTTGCACGACGAATAATTTTCGACTGTTTAAGTGTTAATTCGCGATGCCCTAACGGCTCTGTTTTTTGATCAGAATTTCGCCACCAAAAACGCACTACAGGCAAAGGTAATCCAAAACGGCGAGCTAAATCATCGGGTTTACGAAATACTTCCAGTTTTAACAGTTTCAATGCCGCTTTCTCAAGTCGAGCAGTAAATTCCCGACTTTCTTCAAGTCTCATTCGATTCTGCTTTTATGCTATCTAATAAGGAAATTACTTCATCCGCTAGGTTTTCAACTTCACTTTCTGGTTTGGCAATCGTTCTTACTGATATTCCTGCCTTAATAACACTATCAGGGTCACCCGTAATCAGAGGGTGCCATTCTGGTAATGGTTCACCTTCCGCTAATAACCGATAAGCACATGTTGCTGGCAACCAATGGAAATATTCGGCTTGCTCTACACTCAATTGAATACAATCGGGCATTAATTGTGCTCGATTGTCATAGTCTTTACATCGACAAGTATTGAGATCAAGTAATGAACACGCTACTCGAGTGTAATATACCTTGCCGTCATCTTCATCTTCTAACTTGTGCAAACAGCATCGCCCACAGCCATCA
The DNA here is from genome assembly GCA_013215775.1 of Piscirickettsiaceae bacterium. Classification (GTDB taxonomy): domain Bacteria; phylum Pseudomonadota; class Gammaproteobacteria; order Nitrosococcales; family Methylophagaceae. The sequence goes on from JABSQO010000015.1 coordinate 25,428, forward strand.
CATAGGCTTTCCCACTCTTGACGAGTCATTTGGCTGAGTCGTTTCTCTTTCCAGAATTCAGTAGATGTTTTATTCTCTGTAGTCATGACTGCTTATTCAAATATATCGACAATATTGTTACCTTTAATTGACCAATTTAAACCTGCTTCTGTATTGTTGGCAGGTGAAATTGCTATTGCTTCTTATAACCAACAGCAAGATACCAGATTGCAGGTATTGAAAACACCATTTAGTTTAGAACAATTAACAACGATAGATACTATTGACTTGGCTATCATCAGTGAAGTCACGGACAGTTTAAGAAAGCCGGATGCCATAGAATGGCTGAGTATGGTTCGTAATGGGCATTGTCAACATATTATTGTTATTGCTGAAAGTGAGCGTTCCAAACAGCAAGGCTGGCAGTTGGCTGACTATTTAGCGATGGGAATGGCCCAGATTGATACTGTCGACAATTACCAAATATTCAGTTACGCCATAGAACATTATCGACCTAAAAGAGACTGGCTTAACAATCGTTTCTGGGCCAATCCTGAAAACTACGATAAATATCGCTGGTAGGTTACTGATTGCAAAAGATTTTAATGCATGGAAATAGCATATAATATATAATGAGACCGTATGGAAACAATTGATTTTAATAACCCTGATTTCTACCTTAATCGTGAAATCAGCATGCTGGAATTTAACTGGCGTGTGCTACAACAAGCCTTAGATCCAGATGTCCCGTTATTAGAACAACTCAACTACCTCTGTATCTCATCAACTAATCTTGATGAGTTTTTTGAGGTTCGTGTGGCTGGCTTAGTGCAGCAAATTGAACTCGGTGACCCTTACCTCGAGTCAGACCAAATATCCGCTAATGAAGCATTAAAACTCATAGCAATACGTGCAAATGAATTGGTGGATGAGCAATATAGAATATTGAATGACGTTCTGTTGCCTGCTTTAGCCGAACAATCCATCCAAATTTTGCCACGTTGTGATTGGTCTAAAGAGCAACAAGAATGGTTACGCAACTACTTTATTGAAGAAGTCGCCCCCGTCCTAAGCCCCATGGGGTTAGACTCTGCACATCCATTTCCACGATTACTCAATAAAAGTTTAAACTTTATCATTTCCTTGGTTGGTAAGGATGCTTTTGGGCGCAACCGTAACTCAGCCATATTACAAGCGCCTCGCTCTTTACCTCGCGTTATTGAGTTACCCAATGAACTCAGAAATGATTGTGATTATAAGTTCGTGTTTTTATCTTCGATCATTCATGCCTTTGCAGACGATTTGTTTTATGGCATGACCGTCAAAGGATGTTACCAATTTCGTGTGACTCGCAATAGTGATTTAGCCATTGATACCGAAGAAACCAGTGACTTATTAGTGGCTATTTCTGATGAGTTAACTCACCGTAACTATGGTGATGAAGTCCGGCTGGAAATCGCCCATAATTGCCCTGAAGAAATGGTTGATTTTCTTCGCAAAGAGTGTGGAATGCAACAGGAAAATGTCTATTTAGCGAATGGCCCTGTTAATCTAAATCGACTACAAGAAATACACACCTTGGTTGATCGCCCTGATTTAAAATTTAAACCTTTCACTCAAGGACGACCATCCGATTTAACAGCAGATAACGACCTTTTTGCCTCAATTCGTAAACGTGACTTCTTATTGCATCACCCTTATCAATCATTTTCACCTGTCGTTGATTTACTTAAGCAAGCAGCAGCTGACCGCTCAGTATTGGCGATTAAACAAACACTCTATCGTACTGGTGCAAAATCACCGGTGGTTGATGCCTTAGTAGCGGCTGCACATGCAGGCAAGGAAGTTACAGTCGTGATTGAACTTCGCGCCCGATTTGATGAAGCAGCCAATGTGGCACTAGCAGCAAGATTACAACAAGCTGCCGTGCATGTTGTATATGGCATTGTAGGTTATAAAACACATGCCAAAATGTTATTAATTTTGCGGCGGGAAAATCATAAGCTAATACATTATGTCCATCTTGGAACCGGTAATTATCATCGTAGTACATCACGTATTTATACTGACTATGGTTTATTAACATCCGATAAGAAAATAGCGGCTGATGTCAGCAATCTATTTGTACAACTGACCAGTCTGGGCAAGACCCCAAAAATGAACAAACTATTGCATGCACCCTTTACAATGCATGAAGGTTTGATAAGCCGAATTGAACGTGAAATTACTCATATCGAGCAAGGTAAACCTGCTCATATCATCGTTAAAGTAAATGCCTTGGTTGAGCATGACATCATTCATGCCTTTTACCGTGCCTCCATGGCTGGGGTTAAAATTGATCTTATTATTCGAGGAATCTGCTGCTTAAAACCAGGAGTCAAAGGTCTTTCTGACAATATTAAGGTACGTAGTATTATCGGTCGGTTCCTTGAACATACTCGTGTGTTTTATTTTGAGAATAATGAAAATCCCGAAGTTTGGGCCGGTAGTGCTGATTTAATGAAACGTAATTTATTACGCCGATTTGAAACCTGTTTCCCTATTGAAAATAAGAAGCTAAAGAAAAGAGTTATCAGTGATCTTAAAATTTATTTGGCCGATAACACTCAAGCATGGTTGCTGGCTGATGATGGTCGTTATCAACGTATTACCCATAATAAAGATATTGAACCTATTTCAGCCCAGAAAACGTTACTCGCTGAACTTGCTAAACAGTATTAAGCTGTTTTACTGATTGTCCAGCAGTAATGAATTTTAGGATTCCGTTCGAAATCTTTAGGTAATGTGGCGTGACTTATATCCTTAACGGTTAAGCCCAATAGCTCACCTTCATCCAGCTTAAAATCACGACGATTAGTGGAAAATAGCAATACACCATCCTCTGTAAGAAGATTCGCGGTCATATTGATCAATGAAATATGATCACGTTGAATATCAAAAACGCCTTCCATCCTGCTAGAGTTTGAAAATGTCGGTGGATCTAAAAAAATCAAACCATAACGTTGCTCATCCGTCTGTGCACGTTGTAACCATTCTAAGCAGTTAGCTCGGATAAAATGATGATGGTCAGCAATAAAGCCATTGAGGGCCATATTGTCTTGTGCCCAATCCAAATAGGTATTAGACATATCAATCGTAGTGGTTGATCTGGCTTGGCCTGAAGCCGCATAAACAGTTGCCGATCCCGTATAAGCAAACAGATTTAGAAAATCCTTTTCTGCTGATTGTTCAGCAATAAGTTGACGTGTTAGTCGATGATCTAGGAATAATCCAGTATCGAGATAATCGGTTAGATTTAGCCAAAAACTCAGACCCGACTCCGTCACTTTTATACGTTGTTTTTGTGATGCATGAGCTTCATATTGCTGTGTGCCCCGTTGTTTTTGACGTAGTTTCAAGGCAACATGTGAGGAAGGTACACTTAAGACCTGTGGAATAACATGCATTACATCATTTAATCGCTGCACAGCTTTGGCGGGATCGATCGATTTCGGTGGTGCATATTCTTGAACATGAACATGTTCACCATAGAGATCAATCGCAACAGCATACTCCGGCAAATCAGCATCATAAAGTCGATAACATTCAATTTTATTTTTTCGCGCCCATTTACCCAAATGTTTAAGATTTTTCTTCAACCGGTTTGCGAACATTTCTGCATGCTCTGAAACCTCATAATCCTGAGGAACGTGCAGTTCGCGATCTATTTCAATGGGAGCTGAGACTTCCTCACGTTGAACTCTATTTGATACAGGTCTAGGAGCCCGGTAACACAATACTTGACAGGCTATAGGACCATTATCAAATGGGGTACTGTCAAACAGGGTTAAACCGGTAAATTTACCCAAATTAGCGTTATCCGTAATTAGGGTAGTACGCCATGCAGGGAAAGATTCACTAACAATATTACCGAGGCTTTCATAAAGATAATGTAATTCATTAATATTGCCCATCCGTTCACCATAAGGTGGATTACAGACAATCAAGCCGCTAGCCGGTAAGGTGTTTTTCTGTGATGGCCAATCCAACAATTCACGTTGCTGAACCGTAATTCGATCAGATAATCCAATCTCAGCAATGTTTTCAATTGCCGCTGCAATTGCTTTAGCATCGACATCACCCCCCGTAATAACCGGTAATCGTGCTAAACCACTATGACGTCGGCGTTCAGCTTCAGCTTTTAGTCGTTGCCACGCCTCTTTATCATGTTGTTTCCAATATAAAAAACCAAAGTAATCCCGCTTAATACCTGGCGCGATATCGGCTGCCATCATCGCAGCTTCAATAATAATCGTTCCTGAGCCACACATTGGATCGATTAAACCCCAGCCTTGTTTAGCCAGTCTTGGCCATTCAGCCGTCATTAATATCGCAGCGGCAAGATGTTCTTTTAGCGGTGCCGGTGTTGTGGCAACTCGATAACCACGTTTATGTAAACTTTCACCTGACAAATCGATACTAACAATGGCTTGATTATGTTTAACATAAACATTGATTCGTAAATCAGGTTGATGGAGGTCAACCGAAGGACGTACACCCGTTTGCTCACGGAAACGGTCAACGATGCCATCTTTAACGCGTTGTGCGCCATATTGAGTATGGTGAATTTTAGATCTGAAGCTATTAAAATCAACCGCAATTGTGCTGCCTTCAGCGTCAACATGGTCTTCCCAAGGTAAGCTAACAATCCCTTCATAGAGCTCATCCGTTGTTGGCGCAGAGAAATGAGCAATCGGCATTAATACTCTAATAGCAACTCGTGACCATAAACAAACACGATATGCATCCTCTAATGCGCCAATAAAGCGAATATTACCCTGCTCTTGTTTGGTATCTTTAATGCCCATTTCAGCAAGCTCTTTTGCCAATAATGGCAACATGCCTCGAGCCGCGGTTACAGTAAACTTGTGTTTTGTCATGTTTGTATCCTGATATAATTACGCTATTTTAATACAGGTGACCGCTCACATGGCAGTTAATGATAAACAAAAGCGTTATTTAAAAGGTTTGGCGCACCCACTTAAGCCTGTTGTCATGATAGGCAACAAGGGTTTAACGGAAACCGTCTTAGCTGAAATTGACAATGCACTTGAACAACATGAATTAATTAAAATACGTGTCAGTGGTCAAGAAAAAGCAGATCGCTTAGCAATGCTCAATGATATTGCTACTAAAACTAGCTCAAATTTCATTCTGATGATTGGCCA
>JABSQO010000015.1:30623-45415 GCA_013215775.1 Piscirickettsiaceae bacterium
TGCTTTATCGCCCAGCGAAAGAGCCTACTATTCAACTGCCAAAAAAATAACTTAGTCTAGGATCAATATTGTGATCGGAAAACCAGCGGATACCGAACAAACTATCGAACAGGTTCTTGCCGAGCGCTGGAGTGGTCGCGCCTATGACGCAAGCATCCCTGTTAGCGATGAACAAGTCACTGCATTATGTGAAGCTGCACGTTGGGCGCCCTCTTGTTATGGTGACCAACCTTGGCGTTTTGTGGTGTGGAATAAACATCAAGATGAAGCTAGTTGGCAACAAGTCTTGGAATGCTTAGCTCCGGGTAATCAAGAATGGGCAAAAAATGCCTCTTTATTAATATTAGCCGCATCTGTTAAAACCTTTAGTCACAATGACCAGGACAATCGTTGGTCAGGTTATGATACCGGAGCAGCAAGTATTAGCTTATGTTTACAAGCAACATCCATGGGCTTACTCAGTCATCAAATGGGTGGCTTTGATAGTGAAAAGATTAAGGCTACTTTTTCTATACCTGACGATATCCATTGTTGGGCAATGATTGCAGTCGGACACCCTGCCGCATTAGATAGTTTGGATGAAGATCAACTAGAACGGGAACTAAAAGCACGCGAGCGTCGTCCGTTAAATGAACAGTTTCTTTCCAATGGTTGGAACAACTCTACAAACTCAGGAATCTAAAAATGAAATTAGCTATTTTATTCGCTGGCTTATTGATCACAACAGCCGCTTCGGCAGTTGAAAAGATTTATCTAGATCGTTTACTAAATACCAATATATGTCATCACTGTAATCTGAGTGACGCTGATTTAAGTGGCCATGACCTGACGGGTGCGGATATGAGTGAAGCTCTCTTAACAAGTATCAACTTAAGCAATGCAACATTAGTGGGCAGTTGGTTTACCCGCTCCCGCGTACAAGGTGCTAATTTTGAAAATGCTGACTTATCAGCATCATTACTTGATTACATTAATTTTAATGGTGTTAATTTCAAAGGTGCTAACTTAAACAACGCTAAATTTAATTTTTCTGATCTAACAAATGCCAACCTGAATGGTGCATCAACGGAAGATACTAGCTTTCGGGGCGTAACTTACTGTAATACGACAATGCCGGACGGCACTATCAACAATAGCGGTTGTTAAGTCTTATTCTAAAATCGACAAAACTGTTCTATCGGTAGCTGCTTACGTTAAAATAATCAGTTATTATTTTTAGCTATTGATCGGACACTCTTGAAACAAACGCTACAACAACTTAACAATCAGCTCAAAGATGTAATGTTAGCTGATCAGTTTCCTCTTCGGCGGCGCTTACAAAACATCAGTAAGCAATCAGACATCAAACCTGAACAAATCGCATCAATAGCAGATAAAATTAAATCATCTATTGAACGTCGCACACGGCGACAACAACAATTACCCAAACCTAAATTTGATGGTGATTTGCCCGTTATTGAGCGACGTGAAGAAATTGCCAAAGCCATTAATGATAATCAAGTCATTATTCTCAGCGGTGAAACTGGATCCGGTAAAACCACTCAACTTCCTAAAATATGTCTAGAACTCGGTCGAGGCGTAGCGGGATTGATTGGTCATACTCAACCTCGACGTATTGCGGCTCGCACTGTCGCAACCCGTATTGCTGAAGAATTAAACAGTGAGCTTGGCGATATTGTTGGTTATAAAGTTCGTTTCCACGATCAAGTTAATGCTGATCGCAGTTATATCAAGTTGATGACTGATGGAATATTACTGGCTGAAACTCAAAATGATAGATTTCTTAATCAATATGACACCATCATTATTGATGAGGCTCATGAGCGTAGTCTCAACATTGATTTCCTGCTCGGTTATCTCAAACAATTATTACCTAAGCGCCCTGACTTAAAAGTCATTATCACCTCGGCAACGATTGATACTGAACGCTTTTCCAAACATTTTAATAATGCACCCGTTATTGAAGTTACCGGTCGTACTTATCCTGTTGAAATGCGTTATCGCCCCCCTGCTGGTGAAGATGAAGAACAGCGTGATTACGATATGATTCGAGGTATTGTCGAAGCCGTTGATGAATTATGTCGTGAAGGCCAGGGTGATGTTTTAGTCTTTTTGTCAGGTGAACGTGATATTCGTGATGTTTCTGAGGCATTGCGTAAACATCATCCACCTAATACTGAAATTCTTCCTCTACTTGCACGGCAATCTGCCGTTGAACAAAATCGAGTATTTAAAACAGGTAGTCATCGGCGAATAGTGCTCGCGACGAATGTGGCAGAAACATCATTAACTGTACCTGGAATTCGTTATGTTATTGACCCCGGTTTTGCCCGTATCAGTCGATACAGTGTACGCAATAAGGTACAACGCCTACCGATTGAAAAGATATCTCAATCTAGTGCTAATCAACGTTCTGGTCGGTGTGGGCGTGTTGCTGCCGGTATTACCATTCGTCTTTATGATGAAAATGACTTTAATAATCGCCCAGAATTCAGCGAGCCAGAAGTATTAAGAACCAATTTAGCTTCCGTTATTTTGCAGATGTCGTCACTCAACCTAGGTGAACCTGCCAAATTTCCTTTTATTAATCCTCCTCCACAGAAGATGATCAACGATGGTTTTCGTTTATTAGAAGAATTAGGAGCCGTTGATAAACAACGACATTTGACCGAGACTGGTCGTCGACTGGCCAAATTACCAATTGATCCTCGAATTGCTCGCATGGTGTTGGGTGCACAAAAATTAAATTGTTTGACTGAAGTATTGGTTATTGCCAGTGCAATGAGTATTCAAGATCCACGTGAACGTCCAATGGATAAACAACAAGCTGCGGATGAAGCACATAGTAAATATAAGGATGAACGTTCTGACTTTTTAGGCTATTTAAAATTGTGGGATCTTTATCACGATAAGAAAAAACATCTTACTCAGAATAAATTACGCAAATATTGTAAAGAACATTTTTTATCATTCTTACGACTTCGCGAATGGCATGATATTCATCAACAACTGCATATTCAAGTCACTCAGATGGGCTTTAAACCAAATCAAGTCCCTGCTGAGTATCAAGAAATCCATCAAGCTTTATTAGCAGGATTGCTGAGCAATATTGCTATTAAAACGGATAAAAAAGAATATACGGGCACCCGAAATTTAAAACTACATATTTTCCCAGGTTCCGGCTTACATAAAAAAGGGCCTAAATGGATCATGGCGGCTGAATTAGTCGAAACAGGCCGTTTATACGCCCGTATTGTGGCCAAAATAGAACCCGAATGGATTGAGCCTGTTGCAGGAGAACTCGTCCGCAAGCAATATTCCGACCCACACTGGGAAAAAAAGCCTGCCCAAGTAGTCGCCTTTGAACAAATATCATTATATGGATTACCGATAGTTGCTCAGCGGAAAATCCATTTTGGCACTATTGATCCAATTAAGTCCCATGATATTTTCATTCGCGATGCCTTAGTTCAAGGAGACTGGTTTTGTCGCGCCCCGTTCTTTAACCATAATATCGAACTCATTAAAACGATTGAATTATTAGAACAAAAATCGCGACGACGTGATGTGTTGGTCGATGATGAAGTGTTATTTGAATTTTATAAACAACGTATTCCTAACCATATTGTTAACGGTGCGGGCTTTGAAAAATGGCGTAAAAAAGCTGAAAAAGACCAGGCAAAATTATTATTCTTAAACCGTGATGATTTAATGCAACATCAGGCTGAACATATCACTGCTGATAGCTTTCCTGATCAATTATTAGTCAACCTTGTGCCACTAACACTTGAATATCACTTTGAACCTGGCAAGGAGCATGATGGTATAACACAAACAATTCCTTTATCACTGCTTAATCAAACAAACCCCGATCGCTATGAGTGGTTAGTGCCAGGTCTACTACGTGACAAAATAATTTTTCTCATTAAAAGCCTACCAAAATCACAACGACGACATTTTATCCCCGTACCCAATTATGCTGATAACTGCTTAAAAAATATGTCCCCCGATTCTGGTGCACTTCTGCCTGCTTTGAGCGAACAACTCAGAAAACAAACGGGCGTAACCATTGCCTTATCAGATTGGAAACTCACCGATTTACCGATTTATTTACAAATGAATTTTCGCCTTGTTGATGACGAAGGGCAATTGTTAGCTGAAAGTCGGGATTTAGATCAGTTAAAACAAGATTGGGCTCAACAAGCTGCTGCTAGTTTTAGACAAATCCCAGATAGTGAATTTGAACAACAAGGTTTAACTTCTTGGTCATTTGATACCTTACCTGAAAGCATTACTCTAGAACAAAATGGACTAGAAATGACGGCCTATCCCGCTTTGGTGGATAAAGATGAGTCTGTTGATTTAACCTTGATGGACACACTGATTCAGGCACAGAAACAGACACAAAAAGGTTTACGTCGTTTATTTATGTTGACGCAAGCCGATGCGGTTAAATACCTGCATAAACACCTGCCGAATATTCAACAAATGTGCCTACATTATGTCAATGCCCCTCCCGCTCCTTTTGAAGAACAAGAAAAGGAGAGTAACCAAACACCATGCGAGCAACTTAAGTTGGATCTTATCCATGTTGCTTTCGATCGCTGTTTTTTGCTCGATCAGCAAGATATTCGTAGTCAGCAAGATTTTGAGCTTCGCTTACAAAATAGAAAAAGTGAATTAATCAGTATTGCGACTGATCTCGCCAAACAAATAGCTAAACCACTTGCCGAATATCATACTATTGCCAAACGCCTCTCTGGAAAGATGCCGCTCAGCGCTCTTGATGCCATCAAAGATATTCGTCAACAACTGAACTATTTACTCTATCAAGGCTTTATCCATCACACCCCTGATGAAGTATTGAAACGTCTCCCTATGTATTTTCAAGCCATTGGTCAACGACTTGATAAATTGAATAGCGATCCCCTGCGAGATAAACAATGGATGGTTGAAATATCGCCTCACTGGCAACGTTATTGCAATAATGCCAATAAACGAGTGTCGTCTGAATTTGAACATTATCGATGGATGATAGAGGAATTCCGAATTTCTCAGTTTGCCCAGGGTATTAAAACAGCCTATCCAATTTCTGCAAAACGGTTAGATAAACAATGGGCATTATGTTGATATCGAATCCCCTATTTCTATCTCCCATTCTGCATCTTCAATAATCCATGGTTGAGGTGGGCCATTCCAATAACCTTGTGCGTAGTCAACGCCTAATTCAGCAAGTTTATTAAAAATCTCGTCATTTTCGACAAATTCAGCAATTGTTTTTAAACCCATAACATGACCAATACCATGGATTGAATCGATCATTTCAAGGTTGACAGGATCCGTCAGACAATCTTTGACAAACATACCATCAATTTTCAAATAATCGATTGGCATTTGTTTTAAATAGGCAAAGGATGATAAACCACTACCAAAATCATCCAATGCAAATTGACACCCTATCGCACGTAATTCATTTATAAAGTGTAATGCTGCCGTCATATTGGAAACAGCAGCTGTTTCAGTAATCTCAAAACAAATATAAGCACCGAATTCTCTCAAATCACTACTACTTATTCGTTTAATAATACTTTCATAAAAACGAGGGTCGCCTAAAGAATGTCCAGAGATATTGATGCCATACACACCACTAATATCCTTGCCTTCCAGATGGGCTACATTCAAGGTAGTTAAAACATGTTCTATCACCCATGAATCAATAGCAGCCGCTAAGTTATATCGTTCTGCAGCAGGTAAGAATAAGCCTGGTGGAATTATCTTGCCATCCTCACCTTTCATTCTAATTAACATTTCATAATGGGGACGCGTTCCCTTACCATCAATTTGTACTATTTCCTGATAGTACAAAACAAACATATCATTCGTTAATGCTTGCTGAATTCTTGAAACCCATTGCATTTCACCAGATCGTTGTGTAAGAGCCTCATCATCATGAGTGAAGATATGCAATCTATCTCGCCCCGCATCCTTAGCGGCATAACAAGCACTATCGGCCTGTTTAAGCACTTCTGTCATCGTACTATTACTATCGATTAAAACTAAGCCTAAACTGGCTCCAACATTAAAACTTTGTCCTTCATATATAAAGCGAAAATCACGAATTTTAGAGAGTAAGATCTCAAGTTGCCTTTTTGCTGCATCCATTGAACAGTTGAACATTAAAATAGCAAATTCATCGCCACCAACCCGAGCTAATAAGTCAGATTTTCGTAAAGCGTTCCTGATCACTTGTGATAATTGTTTTAACAGTTCATCACCAGCAATATGACCAGAAGTATCATTAACCACTTTAAATTGGTCCAAATCAATGTAACAGAGTATATGTTCAGTATTATCTGTAGCTTGTAAAATCGTTTGTAATTGATATTCAAAGGCCTGACGGTTCGGTAGTCCCGTTAAAAAATCATGTTCTGCTTGATGGGTTAATTTTTCGGTTAATTGTTTCTCTTGACTAATATCTTGGGCATGGAGAACAGCATATTCAAAGTTTCCCGATTCATTACATATGGACGATACCGTTACATGAACCCATATGTTGCTACCATTTTTATGTATAAATTGTTTACGTTGTTGATATTTTTTTCGTTTGCCAGCAATCAATTCTGCAAACAATTTTTTACTTTGTACTTGGTCTCTTTCATTTGATAGCAGTAATAGCTCCATACCTATCATTTCATCATGGGTATAACCGATAAGCTTAGACGCCATTTCATTAACCTGAAATATTGTCATATTGCTATCAATCAAGCTCATTGCTACCCCTGCATTGTTAAAAGCATCTGATGCTAACTGCTCACTTCTGCGAAGTTGCTCTAATAATTGGCTTTGCTGACGATTATTTTCTGTCAGATCATTAACAAGAGTCACATTGTGGATCTTTAATTTAAGGACTTCCACTAAGGTGTTGTTCATTCGTTTTAATGTTGAAGCCATCATTGCTAAATAAATTACAGTCAACAATGTCGCATAAGGCAGATCATTGGTATAAAAAATGAAGATCAACGGTAAGATCAGGGGAAGAATAAAACTAAAGTAAGTTCGTAAACTACTCGTATTAGAACTAAGCGCACCAGCGACCATTCCAATTATTGCCAGTGGAAGAATAAATTGATTACTGATTGACCATGAGGGTTCGAACGCCAGCGTAATTATTCCAAGAGCTAATCCATTCCAAAATGAACCGATAGCATACAAATATTCATATTTGTTTATAGGTATATCTAACGGTTTCTGTTCATATTCGCTTAACTTTTGTTTAATGTACTTAATGAATAACATTCGCAACAAAATAACAGTGATAACAAACGTAACCCATAGAATGACTAAACTATGATTTAATTCATTCCACAGCATACTCCCTACGATTATGCTGACGACAGCTGAAGTGATAATCGCCGTTGGACCTTGAACAAGCAATAAGCCTACTCGATCTATATCAAGCTGCTGTAATTCAGCTTGAGATAATATCGTCTTATTGTCAGTATTCACGCTATTTTCAGTCATTCATTCAAGCCCTATGAAATGCAGAAGTTATCTTATGATTGTATGTACAGTATTACAAGCCATTATGTCATTAGAAATTAAATCCACTTAATTTCAACGCATTCAGTTTCAGTTCAGCTTGTCCTTGTTAATCTACACCCAACAGCGAACAAAAAAGGAGAGCTGCTATGAAAAACTTATTAATTACTGCAAGTTTAGCAACCGCATTAACATTAATTTCTGCCTCCGCCTTGGCAGGTAATAATAAATATCAACGTAATCATCACAGCTTTGAAGATACCGCTCGTGTAACACACGTTGAAACATTATATAAAACAGTTCGTATTTCTACGCCGCAACGAGAATGCTGGGATCGCCCACAATATAGATCAGCATATAACAATCATAATCGTCAATCATATACCACGACTATTGCCGGTGGAATTATTGGCGGTGTATTAGGAAATCAGTTTGGTGGTGGTAGTGGCAAAACAGCCTTAACTATTGCGGGCACACTTTTAGGTGGTTCAATTGGTCGTGATTTAGGCTATCAATCAAAATCATCTTCTCGTCATGAGCATGGTGAACAGTGTCGCGTCACTCAGCGTTATCATGAAGAAGAACAGATTGATGGATATCAAGTCACCTATAAATACCAAGGTCAAAGTTATACAACACATATGGATTACGACCCTGGTCGATATATTCCCGTAGAAGTATCGGTTCGTCCTGCTGCTCATCGATACTACTAAGTGTCATAGTATTACTGAATAAGGAAGAAACAATGACGTTCAATAAAAAGTTTACTATGACAGTTAGTGTCTCCATCTTAGTGTTTAGTGTTATCACAGCACCGGTATATGCAGCGGAACAACCTTACACCGTTATTGATGGTAATCATCTCGATGCTAATAGTTATAATGGTTTTAAATTATTTCGAAACTGGTGCGCACGCTGTCATGGTACTTACGGTCAAGGTATGGTTGGCCCTAACTTGGCGAATAGTCTAAAGGTAATCAATAAAAAACAATTTTTCGCTATCGTTGAGAAAGGAAAAACTGGCACCATCGGTAACATGCCGGCATGGAAACGAAATGTAAAAGTCATGGATGGACGAGAAGCGCTGTATTCCTACTTGAAAGCACGTTCTGATGGCGCTATTGGCCAGATCAAACCTAAGAAAGCAAAATAAATAACGCTAACAACACCCACTGTATGTGATCTGGTACAAAAGGACTTGCACTCTTACTCGATACCGTTAAAGATACAGCCATCTTAATGAAAGGTTAAACCATGAATCATCTCCGGTATCTTTTTATATCCATTACTCTATCTCTGACGCTAAATGTATTTGCAGCACAGTTGCCTGATGATATTGAACCAGGTGATGGTGTCAATGATATTCAACTCCCATTGACTAAAGAATCAGCTGCAGAACTTGTTCAAATCGAACAACAGGGCAAAATACTGTCAGTGGATAGCAATAAACACAATGGTAAAATAATCTTTCGCGTTAAAGTGCTACATGAGAACGGTAAAATTAAAGTTTATCGATTAGACCGCGAAACTGGGCATCCTCCAAGCTAAAATATCATGCGTATTTTACTGGTTGAAGACGAAAGTCACTTACGTGAACAAATCACACAACAACTTCAAAAACAAAACTTAACAGTTGACACCGCACCGGATGGTGAAGAAGCACTTTATCTTGGAATGGAATATCCATACGATGTCGCTATTATTGATCTTGGCCTCCCGAAACTATCTGGAATAGAAGTCATATTGCAACTTCGCAAGGCTGGAAAAGAATATCCAATATTGATCCTAACCGCACGAGGCAGTTGGCAGGACAAAGTGGAAGGTCTGGAGGCTGGCGCCGATGATTATTTAGTTAAACCTTTTCACTTTGAAGAATTGTCAGCACGGATTAATGCTCTTGCTCGACGGGCTTCAGGTTGGGCTAATGCAACGTTAACCTGTGGTACTGTCACATTAAACCCATCAAGTCAGGAAGTGGTTAATAACGGGACTGTCGTCAAATTAACCGCTTATGAGTATCGCCTACTTCGCTACCTTATGTTGCATGCAGGTGAAGTACTATCCAAAACAGAACTAACCGAACATATCTATGAACAGGATCATGATCGTGATAGTAATGTCATTGAAGTTTTTATAAAACGCCTCCGCAATAAACTTGATCCCGACAAAACTCTTAATCCAATCGAAACATTACGTGGTCGTGGTTATCGGTTAACATTACCACGTGCCCATTAAACAGTTATCTCTTAGTAATCGACTTCTACTTGCCGTCAGTCTTGTACTAACCGCATTTCTTGGCTTATCAGCATTTAGTTTAAACAATGCTTTTCAAACCAGTGCAGATAGTGCCCAACAACAACGATTAACCAACTATATTTATACCGTATTATCCGCCGCTGAATTCACGGAAAATGGTGCTGTAATAATGCCAAAAACATTAGCTGAGCCCGCATTCTCAACACCAAATTCAGGTTTATATGCACAAATTATTAGTGGTCGATCAATATTGTGGCAATCACCTTCAACACTCGGCATATTTATTGCTCTTCCAGAACATCCAGGCCCCTCTAATCAAAAGTTTTCAGTCATTGAACTCCATCAAGCTAAATTACTTAATTTAGCCTATGGGATTGTTTGGGAAAATGAACAAGGCAAAGAATTTTATTACACCATTAATGTTTCCGAAGATCTCAATACCATTGTTCAACAAAAAGCTGAATTTCAACTCAGCCTTTGGTATTGGCTCGGCGGTACCGGACTGATGTTATTAATTGCTCAGGCATTTATTTTACGATGGAGCTTGAGACCTTTACACGATGTTGCTGTCGATTTACATGCCATTGAAAGTGGCCAACGACAACGGCTATCAAAAGATTACCCAAAAGAATTGAATCAACTCACGCAGAATATTAATACCCTTCTCGATCACGAAAAATCACGACGAGAGCGTTATAAGAACTCCCTCGCTAACTTAGCACATAGTCTGAAAACGCCATTAGCTGTTTTCCGCGGTGAATTAGAAAATAGTACAAGCCTTGCTGAGTTAAAAGAATCAGGTAATGAACAGGTTGATCTTATTAACACGCTAGTCAATTATCAGTTACAAAGAGCTGCGACAGAAGGACAAAGCAGCCTGTTAGCACCGATATTATTGGGCGAAATTATCCATAAGATTTTATCTTCTCTTGATAAGGTATACCAAGACAAAAGCATACAGTGTCAATTTGATATTGAAGATAAGATTTTTATCCACGCTGATGAAGGTGATATGTATGAACTACTCGGTAATCTATTAGAAAACGCCTATAAATATTGCAATCATCAAGTTTTCGTTTTGGTAAAAGTAGTCTCGGAAAATATCACTATTCACATTGAAGATGATGGCAGTGGTATCCCTTTAAATGCTCAACAAGAGATTCTTAGGCGAGGAAAACGGATAGATACTCAAGAAGAAGGACATGGCTTAGGCTTAGCTATTGCTACAGATATTATTGATGCCTATCAAGGTGAAATTAACCTTGAAAAAAGTCAGCTTGGCGGCGCTAAATTTACGGTTATTTTGCCCAAACAATAAGATTAGTTACGAATCGTTATTAGCTTGGCATTGTTGTAAATATTTAAATAATAATCGTGCTGCTTTTGGTGGTTTATTCTGAGCTATTTCTTTATTAGCGTTTCTCACTAACTGCCGGAGATGTTGAATGTCTAAATCTTCAAAGTGATTGCGTAACACAGTCATCACCTCATTATTACCAGCAAGTAATTCATCTCGCCATTGTTCTAACTGATGAAATGCTTTCATTTCACCATTATGTGTTTGACGAATCTTCTCTATACTTTTCTGAATAGAATCATAGTCTTCATGAACCATCAGACCGCCAATAAACCCTATTTGTCTCTTTAAGGCGCCATGTGTCATACCATGAGCCTTAACCAGTGATTCATACAATCGTTCCGATAAATCCAGCTTATCAAGATCTTTCACGGGTAATTCAAGCAGCTCTTTACCCAAGCTTTTTAATGCTAGTAATTCACGTTTGATCTGAGACTTACTTTTCTCATCAGGGAGATCGTCGTGATAAGTGCCACCTTGCCAGTAGTTATTCGCCATATCTAATTATCTAATTAATAAAAAATTGGTGCTGCTTTCTAACAACATTCGAGTGGTAAAACTACCGAAGAACAAACCATGTACCTTACCATGACTAAATGCACCCATTGCCGTGGTATCAATATCATTTTCTTGCTGATAACGCGTCAGCTCATCCATTGCATCACCAGCCAGTGCCGTTGCTACAAAATTAATATCACCTTCGGTGAGTACGACTTGGGCTTCTGCAATTAATTTTTCAGCATCAGCAATATTCTTCTGAACACTCACCAAATGCACCTCTAAGGATTGCGTACAAAAAGTACCCCGTTTAATAAACTCCAATGCTATTTTGGAAGTGGGACTACCGTTATAAGCAAACATCAATTTTTTAGGCTCTGAAAAATCAGTATTCTTAACAATAAAGACGGGTGAATGAATTGCCCTAATAGCTCCCTCTAACTGTGAACCTAAACCTTTCTTATTGCCATCATGGTCTTCACCTTTTGAACCCAATACCGCCATTGCAATTTCAGACTCTAAGTCAGCCAATGCTTCCGGTAATGTGCCATGTCGTTGTTTAGCAATAATATCAGTCAAGCCCGCTTGTTCTGCCATTTGTCTGGCATTGTTCAGAATCACTTTGCCATCAGCAATCAACTGTTTACTCTCTAAACGTTCTTCATCTGATAATTCATCCAATAAATGTTCTTTCATATTAGGCGTAAGAGTGCCTTCATGATGAGCATTTTCGCTGCGATGTGAATGTTCAATGGTATGTAAAAATTTAACAGGAGACTGACTGTTTTGTGAAAGCCATATCGCATATCTAGCGACGGATTTTCCAAGATCAGATCCATCTATTCCGGCTAGAATCAGGCCTTTATCTAACGCAGTCACTATTAGTGTCCCCCCATTATTTTTTCAATTTCTTCTGGTTTATCATGCACAGCGAACTTATCTAATAATGTTTCGCTGGCTTCATTTAAGCCGATAATACTGACATCTGCCCCTTCACGACGCAACTTGATCACCACTTTATCTAAGGCGGCAACGCCCGTAATATCCCAAAAATGGGCACGATGAACATCAATGACCACTTTATCAACCGCTTCTTTAAAATCAAAGAAACCAATAAATTTATCAGATGAATTAAAGAACACTTGCCCTACAACTTGATAAGTTCGTGTGTCGCTGGCTTCATCATAATTTGATTCCACATACATAAACTGGTTTAAACGCTGTGCCATGAACAATGAACCGATTAAAATCCCAGTAAACACACCGAATGCTAAGTTATGTGTCCATACCACGACAACAACGGTTGAAATCATCACTGTAGAGGCACTGGTTGGATTCGTTTTAAGTGATTTAATTGAGCCCCAATCAAAGGTACCAATTGAGACCATAATCATCACAGCAACTAATGCTGCCATCGGCACAATCGACAAAATATCACTCAAGAAAACCACAAGAATCAATAGAAACCCACCGGCAACTAAGGTCGATAAACGCCCACGACCGCCTGATTTAACATTGATAATAGATTGACCAATCATCGCACAACCTGCCATACCACCAATCAAACCTGAACCGATATTGGCAATGCCTTGTCCCTTACATTCACGTTTTTTATCACTTTCAGTATCAGTCAATTCATCAATGACATTAGCGGTCATTAATGATTCCAGTAGACCAACAATGGCAATCGAAATTGAATACGGCAACACAATGCTTAATGTTTCAAAATTCAATGGCACATCAGGCCAAAGGAAAATAGGTAAAGTGTCCGGTAACGCACCCATATCACCAATGGTGCGAACATCAATGCCCATAAAATAGACGACTAGAGTTATCACCACGATATTCACTAAAGGGGATGGTAATAATTTGCCCAATTTAGGCACATAAGGAAATAGATAAATAATACCTAAACCTAATGCTGTTAAGGCATAAACATGCCATGTCACATTAGTCAGTTCAGGTAATTGCGCCATAAAAATTAAAATGGCTAAGGCATTCAAAAAGCCGGTCATCACCGATTTGGAGATAAAACTCATAAACTTATGAAGATTGAGATACCCTGCTGCAATTTGCAGTATTCCAGCAACAACTGTCGCCGCTAATAAATACTGTAATCCATGGTCTTTTACCAATGTCACCATCAACAATGCTGTCGCAGCTGTTGCAGCAGAAATCATTCCTGCACGACCGCCAACAACGGCGATCATCACTGCTATGGCAAATGATGCATATAAGCCTACTTTAGGATCAACACCAGCAATAATTGAGAAGGCAATAGCTTCTGGCACTAAGGCCAAAGCAACCACAATTCCAGCCAGAATATCGCCACGGATATTACCGAGCCAGTCTTGTTTAGCTGATAGCAGCATATTTGTGTTTCCTAATTACATATAGAGGGCGCTATCAGAGCAGATAACAAGCGACGTATTATACAGTAAATAATAAGCTACTTAACTTGAAGGCCTGTTTTTAGCCATACAAACAACTCTGAAAGCACGAACGAGGGATACTTTTTTGTTCTAACACTTCAAAAGTGGAATCGTGTACTCAATATATATCGTAGTTCATTTCCATTACTAATCTCTTTGCTTATCCCGCCCTCAATCACCCATTTCTGATTAACCAACTGCAATCCAACAGTGATTTGATGCACTGTATTATTTCCTTCCTGCCATCGACCATTCAACTCTAAAACACTGTTTAATTCTTGTGTTATTCCCCAGTCTGGACGCTCCTCAGGTGAAAGTCGATATTGCCAAGATATATCATAACGACCACTATTTTCACGATTATCCATACCTGCTTGATACAGTGCATCAATATCTATTTCATTACGATTTTTGAAATGGGTGAAAACAAAACCTGCCTGGGCAGCAAAGTCTCGATCATTTTCTGTAGGCACAATTGCCCCGATCAATAAGCCCAAACGATCAGTACCTGCAAAACTATCATCACGCCAAATGATGTGCCTATATAAAGCAGATAAATCGCCTTGGCGATCACCTCCAGCGGGTGATAATCGATATGGTAAACCTAATAGTAAGGTTTGGTTCGCACTCAATCCATAAGCCGCATTAACA
This sequence comes from Piscirickettsiaceae bacterium, assembly GCA_013215775.1. Lineage (GTDB taxonomy): Bacteria > Pseudomonadota > Gammaproteobacteria > Nitrosococcales > Methylophagaceae. The sequence continues at coordinate 45,357 of JABSQO010000015.1, forward strand.
ATCAAACTATCAGTATCTTCATCCTTGGCATGTTCAAATGAAAACCGGATAACAGCACC
>JABSQO010000016.1:0-37761 GCA_013215775.1 Piscirickettsiaceae bacterium
CACTTCCTAAAGTAGTACCGGCCGGTCCTGATAATCCACTTGGCGCTTATGCTATGCGGTTGGGAATGCCTGGCTATTTATTACATGGCACTAATCGACCGTTTGGTGTGGGATTGCGGGTGAGTCATGGTTGTATTCGTCTTTTCCCTGAAGATATTGAACATATGTTTGGTGTTGTTCCCATTAATACGCCGGTGGAAATTCTCTATCAGCCTTATAAAGCAGCACTGCATCGTGGGCAACTTTATCTAGAGGCTCATAAGATCCAAGAGGATATTGATACTCGTGAAGGTAATAATATGACACCGATGGTATCAGCCATTTTAAACGCTCAAGATAAGATATTATCTGATGAACACTGGCCTTTTGCAGAAGAACTGGTTCGGAAGCATCAAGGGATTGTTAAACTGGTTAACCAACAAGAAACTGAGATTATTGAAGATGTTTGGTTTGTTCATGCTGGATTAGCACAAGATGCGAAAACGCAGTTAGCACAAGCGTTAACGACATTAACGATGGATGATTATTTCTTGCCATTACGAGGAACGGCTGAGGGTGAGGTGTTAATTGGTCCTTTTGATAATCAAGAACAGGCTGAGCAAATGAGTCGGGAGATAAATCGATTGACGGATATGTCTGTTTGGATTGCATTAATTAGTAGCGACATACTGTAATAGAACGCTGAAATACTACAAATAAAAAAGGCCGGGATAATCCCAGCCTTTTATTTGTTCGATGATTTAAATTCGCTTATTTGCTCATCGCTTTTTCAAACATACGATCAATTTTTGCACAACATTCATCTACAGAGCTTTGTGCAGACTCAGCCGTACCTTGCGCACTACGTGCTGCAGATTCAGCATCATTTGCAGAGTGTTGCGCTGTATCAGCAGAACCTTGAGCGTTACGAGCGGCTGCTAATGCAGAGTCAGCTGTTGATTGTGCTGCTTCAACAGACGCTTTTAGTGCATCCATTTCAGTTGTGTTTGCACAGGCTGTTAATAAAGCTAAAGGCAAGATGATTGCCCCTAATTTTGTCAAAGATTTCATTTCATTCTCCATAGAGTTTAATAGGATTTAGCGATTCAACGATATTGCTAAAGGCAACATACATAGTGAGGCTATCAGGAATTATTTAAGCTGTCCAACGTTGTTGAACTTAAACTGATAAACATCTCAATTTATTGTTATAATTGCCGTCTTTAAAATTTCATGTGACAGTAAATTAGTCATAAAATCAGTTGGCTATTCAGCTGATTTATTTGCTCTGGAAAAATTAGTTTATGCATCCTATGCTGAATATTGCTGTTCGGGCAGCGCGTAGTGCGGGTAATATCATTATCCGTTCTATACAACATGTCGAACATCTTGAAGTGACCACGAAAGGTCGAAATGACTTCGTATCCGATGTTGATCGCTTAGCCGAACAAGAAATCATTAATACGATTCATAAGTCGTATCCTGACCATGCTATTTTAGCAGAAGAGTCTGGTCAGCAAGGTGATAGTGATGCTGAAACTGTATGGATTATTGACCCTCTAGATGGCACTACTAACTTTTTACATGGCTTCCCTCATTATTGTGTGTCCATTGCTGTTATGGTTCGAGGAAAAATCGAACATGGTGTGATCTATGATCCTTTGCGTGATGAACTCTTTACCGCAAGTAAAGGTTCTGGTGCTCAATTAAATGATCGCCGTATACGCGTAGCAAAACGTAAGGAACTTTCCAATGGTTTATTGGCTACTGGATTTCCATTTAAGTATCCACAATATTTAGCGCCCTATTTAGCAACATTTAATGCTTTATTTCCACAAGTTGCAGATGTGCGTCGAGGCGGTTCTGCTGCACTTGATCTAGCGTATGTTGCTGCTGGCCGGATAGATGGTTACTGGGAAATCGGTTTACAAAAATGGGATCTCGCTGCGGGAATATTACTGATTGAAGAAGCGGGTGGTGTGGTTAGTGACTTTGCTGGAGGCGATAACTATTTTAATCATGGCAATTTAGTCGTAGGTAATATCGCGATTCAAAAACAGATGCTAGATAGCATTACACCGCATTTAACTGATGAACTGAAACGATAATAATTCATCTGCTTTAAACTTAACATATAAATACACAATCTATAGAACTGAAATCAATGACAATTACTACTAGAAAATTACGCAACATTGCAATTATTGCCCACGTCGATCATGGAAAAACAACATTGGTCGATCAATTATTACGTCAGTCTGGCACATTTAGTGACCATGAAGAATTACAAGAGCGGGTAATGGATTCCAATGATCTTGAAAAAGAGCGTGGCATCACTATCCTCTCTAAAAATACGGCAATTCGCTGGAATGACTATCATATTAATATCGTCGATACTCCAGGCCATGCTGATTTTGGTGGTGAGGTTGAACGTGTTTTATCGATGGTTGATTCGGTATTACTACTTGTTGATTCATCTGAAGGTCCAATGCCTCAAACACGATTTGTAACACAAAAAGCGTTAGCCTTAGGTTTAAAGCCAATTGTTGTTATTAACAAAATTGATAAACCTAGTGCGCGTCCTGGCTGGGTGCTTGATCAAACGTTTGATTTGTTTGCCAATCTTGATGCAACGGATGAGCAATTAGACTTTGAAGTCATTTACGCTTCGGGTTTAAGTGGTTATGCAGGTTTAGAAGAAGACGTTCGTGATGGCGATATGACACCATTGTTTCAAATGATCATAGATAAGGTGAGTGCACCTGATGTGGACACGGAAGGTCCTTTCCGTATGCAAGTGTCATCATTAGATCACAACAGCTATGTTGGGGTTATCGGTGTCGGTCGTATTGAGCGTGGTAAAGTCAAAACAAATACGCCTGTTACCGTTATTGATACTGAAGGTAAAACACGTAATGGTCGTGTTTTAAATATTATGGGCTTTATGGGCTTAAAACGTGAAGAAGTCGAAACGGCCCAAGCGGGTGACATTATTGCCTTTACCGGCTTAGATCCACTGAATATCTCCGATACATTATGTGATCCTACAGCCGTGGAAGCCATGCCTCCACTATCTGTTGATGAGCCAACAGTTACCATGACTTTCCAAGTGAACAATTCACCGATGGCGGGTCAAGAAGGTAAGTTTGTCACAACACGACAAATTAAAGAACGTCTTGATCGTGAATTGATACATAACGTGGCATTAAAAGTCGAACAAGTTATTACCGACCCAGATAAATTTAAAGTATCTGGTCGTGGCGAACTACATTTATCAGTGTTGATCGAAAATATGCGCCGTGAAGGATTTGAAATGGGTGTATCTCGCCCTGAAGTTATTATTCGTGAAGTAGATGGCGTGCGTCAAGAACCTTATGAAGCGGTAACTGCCGATGTTGAATCGGATCATCAAGGTACTATCATGGAAAAACTAGGTGAGCGCGGCGCACAATTACAAGATATGGTGCCCGATGGCAAAGGTCGTGTGCGTTTAGACTTTATTATTCCGTCACGCGGCTTGATTGGCTTCCGTACTGAATTCCTAACGGCTACCCAAGGCACGGGATTAATCTTCAGTGTGTTTGATCATTATGCACCTGTTAAAGAAGGCGATTTTGGTAAGCGTGGCAATGGCGTAATGATTGCCAACGGTATGGGTAAAGCCGTTGCATTCTCTATCTTCAATTTACAAGAACGTGGACGTATGTTTATCGGCCACAATGATGATGTGTATGAAGGTATGGTTATCGGCATTCACTCTCGTGATAATGACTTGGTTGTTAATCCACTGAAAGGTAAGCAATTAACCAATGTTCGTGCATCTGGTACTGATGAAGCGATTAACTTAACACCACCGATCAGAATGAGCTTAGAGCAAGCTCTTGAATTTATCGGTGATGATGAATTATTAGAAGTCACACCACAATCATTACGTATTCGTAAAAAACTATTGCTTGAACATGAACGTAAGAGTGCTTCACGTGTTAAGAAAAAATAGTAGACACTAAAGCATGCATTAACAGAAAAGGGTATCCTACATGGATGCCCTTTTTTATTTGTATGAGGTTTAACTATGCGCATTTTGATTTTAATTGCAATCGGTTTATTACTGTATGTGATTATAGGTAATTTATTGCGTAGAAATAAGCTGAAATCACCGACACTTCTAACAGAAAAAATGGTGAAATGTCAGCATTGTGGCCTACATATTCTTGAGCAAGAAGCAATTCAATCGGGCGATGCTTATTATTGTTCACAAGAACATCTTGAGAATCATTATCAAGCTAAATAATGTCATTGTTTAGCTCTAATACCAGCACCATAGTGGCACCATGGCGAGAGTTAACGTTATTTTCAGCATATCGTTTATTTTTGGCTGTTATGTTGTTTTCGGTTTTTTATTTAAAATTACCACCGGAATTTTTGGGTCAATCAAATCCACGGATATATAGCTGGATTAGTCAGTTTTATATGCTGACCGCATTAGTCTTAATGATCTTCACCGCTAAACGATGGGGAGAATTTCAATCTCAAGCAAGTATTCAATTAGTGATGGATATTGTTGTTATTACAATAATCGTGCATGCGAGTGGTGGTCTTGTAACGGGTTTGGGATTATTGTTGGTCGTAATAGTGGTGGCGGGTGGAGCAATCATTCCGGGACGGATAGCTATTTTTATTGCTGCGATTGCCGCCATTGCCGTCTTGCTAGAAGTAACGTATTCACAAATTGCAGGAGATAATATCACCAAATATAGCCATGCAGGTATGCTGGGTGCGACATTTTTTGCTACGGCATTATTAACACAAATTTTATCAAAGAAAATACGTGTCAGTCAGGAACTTGCAGCGCAACGGCAAGAAGATGTAAATAAGTTAGCACTACTTAATGAACACATTATAAGTAGAATGCAAACAGGTGTGTTGGTTGTTGAACCTTCGGGAATAGTAAGATTAAGCAATCAAGCCGCCCGCAATTTATTAGGGTTAAGTCAGCTTAGTATGGGGGCATCATTAAAAAAATGCGCACCTGAATTAGCACGTCAACTGTGGGCATGGACACAGCATCAGGTAAATGCATTTGAACCTTTTCAAGCGCGAGAGTATTTACCTCAAATATTAGTCGGTGCCATGTCATTAGAAAGTGGCGAAACGGTTTTATACATAGAAAATACATCGGCAATGGCACAGCAGGCACAGCAGTTAAAATTAGCTTCACTAGGAAGATTGACCGCGAGTATTGCACATGAAATTCGCAATCCACTAGGTGCGATTAGTCATGCCGGCGAATTGTTAGCTGAAGCAGGTAATGGCGATCAAAATATTAACAAATTAACCGATATCGTTTTACGACATAGTGCTAGGGTGAATGGTATTATTGAAACTATTTTACAAATGAGTCGGCGTAAAAAAGTGCAGCCGATGGTGGTGATATTAGCTATTTGGTTAGAACAATTTGTTGATGAGTTTTGTGAATATAAGCAGTTAGAACGTGATGATATTTCATTAGTTATCTTGGAGCCATTAGCAAAAGTGTATATTGATGTCGGACAATTGCATCAAATTGTCTGGAATTTGGTCGATAATGCATGGCATTATTCTGATCCTGATAAAGCATCACCACGAGTAGAGATTAAATTATCAAGGCCTGATTCAGAAATGATTATTGATATTATTGATAATGGACCAGGTGTCTCAGACAGTGTTTTACCAGACTTATTTGAACCTTTTCATTCAGATAGGCAAGAGGGAACTGGTTTGGGTCTCTATTTAGCCCGTGAGTTATGTCAGGCGAATGGTGCAAGATTAAATTATCTTCCTGACGAAGAATATAGAAGTCGTTTTAGAGTGAGTTTACCTATGGATAGACACGAGAGTTTGCAATGAATCCACAAGCCTTAATCATTGATGACGAGCCTGATATTCTTGAATTATTAACGATGACGTTGGCTGGGTTATCTGTAGATTGCATCACGGCTGAAACAATTTCGCAGGCTAAACAAGCACTGAAACAACAGGATTTTGATTTCTGTTTGACTGATATGCGTCTTCCTGATGGCAATGGCTTGGATTTTGTAAAAGCACTACAAAAAACAAACCCTGATCTTCCTGTTGCTGTCATTACCGCCCACGGTAATATGGACTTAGCTGTACAAGCATTAAAATTGGGTGCATTTGATTTTGTCTCAAAACCCGTGAAGTTACGAGTATTGAGAGATCTAGTCTCTACCGCCATTAAATTATCACCATTAAGAACGGATAATAAGAACCGACGTTCACGTAGTCAATTATTAGGTGAGACTGAAGTAATACAAGTCTTACGGGGTAAAATTGCTAAATTGGCTCGTAGTCAAGCACCCGTATATATCAGTGGGGAATCGGGAACAGGTAAAGAATTAGTTGCTCAATTAATTCATGATTTAGGTGTACGTATAGACAAATTATTTGTGCCAATTAACTGTGGTGCGATACCTACTGAATTAGTTGAAAGTGAATTCTTTGGACATAAAAAAGGTTCTTTTACCGGGGCTGTTGCAGATAAAGAAGGATTGTTCCAAGCTGCACATGGCGGCACTTTATTTTTAGATGAAGTGGCAGACTTGCCACTTATGATGCAAGTTAAACTGTTGCGTGCGATTCAGGAAAAAACAATTCGGCCTGTAGGTAGTCATGAGGAAGTGACAATTGATGTCCGTATTTTGTGTGCTACCCACAAGAATTTAGCAGAATGTGTACAACAAGGAACCTTCCGTGAAGATCTATTTTATCGCCTTAATGTTATTGAATTAGAAGTGCCAGCTCTACGAGATCGTAGAGCTGATATTTCACTGTTGGCGGAATATATTTTGCATCAACTGGCCGATAAAAATGGTGTGACTGCGCCAACTTTAGATAAAGATGCCATCACTGCTTTGGATGAATATTCATTTCCTGGCAATGTCCGTGAATTAGAAAATATATTAGAACGTGCTCTAACTTGGGTGGAGAACGGGACGATTTCTGAACGAGACTTAATGTTACCGGATAATGTTTACGCCACTAATATTCCATCTGAAAATGAACAACAAAGCGTATTATCAAAAGAAAATGATTTAGGTTCACAACTTGAAGATCAAGAACGACAGTTGATTAGTCAAGCATTAGAGACCACCCGATGGAATAAAACAGCTGCTGCTAAAAAACTAGGCATTACATTTCGAGCCTTACGTTACAAGCTGAAGAAGTTAGACATAGAATAATAGTGGCATAGCTGAGAAACGGTACAGAGGCTTTTATATATCGGAAACCGGCGCGTCGATAGGGCTTGAATTTACGACTCTCTGATTACAGAACCATTTCATTTAATTGACGACACTACACTACAACAGCTAATAGTATTAAACCATTACACTATTGGCCTGTGTGGTTTGCAGCAATATAGTCACCGCTAAGCGTTAAGAATATATACAGTGTTCTTTTGCTCATATCTTCAAGACCATTATTGACAAAACTAATAACCCATTCCGTACTCTCCATGACGGTTTTTTGTTCAATTGAATTGGCTGAAATACTGGCCCAACTAGCATCTAATTTCTTTCTTTCAATAAGTAAGGCAATAATGCCAACAGCCTTGTCTTCAGCTGTGGCTTCGCTCACGGGTTCTTGCACTATAGGGCTGCCGTGATCATGCCCATGTCCATGTCCATGTCCATGGTCGTTACTGCCGGCCATCACTAAAAACGTACCTGCAGCAAAAACAAGGCCTAGTAATACTATATTTAATCGCATAATCTAAATTTCCTAAAAAAGTGAATCGATACTATCGTGAGTTGTTGAAAGGGAAGCCTGAATCGGCTCCTGTTTTATATCTAAGCGTTGGTAATCACCCTTTATATTTAAGGTGATGGTAACCGGAGCTGTACTACTATTTTTCCAATACCAACCATGTGTCCCGGCAAAAGAGGTGGTTAATGAGCCACCTGCCTGATTGTTGGTGTTCTTGGCATAACTTTTAAAATAGCCTGTGGTATCACCAGCAGGTTCACCATGAAAATCAAAGAATACATCGGCACTATCCGACTGCCACTGATAGTCCAATACCGCTCCATTTTCTAGGAATAATTTGTATTCCGTATAGTCACGAGCATCAATCGTAATGGTGATGGTATCTGTCCACGGTATTACTGTTGAGTCAGTTATGACTACTATTATCTGTTCATTCTTTTTTTCAATTGTTGCTGTGGTAGCGGTGAATTCTTCAGCATTAGTACTGTGTTCATAACCGTGCATTTGCATAAGGAATAGAAAGCTACCTAATGCGATAAGGGCATAGTTGGCGACTAGGCTAAACGTTTTAAAACGGCGACTTTTTCGCCATGCAGCAATCACAATCAACATAAGTGCAAGCGCACTGATCTGGCCTAATTCGATACCCACATTAAATGAGATAATATTCAGTAATAGTTGGTCTTCACTCAAAGGAAGTTCTTGTAAGCGAGTGGACAAACCAAAGCCGTGTATGAGACCTAGACCAATAATCATCAACAGCATATTAGGCGGCGAGACATTGAGATATTTACGGAAACCATCAATATTAGAAAAAGCGATATAACAAACACTCAAAGCAATCACGGCATCAATTAAAAAGTAATTCATTTGAATAGCGCTAAAAGTCGCAAAGATCAAAGTAACACTATGACCCAAGGTAAAGGCAGTCACGTACTTAGCAATATCACGGAATGTAGTTAGGAAAAAGATAATGCCGAATACAAAAGCCAAATGGTCATAGCCTGATAGCATGTGCGTGGCACCTAGCCACATATAGCGTAAATTCCCACCTTCGATAATGGATAGTTTTTCGGCATCAGACATGCCATGAGCAAAGGCCATCTGTGAAAATAGCCCCAGCAATATTAATCCTACTGTTATGTAGGTAATACGGTTTAAAAAATAGGATGTGGATAACATCTATTATTCTCCTGAGATGAAGTCTATTGTTTATTTAGCGGATAGCCTAAGTAGAAGTAATGGTGTTTTGTACCTTACTTCCACTTTGACTATGGGCGTTAAAAGTTGGCTTATAAATGACCGCTTTGTTCTACAGAGGTGACCCAGTAAAGACCTTTATGTTCAAGTCCTTTTCTTGCAGATCGTAGGGTATTAAGTACAGGCTCAACATCACCGTCTTCAAGTAAAATATCTACTCGGATCCGTGGTGTATAGCCCACTACTTTGTCTCGTGCAGAGAGAAAGGGATCATTCTCATCTTGTAAGCCATGACCTTCAACAGGGCTAAAGCTGAATCCTGAAACCTGCTCCATATTACGTAACTGATCGGCGAGATCTTGTTGTAAACTGGTGCGAACAATCAGTGTTAGATTTTTCATGATAAGGTCTCCAGCTTGGTTTTATCATCTGATGCGCCTTCTAGCCACGCATATAAGGTGGGCAATAAAATTAAGGTTAATAAGGTCGAGGTAATAAGGCCACCGATAACGACAATAGCCAGTGGTCTTTGCAGCTCAGAACCCGGACCGGTTGAGAACAATAATGGCAAAAGTCCAAGGCTGGCAATCAGTGCAGTCATTAATACGGGACGAAGCCGTCGCTCGGCACCTTCTTGCACCGCTTGTAAAACACTACGGCCCATTTCACGTAATTGATTAAAGTAGCTCACCATGACCACGCCGTTAAGTACAGCGACACCAAATAAAGTGATAAACCCTACAGAAGCGGGCACGGATAGGTATAAGCCGGAGTAATACAAACTAATGACACCACCAATCATTGCAAACGGAATGTTCAGAATGATCAGGCCAGCTTGACGTAAGGATCGAAACGTAGTGAACAGCATCACAAAGATAAGAGCAATGCTGATAGGGACGACCAATGTAAGTCGAGCAGCAGCACGTTGTTGATTTTCAAACTGGCCACCAAAAGTAACGTAATAACCTGAAGGTAATTGTATTTCACGGGCAATAGCAGCCTGCACTTCATCAACAAAACCGACTACATCACGCCCTTCAACATTGGCTTGCACCACCACTTGTCGTTTACCAGATTCACGGGTGATGGCAACCGGCCCATCAACCTCATGAATATCAGCTAAGCTATGGAGTGGTATTTTTTCTCCATTAGGCGTTTCTACCCAGAGGTTAGCTATTGCATTTGGGGTATTGCGAGCCTGTTCAGGATAACGAAGTAGCACGCCAATACGTTGATTTCCTTGTATTACTTCTGTCACAACACGGCCAGCAACCGCCACTTCTATAAGTTGATTAATATCATCGACATTAATGCCAAACCGAGAAATCGCTTGCGGTTTAATATCAATTTGCAGATAAGTTTGACCTGAAAGTTGGCCACGAAACACATCGACAGCACCAGTAATATCATTCACTAAGGCTTCGATTTGTTTCGATTTCTCTTCCAGAATATTAAGATCATCACCATAGAGTTTAATCGCCATTGCTGCACGTACCCCAGTGAGCATTTCCGACACGCGCATATCAATAGGTTGAGTGAAGGCATAGTCGATACCAATAAAGCCATCGAGTTTTTCACGCAACTTGCCTTGAAACTCTTCAAGGCTAATCGTCCACTCATTACGAGGCTTGGTAATCAAAAAATTATCTGTTTGATAAAGGTCCATCGGATCAAGACGTAACTCATCAGCACCGGTGCGAGATACCACACCAATTACTTCAGGAATTTCCATCATGGCTTTTTGATAAGGCGCATCCAGTTCTAATGACCGCTCAAGCGAGATGCTCGGTAATTTCTCAATAATCACCACGGTATTACCTTCATCCATGACCGGCATGAATTCTTTACCAATTAAAGGGAATATTGCAATCGCAATCAACAAGCCAACCAGTGCACTGGCAACGGAAGTTTTACGGTATTTCAGCGCCCAGCGCATTACCGGCAAATAGACTTTTTTTAATGCTCTTGATAGTAGCCCATCTTCTTCATGTCCTCCACGCATTAATAAACCTGCAATGACGGGTATAACCGTCAGTGACAGTAGCAATGAACCGATGAGCGCAAAGGATATGGTCACGGCTAATGGGGTGAACATTTTGCCTTCTAATCCTTGCAGGCTAAATAGCGGTAGGAAGACAACAATAATGATAAGGACACCGACAATAACCGGTGTCGCCACTTCCAATACTGCACGGTAAATCATGTGGATACGACTAACGCCTTTTGGAGCTCGACTCAATTGAGTATGAATATTCTCAACCACAACGACAGCGGCATCAACTAGAATACCGATGGCAATTGCCAAGCCGCCCAAAGACATTAGGTTGGCAGTAACGCCGAAGAACCGCATCATAATAAAGGTGAATAATACTGATAACGGTAAGATCATTGCCACCGTTAAAGCAGCACGCAGATTACCCAGCATAATAATTAATACCAGTAATACTAATACGACGGCTTCGCCCAATGCTTTTTCTACGGTGGCTATCGCCTGAGTCACTAAGTCAGTACGATCGTAAAAAGGCACAATGGTGACACCTTCTGGTAGTGCAGATTGCAATGCCTCCAATTCACGCTTAACACCTTCAATGGTGTCTCGACTATTCGCACCTTTACGCATGAGCGCTAGTCCGGTTACGATTTCTCCCTCACCATCAGCCGTTACGGCACCATAGCGAGTAAGTGAATTAATGCGTACTTCGGCAACATCACTAATATGGATAGGAAGGCCGTTACGGTTGGTAATCGTAATGCTGGCAATATCATTTAAATCTTGCAGTTGTCCTACGGTTCGTACCAATAAGACTTCATTATTACGATTAATACGATCACCGCCGGCATTACGGTTATTACTTCTTAAGGCGCTTTCTAAGTCATTTAGGTTTAAGCCATAGGCCATTAAGCTCTCTGGATTAGCAACCACTTCGAAAACTTTAACTTCACCACCCAGTGAATTAACATCCGCCACACCGTCGACAGTGCGTAGGCGTGGACGGATCACCCTATCTTGTATGCGTCGTAGTTCTTGGTTGCTATAACCTTCACCTTCGACTCGATACATATAGCCTTCACCTAGAGGCGATGTAATGGGCCCTAGCCCACCTTCAACCCCAGCAGGGAGTTCGCTCCACACTAGGTTTAATCGTTCAGCAACTTGTTGCCGAGCCCAGTAAATATCAGTGCCATCCTCAAAATCGAGAGTAATAATACTTAATGCATTTTTAGTGGTAGAACGTAATACGGTCTGTCGCGGAAGACCTTGCATTTCAACTTCAATGGGGAAGGTAATACGATTTTCCACTTCCGTGGGTGATAAACCTGGCGCTTTAACGATGACTTGGACCTGTGGTGAGGCAATATCAGGAAAAGCATCAATAGGTAGGCTTTTAAATGCCCATAAGCCGGTTACGATCAATGCCGCAGCAAGTAGCAGGATCATCAAGCGTTGAGTTAATGAAAAACGAATTAAAGCAGCAATCATTTTCTATTCTCCTCCTTGATATTGTAAATGAGACTTAAGTTCAGCAACGCCACTACTGACGATAACTGCATTCTCATTAATACCACTAATGATTGCGATCCAGTCTCCGGTATTGTGGCCTAGTTCAACCGCTATCGATTCAAAACTATCTTTATCCACCACCTGAAATACATAATTTTTCTCACCCATGTTAAACACTGCACTAGCAGGCACCATTAAGGCTTCAGTGGTTTCATTGGCAATACTAATTTCAGCATACATGCCCGGTCGTAACGTACCCTCGCTATTATCCAAGACGATTCGCCCAGTCACCGTTTGACTTTGTGGTTCTACTTCACTACTCAATGATTCAAGTGTGCCTAAATAATGTTTGTTAGGCGTAGCCTGAACACGAATTTCAGTCTCACTGCCTATTTTGACTTGAGCTAAGCTCGCGACAGGGATGTTAACCATCGCCCAAAGTGTACTTAAATCATCAACATGAAAGGCTGCTTGTCCCTCATTGAGTCGTTGCCCTGATTCAATATCAACTGCAGTGATAACACCATTAATCGGACTGATAAGTTCAAATTTGGCCAAGCGATTAGGTTGTTTAATTAACTGTTGAATCTGTGTTTTAGACAAGCCAGTTAAGGATAATAAACGTTGCCTTGAGTTTAAGGTGGCACGTGCAGATTTATATTCACTATCAACCTTTAACCAACGGCTCTCAGCTACAATACCTTCTTGCCACAAATCCTTGATCCGAACACGTTCAGATTGAGTCAGTTCAAATCGGGCTAAGGCTTCAAGATAATTAGCCTGTGCTTGACCTAAACTATTACTGATCAGTGTTGCCAAGACTTGGCCTTTGCTTACTCTGTCATGAGAAACGACATTTAACGACGTCACCACGCCATCGATGACGGGGGCGACGCGATATGTTTTACGTTGATCAGCCGCCAAAATACCATTTAGTTTTAGCTGTAAAACACCTTCACGAACCATTACTTTAGTGGTCGTCAAACTGACATTTTCTAGTTGTGTTGATGTCAGTTGTATTTGTCCCGCATTGCTCAAAAGAGGCAGTAATAAAAAAGATAAACTAATTAAATGTTTGTTCATAATTATGAGTCCTGTTTGTTTACAAGAGATTGTCCAGCAATAAGGCGAACTTCCGACGCTTCTAGCCAAGCTTCTTGTAGTAATTCTAGGTAACGTTCATGAGAGTTAAAATAAGTGTTATTGGCATCGATCAAAGACAGAATTTCCACTTCACCACTGGTATAAGCTTTTCTGGTGAGATCAAATACCTGTTGGGCGGGTTCTAAAACGCGTGTCCGATAATGCTCGCCCTGCTGAACAAGATGACTTAAATGCAAATAACTTTGTTGTAATTGGCTTTCTAAGTCACGAATGATGACTTGCCTATCCGTTTGGCTTTTAATGACACGTGCTTGAGATTCCTTGATGCGGCCTTTTTTATTGTCCCAAAGAGGAATGGTAATTCCGATACCGATTCCTAACGCACTTTGTTGGCGACCATTAAGTAAATCTTGATCATAAAATAAACGTAAAGTCGGATCAGGCAAACGCTCTGATTTTGCTAAGTCCACATGATAACGAGCTGCATCCACTTGATATTGAGCGACTTGAAATAAGGCATGTTGTGACTGCTGTTGCTGCAATGATTGCAGCGAGGCTATAGCGTTAAACGTCTTGAGAGATTGCAGTTCGGGTTGAGATTCAGATGACAGGTTTAAATAAGTACGAAATTTAGCCAATGCTTCATTATAAGAACCCTCTGATTTGTCTAATATCTGTTGTGCAGACTCACGAATAAGATCTAAACGTAGTTTTTCTAAATGAGAGAGTTCGCCTGCTTGTGCACGGCGTTGGCCAATATGTTGTAACTTTTTTGCCAGCTCTAATCGTTGCTCTGCAAGTAGCATGCGTTCTGATGACAATTGTAAATGATGATAACGCTGTGCAACTTGATACTCGATAACGACACGTTGATAAGCATGTTGGGCTTGGGCGGCATTAAGTTCTGATTTGGCGACAGCTTGTTGATGGCCAATACGACCACTAATAGGTAAAGGCTGGCTATAGGCAAACTGAGTAAAGTCAGCACCGCTTGAACCCTTATCTTTACTGATTTTATTATCTACACGTAATTCAATCTGAGGGTTGGGCCAAGCGCCAGCTTGTGTTAAAGCGCCTTGTTTGGCGTTAACAGTGGCAACGGCACCTTGTATTTCAGGTGAAATATCAATACCCCGTTCAATACTACTTTCTAAAGTCCAATTATTTTGTTGTGCAAAAACAGCTACTGGCAAGCTGCTATATAAAACTATACCTAAGAACAGGCTCAAGGCTTGCTTGAAACCTTGTCGGGTTATAACAATTAACATGAATCACTCCTATGCACTTCGTGTATGCGAAGGCATAAATAACATCTTAAATTAAGACACAATTGTTTAATGCAAGCGAAAACTACCGCTCTGTAAACAAACTTTTATTGGGAAGGAGTGTTAAAAAGGAGGTGCGCGTAAAGGGGGGGAAAATAAGTAGCGTCGAACAGAAGCAACATTGTTGTTATCTCGACGGTGAACTATTCCTGGTGAATAACCGCTATCTATTAGCAAGGTAACGACTGAGGCTAATATCGCCAAGATAGTGTTATTACTAGAGGCGTTCTTTAGTAGTGCTTGGTGATTGGTGTTGAGCTCTGAAATCACTTCACCGTGGTGATCAGAATGAGAGCTATCTTTAGCTAAATGAATTGTATTTTGATGTGAATGTTGCGCAGCTATTTCGGGGGCAATACTGTCATGTGAGTCGTGGCCTGAACCAAAGCTGTGTACATGCAATACTGATCCCTGTGCAGATATGACTGCGATAGACAGCAGTAATACCCACAGAAATAAAGTTCGTTTTTGCATGTATCGGGAAAAATTCACTTCGAAACTATATTAGAAGATATTATCAAAAGCAAGGAATTAAAACCTTGTGATTTAGCTTCAACTTGAATTTCTTCAGCAAATCGCTCGAAAATAATTCTCCACAGCTGAGACGTTAAATATTGTTGATGATGAGCACGAACAAAAATAACAGTTGATTTTTCTTTCTTTATTCTCTATATTTTCTCATAGAGAACGGAGAGAGAACATGATAACGCAACGTCAACAAGATACGCTAGATTTTATCCGTAATTACATGGCTGATTATGGTAAGGCTCCATTAATAAATGAGATCGCGGAAGGCTTAGGCATTACTTCTCGTGGCACTACACATCGCTATATTCAAGTATTAGTTGATGCTGGTTTACTCCATCGACAAGTTGGTCGTGAACGAGGCCTTAGTCTAGTTGAACAGAGCTTTAATTATGATGAGCCTAACTCCTTAAAATTACCGGTGTTAGGCAAGATTGCAGCAGGTCGATTGATTGAAGCAATACCAGATGAATCAGAAATTGATTTAGGTGAGATGTTTGCTGGTAAAGATCGCTTTGTACTAAAAATAAATGGCGAATCAATGATTGATAAAGGCATTCTGGATGGTGATTATGTTGTTATTCAATCTCAACAAACAGCCAAGCATGGTGACATTGTAGTGGCACTCGTCGATGGCTATGATGCTACCTTAAAAACAATGCTCCTGAATGAGGATGAAACCATTACCTTAATGCCCGCTAATGTGAGTTATGAACCGGTTACGATTGAAGCGAAGCGCTTAGCTATTCAGGGTGTTGTCGTGGGTCAAATGCGTACCTACCATTAAACCCTGTGAGATAAGTAGAATAATCGTGGCCAAGAGTTATTATCTTGGTCGATATGAATTACTATTTTTTAATAGACTATTAAAAAATAGTATCAATCATCTCATGTAATAATGTTTTGGTTTCATCGTCATCAGTTATTGAATCTGCAATTGCACACTTACATGCTATGTCTGACTTAAAACCACGATTAATTAGTTTTGCTGTATGAACAAGTAAACGTGTACTTGCACCTTCTTCTAGTCCGTTGCCAACGAGATTTCTTGTCATATTTGCTAATTTAACAAGATGCTCACATTGCTGAATAGATAGTCCTGATTCTTCATGAACTATTATTTTTTCAACTTCCTCAGTTGGATAACTAAAATTTATGGCAATAAAACGTTGTCGCGTACTTGGTTTGAGATCTTTCACTACACTTTGATAACCAGGATTGTAGGACATTGTAAGGCAAAAATCAGGTGATGCTTTTAGAAGCTGACCTAACTTTTCAAGAGGTAATATTCGTCTGTCATCACACAATGGATGGATAACTACTATTGTATCTTTGCGGGCCTCAACAATTTCATCTAAATAACAGAAACAGCCATTTCTAACAGCTGTTGTTAATGGCCCATCTTGCCAAACAGTACTATTATCTTTGATCAAATATCGGCCGACTAAATCAGCAGTTGTTAAGTCATCATGACATGAAACGGTAATCAATGACCGTTTATGATACCAACTCATATATTCCATAAAACGTGTTTTACCACAACCTGTGGGACCTTTAAGTAGAACAGGTATATTTTCAGCCAATGCGGCATTGAATATCTCAACCTCGTTAGCTATAGGTAGATAGTAGGGTTTCTCATGAATGATATATTCTGAGTTATTAATGATAGTATTTGTATTCATAGTAGTTATATTATGTCGTTAATTGTTTATAAATAGTTGAAATTTGAATAGGTAACATAGTGATATCCGATATCAGTCGGAAATGTTTCTTCCCAAGCATGTGAGGCAAATAATCCATAGCTTCTTCGTCAAACGTCAATACAAATGGAGTAATGTGAAGGGCTTTTGCTTCATTAAATGCACGGCGAGTATCTTCAATGCCGTAATGTCCACGATAGCCATCAATATCATCAGGCTTACCATCTGTAAGAACGAATAAAATTTTAGTTTTAGCATCGGTCTGTTTTAAGGTTTTACTTAAATGCCGGATAGCGGCCCCCATTCGTGTATATTGCTGTGGTTTAAGAGAAAAAATGCGTTGTTTGATATCATTATTATAGTTTTCGTCAAACTTCTTAACTGGATAGATATGACAGTGTTCACGTCCCGAACCGGAGAATGCATAGATAGCGTATTGGTCATTTAGATTAGCTAATGTACGTGATAGCAACCATGTTGACTGTTTGATGATCTTGTTCTTCCAACCCGCTGTTGAACCACTAATATCAACTGCAAATAAAATAGCAATACTACGACCATTTTTATTGTTTCTAATATAGATGTTTTGAAAATCATCAGCATGTTTCGTTTTATTAGACTTAGCAGCTACCCATGCATCAATATCGATGTCATCTCCGTCAGCTTGATAGCGAATAAGTTTTTGATCATTAATAATTAGATCTAATGATTTTTTTATACGTTTTTCAAAAAACCTCAACTCAAGGTCATCTGTG
The DNA here is from genome assembly GCA_013215775.1 of Piscirickettsiaceae bacterium. Classification (GTDB taxonomy): domain Bacteria; phylum Pseudomonadota; class Gammaproteobacteria; order Nitrosococcales; family Methylophagaceae. Next base: position 17,855 of record JABSQO010000016.1, read on the forward strand.
ATGTGTGTTTCATTTATATTTTGGTCGATAGCGATTTCTTCAATTCGACACCAATTATTTCGATATTGTTTTAGTGAAATGTCCCATTCCGGATATAAATAACTATTTTGTTTTTGCTCATCCCTCAATATTTCCTGTTTTACGTGATGATGCTCTATGGTTTCGGCTAAATTTTGCCAAATATCAGTATGAGAGTGATTTGTAGAAATGGAGGGTTCTGATTTGGTGTTGTGTTTAAAATAGATACGTTCTGGAACCTGATTATTATTTTTGTCCTCAGTTATTTCACTGTTATTTTCATATATATTCATCATGAGAGGAGGAGGCTGAACCGAACTTGTGTCAGCTGTATTTTGTGATAACTTTTCAGGTGAAAAATCACTTTGATATGGGAATGAGTCAAAAATCTTTTTTTTAATACCAAACTGTCTTATCCAAGCTAAGCTATCAAAAACAGTAGTCGCGGTATGTTCAGAAAAAATATACTCCGGATAAGTATCTATAGTTAATTTTTCATGTATTGAGAGGATGTTTTTCCAAATGCCAGGAAATTTCTTTTTAAGATAATGATTTATTCTTAAGGTTTCTAGTGTGGAAAATATATCAAGAAAATGATCACCGTATTCAATAACACCTTCTTTAATGTCTTTTAAGGCACTATTTGTTTGTAATTCAATTTGCCCAAGTAGTTGAAAAGTCATGATTTTATAGAGCAAGTAATTATCTTGATAATTGTCAAATAAACTAATTGATTCAGGCAAGAAAATGCTTTTTCCATTTGTATATGGACGCTGGTCACTAGAGGGATCTAAACGAATTAAAGACAACTCTTGTTGAGTTATTGAAAAGATAAGTTTTTCTAATACATCAACGACATTTGAGAATGAAGTGGTTGACTTATTTATTTGTAAGTTGAATTCTGAATAGTTTTTAATTAATCTATTGGCTTCGTCTAGCTGACTAGAACTTAAGGCCAGTATGATTTGTTCCATCCATTGCTTATGTTCATCTCTATCCATACTATTTATAGCAGGTGTATATACCAGCATTACTGAATAAGCATGAGACATAGACAGTTCTGATAATTTAGAAAGTTGGGCTAAAAATTGAGTCTGTAACGCATGACTAAGGCCTGCTAGTTGGGTAACTGAACCCATAATTGAGTCTTTAGTTTTAATTCCATCCAATATTAATTCAATACGAATTTTTAATTCCGTAGTACTCATTCCACCACACGACCCTGTTTGCCTAGACTCTAGCAATGTGGGCTTTATCATCTTCTGAGATGGTTTCGTTTGTTTTTTAAACCAAGCACTCATGAACTTCATTATATATTGCCAATAACTTATTGTATCGACAGCATGAAGGATAGTAGATGATATGTTGATACGTAATTTTACTTATGAATTAAGGCGATTTTAATTATAATTACAACTTCATAAAATAGTGTAAGCCATTGAAAGCAGACAATAATAAACCCTCACAAAAACACTAGGGATATATACGTATATCCAAAATCTCAATAGAAACTTAAAGTACATCTCAGTTGGAAAACTTTCGACTAGAGAGAATTGTTGGTAATCAGACTGGCAAGCTCCAATGTAAATTCATAACGACAATTGTTGGGGAGAACTGAATGTCATGAAAAAGATTTTAATTAATATTAGGTACTTTATGGCGCCAATACTCATTCTGGTGAGTATGATGGGCGTATTAATTGGTGGGCCATTAGCTTGGACCGGAGTAGTGTTGTTTGGAGTGGGCGTTCTATTAGATACCTTGAGTATACCCTTTCATCCAAAGGGCGCTGGTTTTGATGAGAATGGCGAAACAAATGGAATCGCTGGATTACAAAATGCAGTAATGTACACAATGTTGCCAGTGTTTGTGCTTTTACAGCTTGTAATGGCATGGCGAATATTTCAATACGTAAATGGTGTTCCTATTGAGCCAGGTATGTTTATGGGTATACCTATTCAAATGGGTGTTTCAGGAGCTGAACTAATCGGTGCAACCTTATCAACAGGTATTTTTGCTGGTATCGGGATTATTTTTGGTCATGAATTAGCACATACAAAAGGCTTTAGTTTCATACTTTCTCGTTTAATGATGGGTTTAAGTGGTTCATCACACTTCTGTTATGCACATGTATACAACCACCATCTAGAATTAGCGCATCAAGACGATCCTGCAACATCACCACGCGGTCGTTCCCTCTATAGACATTTTTGGTTATCTCACATGGGTCAATCAAAATTTTTATACAAAATGGAACAAGTACGATTAGCCAAGTTAGGAAAATCATTTATCTCTTTAGATAATCGTTGGATTCGTGGTTACCTTATGAGTTTACCAACAATGATTCTGTTCGCTTGGGTGGGTGGTCCGATTGGTATTGCATGTATGTTCTTAATTTGGACTGTATCAAACTTCGAGCTAGAAGCACTCAACTACATGGAGCATTATGGTCTTATTCGAGAAAAAGGTCAGCCAATTGATTATCGCCATTCATGGGATAACGATAATATGTTTACAGCTTGGTTCTTTATCGAAATTGGACGGCAAGGTGATCATCATGACCGTGGTGAAACGCATTTCTGGGAGTTGGATGAAGTAGGTTCTCCAAATCCAGGGTGGGGATATTTCACTGAGTTGATGATTGCATGTGTCCCACCACTTTGGCACTCAGTTTATAAGAAAAAACTGGCGACATGGGATAGGGACTTTGCTTCAGAGGGTGAACGAGCTATTGCACAAAGAATTAATTCTCAAGCAAATTATGAAGTTAATGAGGATGTCCCCTCATCATACGCAAAAATCTCGTAACAATAGTGTGACAAAGATAGTCGGGATTTATCCCGGCTATCTCACTATCACGAACTTTAAGAGGTGAAATATGAGTGAAGAAAGTTTATACGACAGATTAGGTGGCCATGATGGTATTGAGTCTTTAGCAACCACCACATTTAATAATCATTGCAAGAATGAAGCTATTAAAAATAGATACGCAAATAGTGATGCCGAAGAAGTTATAAGAAAAGTAACAGAGTTTATGTGTGCTGGCTTTGGCGGCAAAGAGGAGTACACCGGAGACGATATGTTAACAGCCCATACGGGGATGAATATATCAGAAGAGGAATTTAATGCGGTTGTTGATGATGTCTTAAAGGCACTCGAAACACACAATGCAGGCCAAAAAGAAAAAGATGAAATTCTAGCTGCGCTCTGGTCAATGCGCCCTGAAATAGTTCATGTCTAATTTATTCAAAAGGGGAATAACGTGAAAGTAAACTGGGATGAAAACGTATGTCAACACGCTGGAGTATGCGTCACAAATTACTCATCGTTGTATAAAGTTGAAGATGGAAAGTTTGTCATTAGCACTGAAAATGCGACCGACGAACAGATAAAAGAAAGTATCGCAAAGTGTCCATCTGGTGCATTAACAAGCGAAGACTAAATCATTTTTAAACCTAAAAATATAAAGGTAGGAGAGAGATAATGGCTATTGGTGATAATTTAGCAAATGCAAAAGTACTTTATGGTGTTACTGGATGTGCAAATACAAGTAAATGTTTATTTGCGGCAGCTGAAAAAGGAATTGATATTAATGGTATAGGTATTGACCCTAACCAGGATTCAGATTTAGCTCAAATCAAAGACGGTTCGCCTTTCGGTAGTTTACCTATGCTTAAAGATTCCGATTTCTATGTGTATGGAACAGAGGCTATCTTGTCATATCTTGATGACAAAGGTTTCGGTAACTCACTAATTCCAAGAAATGCTGTAGCAAGAACACAACTATATCAATGGGCGCATGTTGCTCAGAAGGTGTTTGCACCAGAAGTAAAAAAAATCAGTGATGGTAATTCAGATGCTACTGCTCTTGAAGCAGTTAAAACTATATTGTCAAAACTGGAAAATCAGCTCAAAACAAAAGTTCAACGTGGTGATTATATTGTGGGTGACTTCAGTCTAGCTGATATTCACTGGGCACCCTATATTCATGCGTGCTGCCTGTATGGTAATGAGGCGTTGATTGATGCCTTACCTGCCGTCAAAACATGGTGGTCTCATATGAAAGTAAGAAAGAGCACAAGTAAAGAAAACTACGTTGCTTATACGGTATTACCTTCACTCGATGAAATAAGCAATAACAAAATGCGTTCTGTCAGTATTAATGCGTAATATCGAAATATCTCATCTTAATTAACAAGAAGTAGCCACCATGTTTGGATTTTTTAAAAATAAAAAGCAAGATTACGAAACTAAAATTAACTCAGGCGAGATGCTCATAGTTAGAGCCGGAGACAATTTACTAAAAGCAGCCTTAGAAGCAGATATTGCATGGCCTCATGATTGTCGTGTGGGTAGCTGTGGTACATGTAAATGCAAACTGGTTGATGGAAAGATAAAAGCACTCGCTGACTTTAGTTATGTATTGGAAGGAGATGAGTTACAAGATGGCTATATCTTGGCATGTCAAACGCAATTAAGATCTAATGTAACAATCGAAGTTGATTTACTTGACGATAGCCAAAAACAAAATCACTGGGAGTCGGATGCAGTAATTACAGAGATAAATGATCTCACTCATGATATTAAAGAGGTCATCATTGAAATTGATCCTAATGATTTACCCAAAGGAGTAAGTCTGTTCCATGCGGGTCAGTATGCAGATCTCAAATTGCCAGACTTAGAAGGTAGAAACTATTCATTTGCAACAGCACCACATGCAGATCAGAACCAATTTAAATTTTATATTAGAAAGGTTCCAGGTGGAGAATTCACTGAATGGTTGTTCAAAGAAGAACGAACTGGCCAATCTCTAAAAATGTCAGGGCCATATGGTTTGTTTGGTTTAAAAGAAGATGAGCTACCAATGCTATGTATCGCTGGTGGTAGTGGAATGAGCGCAATCATCAGTGTTTTGCAGCAAGCATTGGAGTCTGGGGTTAAGCGAGATGTTCGTTTTATCTTTGGAGCGAGAACGGAGGCTGATCTCTATTGTGGCGATTTGATCAGTCAATTAGCTGTAGATTGGGAAAAAAATAATCTAGGAAAGTTTGTCTATATACCCTGCCTTTCGCAGGAAAAAGAAGATAGCTCATGGGAAGGTCGAATGGGTTCTTGCATAGATTGTATTCTCGATGATGGCGTTGCACTGTCTGGACAGGCATACCTGTGTGGACCGCCTGGAATGATAGATGCAGCGATAGATGTTTTAGTGAAAAACGGCATGAGTAATGATGAAATTTTCTTTGATAAATTTCTGGATAAAAGTAATGCTAATCCTATTGCAAGTGCATAAGTTAAATATATAAATTATTAGTTTTGGAGGTAAAAAATGGCTTCATTTAAAGCAATAGTCGTAATGGCTATATGGACTGGAATCGTGGGTTATGGGCTGTATGACATAGGCGCATTAGAAAATTTTCGTCAACCACTTTGGGCAGTTGGAATTGGTACGGCTTTATTGGTAACACATTTAGTCAATATGTCGATTTATTTCAAAGTGGCCGGTGAAAAACCATATGAATGGTTTAACTAAAATCAATCTTAATTACTCATAAACCTAAACAATAGAGTAATTGAATAGCCGTCACTCAAAATTTAAGAGGCTTAGGCTTTGATGGCACATTAGGTGCTGTTAACTACTGTATCAGGCATTGGCACAGAGTTTCGTGATAATCGAAAAAGGTGATTACGGTACATATACCAATGAAGAAGTTAGTTCGTGGCATGTTGGGTTTGGTCTTACATGGCATTTTGAATAAACGTTACATTTACTATAGGAAATTAAACATGAAAAATTTTATTAAAAGCATAGCCATTGTTGGCGTTCTATGTTCTTCACTTGCATCAATGAATGTAATGGCTGATGAAGCAGTAACGGCAGCTCCAGCAGGTCCAACGCTTTATGAACGCATTGGTGGTGAAAAGGGCACTAGAGCAATTGTAGAAGATGTTTGGACTAATCATACTAACAACCCAATTATAAAAGCACGCTTTCTTTATAGTGATCCAGTACGTGTCAAACAAGTTGTGTTCGAAATATTTGCAGTAGCAACGGGTGGCGATGTTGAATATACAGGTATGGATTTAGCTGAAAGACATAGCAATATGAACATCAGTGAAATGGAGTTTAATGCAGTTGTTGATGACATTATGGATGCATTGACTAAGAACAATGTTGCACAAAAAGAACAAGATGAAATATTAGCAGTTTTATGGGCTACACGTCCTGCTATTGTCAACGGTAATATGACAACTCAAGCACTGACTGCTAAATAGAATATCAGCAGTAATAGAACACTAAAATCAGCCCTGCAATATAACGGGCTGATTTTATTTGTTTTAACACTAAAGTGTATACAGTAAGAAATTAATCAGAACACTGGTTATATAAACGTAAATTATAATTACAAAGGACTAAGTATGCCTAAATTTATTATTGAAAGAGAGATCGATGGAGCAGGGGATTGGACACAAGAAAATATGGCTGAAATTACACAAAAATCTTGTTCAATCTTAAAAGATATGGGCCCGGAAATAGAATGGATTCATAGTTATGTAACGGATAACAAAGTCTATTGCCTATATAATGCGTCTAATAAAGAAGCTATTTTGTCTCATGCTGAAAAAGGTGGTTTTCCCGCAAATAAAATCAGTGAAGTAAAAAACATGTTGAATCCAACACCAGTTTAATTTTTACAAACATCAATTAAACTAAAATGCTTACTAATACTAGTTTCACGGAATTAGTCGGGATTCAATGGCCAATAGTCCAAGCCCCAATGGTAGGAGGCTATAGCAGTCCAGAAATGGTTGCTATAGTTTCTAATTTAGGGGGGTTAGGAACATTGGCATTAGGCAACTTAACACCAGAACAAATAAAACAACAATGTAACCAAACCTTATCACTCACTGATAAGCCTTTTGCAATTAATTTATTTGCAAGACAAAAACAAACCATTCCAAGCCTAAATAAAAATTCGGAAGAAATTAAAGCATTAATACCATACTATCAACAGCTAGAAATTGATGAGTCAGTACTATTCAACCAGAAAATAGCTAACTTACCCGATTTAAACTTACAGATAGACGCTATTCTTAATACGGAAGTTCCAATTGTTACTTTCACTTTTGACATTCCAAGCCCTGATATTGTCGAAAAACTTAAACAAAGTGGCAAAATTGTAATTGCAACTGCAACAAGTACTGACGAAGCAAAACTAGTTCAAAATGAGGGTTTTGACGCTGTAATATTGCAAGGGAGCAATGCCGGCGGTCATCGTGCATCATTTCTAACAGATGGCAACGGTGGCCCAGAAACGCAGTTACTTCTCAAGCAAACAAAACAAGCTGTATCCATTCCCATTATTAGCTCAGGCGGGATAATGAACGGCCAGCAAATAGTCCAACATATTTCAAATGGAGCAGATGCCTGTCAGTTGGGTACAGCATATTTATTTACAGATGAAGCTAAAGTAGAAAGCTACTACCTTGAAGCACTGCTACAGCATCAAGTAGAAACATGTCTTAGTGATAGTTTTACAGGGAAATATGCTCGTGTACTTAATAATAGATTTGCAAAAGAGATGAAGCCGTATCGAGCAGCATCTTTTCCATATCAAGGTCAATTAACATCAAGTATACGTTCTAAAGCAGCTGATATTGGTCGATATGAATATCTACCCTTTTGGGCTGGTGCTTCCTACTCATTAGGTCGGCGACAAACAGCAGCATCTCTAACGAAAACATTAATCGACGAGTTAAAGTTTTCAATGTCTTACTAATCAGATTAGTTGATACGACAAAAATCTTTACACAGTTTAATTTATCATAATCAGGTATGAAGAATTACATTTAATCAATTCTAAACAGACCATTTCCTTTTAATTATTTCACAAAATTCATTTATGACAGATCTTATATTACATAAGCATGAAAAGTATATTACTGAAGACTTAAATTATTATTTATCTGCCAAAAGAGATGTAAACAATCAAATTCAACCGAATGAAGATATCTACAACTTAACCCTAAACTCTCAACATTTTAATATTGATTTTAATGATGGAAAGGTGGGCAGCATATTTTTCCCATTCCCTGCTTTTTCTATTGAGCGAATATATATAGGACCCAGCTTCCCATTATTTGCAAATAATTGGGGCACATCTTTTCTTCGATACTTACTGACAAGGATAAAACCAAGTGGTTGTATAATTTTACCTGTATATCCTGAAATGCAGGCTGCAGAAAAAAACCTATGGTCTAGAAGTATATTGGAGAGTTTATTTCTTAGTCGTAGCCGCTGGAAAGGGACAAGTAATATCTGGGCTGAAAATGATGGTGTTATGTCGATGAGAGTAGGCAGAAAATGGCCTGCAATGACTAGGAGTACAGCAAAGTATTTTTTTGCCCAAGGTGCAAATATTGTTATCCGCCAAAGTATGCAAAATAGCTCAATTAGTACTTGTGAATCATTATTTAAGTTGGGGCAAATATACTGGAATAACTCAAATAATTCAGCAATTGTAGAAAAGATTATTCAAGATTGTTTTGGCAGAAAACAAGCAGTTTCACTATGCGATGTAGGTAATAGTAATGGCCTTCTTGGAATTGAATGCCTTTTGAGTAATTATATCAAAATAAAACAGACGATATGTTTCACCATAGAAAACCAGTCTTTGCTTGATTATAAGCTGTTAGTTAATAGTTTTTATCATGAAATTCATGACCGTTATATACCTGTAAATAACGGTGAAATAGAGACGTTAAACTATTTGCCAGATTACGATATTGTCTGTCTAATCGATTGTTTATCAGACAAAACATCAAAAGAAAAAATGGCTACGCTTGTATTAAAAGCATGGGAGAGAGTAAAACCCGAAGGGATTTTAATTATTAATGATGATCAAGAGGTAATGGACAATATATCCTCATTATTAGAGTCCTTTGGCAGAATAAATTATTATTCGTCAATAGTCGCATCAAAAATAATCGAAGGTGAAGTGATTTCCCACTATAGCAATGCAATAGAGCAAGAATTAGTGATAGAGAGGCGTGATAAAAATAAAGTCTTCAGGGTTATTCAAAAATAACATCAACAAGACTGTACCAGTTCAACTTGCTATAACGCTGCAATGAATACTAGCTTTAATAGGTTCTTTCATTCCACAATTTAACTAATAGATAAAATAGAGTCATGAAATTTTACCTTTGTACATTACTTGCTTTAATCTAAGAAAAAGCAATAAGTAGAAATACGGGTTAGTAAATTGATGAATAGTGTCTATTGTTCATATGTTAGAACATAGTAGAAAAAATCTAAATATAGAGTTTACATTACCTAATTATAGAGGGAGAAAAAATATGTCAGACAATAACTATTACACATCGGAACAGCATGGTGATTTTGAAGTTTATGAACTTGGTGATTTTGTATTGGAAGGTGGTGAAACACTTCGAGGAGCAACGTTAGCCTATACCTGTTATGGGAAACTTAATTCCCAAGGTGATAATGCAATTCTGTTTCCAGTAATGTTTTCTGGTACACATTCAGCCATGGCACCTTATGTTGGTGAAGGATTGGCATTAGATCCTGAAAAATATTTTATTGTGATTCCTAATCAATTAGGTGGGGGATTATCAACATCACCGCATAATACCAATGGTCCTTATCAAGCAGGATACTTTCCAAATTTATCTATTGGCGATGATGTAAGAGCACAAAATCAATTGCTCACTCATCTTGGTGTTAAACATTTACAGTTAGTCACTGGTTGGTCTATGGGCGCACAGCAAACCTATGAATGGGCTGTTCGCTACCCCAACATGGTTGAGCGCGCAGCACCTATAGCTGGAACGGCAAAAACTACACCACATTGCTCGTTATATGTAGATGTATTTTGTGAAGCATTAACATCAGATCCAGCATGGAACAATGGTGCATACAAAGAATCATCAGACGTAGAAGTGGGTTTACGACGACTGTCCCATGTTTTTGCAATGATGGGTGTTTGTCAAAACTTTTATAATGATGAGCTTTGGGCAGATTATGGTTTTTCTTCTAAAGAAGACCTACTTAAAGGTTTGTGGGAAAACTGGTTCTTACCAATGGATCCCAATAATTTGCTTTGTATGGCGAAGAAATGGAATTCAGGAGATGTAAGTTTACATACAAATGGAGACTTATCCGCAGCCTTGGCGAGTATCACGGCTAACGTTTTTGTTATTTCTTTCGAGCAAGATATGTTTATATCTCCTGCGGATAGTATGAAAGAGCAACAAATGATTCCTCGGAGTGAGTTAGTTTCAATCCCATCACCGTGGGGTCATTTTACTATGCTAGGCATTTCTCCTGAAGACTTCAAAGCTATTGATAGCAGCTTGAAAAGACTGTTAGAAACAGAAAGCCTTTAGGAAATAAGATAATTAAATACTTTTCCAATTTCCATTTATAGAATATAGACAACTTTATAAATTGCTAGATAGCTATCATAAGAGTGATAATGGTTGACGTTTAAACTGTATATAAAGGAGTAAATAATCTATGTATTCGGAAACTTCTAAACTTTTAGAAAAAGTTGAAGAGATTAGTAGAACAGTTATTGCAAAAAATGCTGTTAAAACTGATAAAAATGCAGAATGGCCAGAAGAAGGAATTCGTGCCTTACTGTCAGCAGGCTTCGGCGGCCTTACAGTACCACTGGAATATGGTGGTTTAGGGCATGGCACTGAAACTTTGTCCAAGGTATGTGAAATTATTGGTCAATATTGTGCCAGCACATCTATTTGTTATGGTATGCATTGTGTAGGTAGTGCGGTGATTGCTTCAAAAGTAACCCGCTATCAGCAGGAAAAATATTTAACTCCTATATGTGAAGGCAAGCATATCACCTCATTATCGCTTAGTGAAGTAGGTTCTGGCTCTCATTTTTATCTACCACAAACAAAAATGATCAGTACTACTGATGGAAGTTATCTCATTGATGGCGCCAAGTCTTTTGTCACGAATGGTGGCTATGCAGATTCATACGTGGTGTCTGTAGTTACAGAAGAGCCAAATCAGTCATCAGGTCGATTTAATTGCATTATTATATCCGCAGATAGTCCAGGTGTTGAATGGGGGCCAGTATGGGCTGGCTTAGGTATGAGAGGTAATAGTTCACGTAATTTATCATTAAACAATGTGAAAATCTCAGATCAAGAAATCTTGGGTAATATCGGCGATCAAATTTGGTATATATTCAATATTATTACACCGTATTTTTTAACGGCGATTACAGGTGCATATCTGGGTTTAGGGCGTGCAGCAATTGAAGAAATAAGAGCTCATGTAATGCAACGGAAGTTTTCATATAATGACAAAACAATAGCATCTTCATCAGTGATACAGCACAAAATAGGGGTTTTATGGGCAAAATATGTTCGAACTAAGGCATTAATATACTATTCAACACAGCGCTATGACAAAGGCATCGAGGATAGTCAGCTAGACTTATTTTCTGCAAAGGCAGAAGTGGCTGACAGTGTAATAGATATTGTCAATGAAGGAATGACGCTTTGTGGTGGTAGCATGTATCGTGCAGATTCTAATCTCAATAGAATGTTACGAGATGCACGTGCTGCTCACATAATGTCACCAACAACAGATATGCTAAGGATTTGGACGGGAAGGTCAATTCTTGATCAACCGTTACTTACTGATACTTGATATGAGTAGCCGAATTTCATTGTTTTCTACTAATGATGAACCTCTTTTAGAATATTTAAATCTTAATCTAAGTGCCGGAGTATTTTTAGAACATATTGACACCATTGATGACTTATATAGTCGTATGGAAAATAACTATGGTATTCCTGATATTCTTATTTTAGGATTAGCAGTTCAAGAGCCAATTAGAATTGCTGAACACACGCATCGAATTTCAAAATCCACTAAGATAATCATCTTTTGTTTATCAAATCAGGAAGATGTATTACGAGAATCAATACGGTTTTCTCCATTTTTAAGTTCTGATGTTTCTGCTTATATTTTTAAGGAGAAAGAAGAGTTTTTAACTATTCTTCAAAATCAAGTAAATGTAATTGAAAATCAACGCAACTATCAAGCCACGATGGTAGAAGTTGAGAAAGAGCGATTGGCATCAATAACTAATCAACCGCTCGTCGCTAATTACTTAGATAAACTCTTAGATAGAATACCAATAGGGATCTTGAATATAGATTCTAAAGGTAAGATTCTAAACCTAAATCCTAGTGCTCAAAGATTACTCAACCATGATGAAAGAAGTCTTATAGGTACCTATTTATTTAATCTCTTCCCACAAAAAGAATTAATTGAAATCAAAGGGTTGATTAATGATGTAGTAAATGATGACAATAGAAATGACAATAGTAGTGAGATTTTTTGTTTCAAAGACCCGAGTGGAAACCTGTATTTTGAGATGACAATCTCAATACTATCTTATACGCCCATTGAGCCTATATTGAATGTGATTTTGCAAGAGGTCACTCTTAAAGTACAAGAAGAATCTAAGCGTCTTATAGTAGAAAAGGCACTTCACCAGAGTGAACAACAGCTAAAATTAGTTATTAATGCAATACCTGAACTTATTGCTTATGTAGATCAAGATCTGAGATTTCAATTTAATAATAAAGCATACGAAAAATGGTTTGGACGAACTCGTGAAGAAATTATTGGTAAAAAGGTTTGGGAAGTAATTGGTGAGAAATCTTATAAAATTATCGAGCATTATGTAAAACGGGTATTGTCTGGCGAAACGGTAACATTTGAAGAAAAGTTAGCATTTGAAGAAAAATTAAATTACCCACAGAAACGTGAAGTATTCATTCGTAGTACTTACATCCCCAACTTTTCTGAAACGGGTGATGTTATCGGTTATGTTCTATTAACCTCGGATATCACGCAATCAAAAAGGGATGAGGAACTCGAAAAGAAACATATGCTTGAACTAGCACACACTTCACGGATAATTACGATTGGTGAAATGAGCTCACAACTAGCCCATGAGTTATCTCAACCACTGACATCCATAGAAGCATATAGTCGTGCATGTATTACGTTGATTCAAAAAGATCAAACAACTGAAGGTGAAATTTTAAATGCATTGGAAAATGTATCTAGTCAGGCGATTCGTGCTCAAGAAATAATGCATGAGTTACGAAACTTTGTGAAAAAAGAGGATTCACGAAAATGTATTTGTATAAATGATCTGATTAAATCAGCCATAAAGTTATTACAACTAGAATTCCAAGAAAATGATCCAGCGATTGAATTAAATCTAAGAGGTGACTTGCCTGAGGTATTTGCAGATCGTATTCTGATTGAACAGATATTGATCAACTTAATCAAAAATGCAATAGAGGCAATGCGAACGTTAGCTGTGTCAGAACGACGATTACTAATTGAGTCTTCGAAGAGTCAAAATGGTGAAGTTTCTGTTTCTGTGCACGATAGTGGTCCTGGATTAAGTGAATATGAAATAAATAAAATTTTCGAACCATTCTATACAACAAAACCAGAAGGTATGGGAATGGGGCTTGCTATTACACGCTCGATTATCCACTCCCATGGTGGAGATTTAATAGTTAACCAAAATTCACACGGTGGTACAACATTTAAATTTACATTACCTGTGGAAGATATAGAATTTTTAGGAGAGTGAAAAATGAGCCATATATATATAGTTGATGATGATGATGCCGTGCGAGAATCATTATCAATGTTGCTAAGGTCGGAAGATTTTGATGTGGTTGCGTTTGGCAATCCATTAGACTTTGTTTCAAAGGTAGACGATTTAGAGGATGGCTGTGTAATCTTGGACTTATGCATGCCAGAACTATCTGGCATGGAAGTCATGGAAGAATTAAAACGGCGAGAGTCAAAAATGTCAGTTATTTGTATTACAGGCCATGGTGATGTACCTACAGCGGTAAAGGCACTAAAAAATGGCGCCTATGATTTCCTTGAAAAACCATTTGATTCAACAATGCTGATTGATATTGTTAAAGCATGTGTGTTTGATCAAATGAATAATCAACACATTGAAGCCTTTAATACTAATGCGAAAGAGGTGATTGCAACCCTTACACCAAGAGAGTACGAGGTGCTGCAAGGGATGATGGACGGTTTGAGAAACAAGCAAATTGCCTACGATATGGAGATTAGTATACGTACTGTAGAACTTCATCGTGTTCATGTTATGGAAAAATTAAGTGCTAAATCACTCTCTGACGTTTTGAAAATTGCCATAGCATCTGGCTTTAGTTATGTCGATGTTCCTGCGATTACAGATACTCACCAGTAAATAAGATAGAATTTTATTGAATTAACTTCTACTCAATCAAGTAATCGACAACAAGATACATCACTTAAGCAATATAACTACTGACTAAGTATTATTGGCTGTTTGTAAGCATAATGTTTAAGAATAGACCACACAAAGCTTATACAGAATGAAGAGCTTATATTAAGTTTTGGGTACAACACCCAAAGTATAGCTAGTCATTCTGTGTTTAGTTTTGTTCATAAATAAGAAGAATGACCTTCTTTCTATTCATTTTCCCTAATTAAAGAAATATTTATTGATCTAGATCAAGTTAATTTCATTATTTCTTAACAATATATGAAAAATTACGTAGATGAATTTTCAGGGAAAATGGTTACTATTAAATCCTCAAATAAGACGCGGGCATGTCGACAGCAATGAGTTAATAACTTATGTGAGTACGCTGTGAAAATATTAGCCAGTTTTATTGATGTAAATAACTTATATAGAGGTGAAAATAATGGGTTTTTTTAGTTTTGGTAGAAAAAAAGATATAAGCACTCAGGAGATAGAGCTTACGGGTATTAGTGGTCATGTAGCAACATTGAAATGCTTGATACTCGCTGGCATTAAAGATGTTCCATTAAGTACAACCCTTGCGTCTTATGATGTTGGTGTTGATCAGGTTAATAGTTATCAATATTTAGAGTCATCTAAGATAGCGCCGACAATAAAACAAGGTGATTTTACAGTTTCAGGAACGCGTGCAATTCTTACTTATATAGATATTCGTGGTAAGGGAGCATCTCTAACACCAAGAAAAGCGCGAGTACTAGGCCAACAAAATTATTGGATTGATATTTGTTATGAATTATTAGGTCCAGTTACACAGGCGGTTACTACTGGAACCGCTACTGATGACGATAAAAAACTCTTAGACAAAATGTTGACTAGTTTAAATAATTTATTAAGTGAAAGTTTGTATGTCGCAGGTCCAATGACGTTTGCTGACCCACATGTTGCTGCATATATTTATGCGTTAGGCTGCAGTGGCGTGGATATGGCTTCATATCCAAAAATAGGTGAATGGATTACAAGACTAGAAACTGATATGGGTGGCCCATTAAAGATTGAATATTATCTTATGGATCCTTCGCAACAAACTGTTACTACTCAAGTAGCATAAATCACTAAAATTTAGAGGTAAATTATGATGGACATATTTGATAAACATGCACCGATCGGTGAAGAAGTGTACGGTAGCTCTGGTGACATGAAAAAAACGCAATATATGCTACAGCTATTAGGAACACCATGGGATGCTAATACACTCAAGTGTATTATTGCAGCAGCCGAACAAGGTATGGAATTGCATAGTGGCTATTTAGATGTTCTAAATAATGAACAAGATACAGAATCATATCGAAGCATTTTCGAATTTGGTACTTATCCAGGAATGAAAGAATTAGACTATAATCTAGCTGGTGCATCAGGCATATTAGCCTTTATAAATGCGAGAGGTTTAGGTTATTCATTAACACCTAAAAATGTTAATGAAGCTGCGACTCAAGACTACTGGGTTGATCTCGCTATTACAGAAGCTACACCATCTGTTAATACTCTCGTTCAAGAAAAAATTGTTAAGCCAATGGTTGATGCTAGCTATTCGCAAGATACCAAAGCGGTTGATGAAGCAAAATCTAACTTAGGGCCAATCCTAGATTTATTAGATAAACAAATGATCGGAAATCAATATATTATTGGTAAATACACTTTTGCTGACGTACATTGGACAGCACTAATACATTTATTAGTATTGAGTGATTGTAGTGATCTAGTTCAGTCGCACTCACAAATTAATCGTTGGTATAGTGCTCTTGCTACACGTAAGAGTAATTGTGGCCAAAGTATTGTTTCATTTTCATTGTTACCTAATATAGAAGATATCAAACAGAAAAAACTTTCGTCAGTAAAGATTGATGATTTCTAATTAAAAATAAGCAACTATACAAGGTGAGCATGGTAGTAATGCCATGCTCATTTTTTTATATCTGGAGCCGGAGATAAGACTTGAACTTACGACTCTCTGATTACAAAGTATGACTGTGGCGTTCAACTTATTGATAATAAAATATATATATGTCGTTCGTTGCGATACTTACACCGCTATGCATAACAGTTCACGACTGATCCAAGCAAAATTCACGAATTATTATTTACCTGAAAATTAAATTCAAAATAACTGTTTCATGGGTAACAACTAAGGAGTGTTCAATATGAAAGCATGGTTATTAACAACCTTTCCTCTAGTCCTATTTATCAATTCAACAAGTTACTATAGGTTTGCAATGGATTCATCAGAAATGGGTTTTAGAAGGCGGGGTCATCAACGATCTTAATAACACCCATGATAGGCGTTATCTCATGAGTACCCGTTTCCACTTTTAAGCTAAAAAGAATTATTTTTGGTTTTTTAGTCCGTGATAGGAAAGATAATCTGAAATTGTGTTTCTGCCTCATTTGAGGTGACGGTAATAGTGCCGCTATGAGTTTCAATGATTGATTTGGTAATCGCTAAACCTAAACCGGTACCTTCACTGGTACGCTGACGTGATGGGTCAATTCGATAAAAGCGATTGAATAGTTTTGGTAAATGCTCTGAAAGGATTGGTTCGCCAGGATTTTGAACAACAATGCTGACGTGATTATCATGTGTTTCAAGTTTAACTGTCACTGTATGTTTTTTTGGTGTATGTCTGATAGCATTAGATAGTAAATTACTTAATGCACGCCTTATCATCAAACGATTACAGTGAATCCGAGCTTGTCCTTCAAGAGATAAAAAAACAGCTTTGTCTTCTGCCCAGGCTTCATAATAGTCGAAGAGACTTCTTATTTCATCGTATAAATCAATATCCTCTATATCAAGAGGAACAAGGTTATTATCCGTTTTTGCTAAAAACAACATATCAGCAATCATTTGAGATAAACGCTCAAATTCTTCCATATTAGAATAGAATATTTCCTGATACTCTTCTATGGTGCGAGTACGTGACAGGACTACTTGAGTTTGAGTCATTAGGTTTGTGACTGGTGTACGTAACTCATGGGCAATATCCACAGAAAAATTGGATAATTGGGCAAATGCCTTATCCATTCGTTGCAATAGGTCATTGAATGATATTGCTAGTTCAGAAAGTTCAGCAGGGATGCTTTCAGGATTAAGCCGAGTGCTTAATTCATTACTGCTGATATGGCTGATCTGATCTGTTATGTGGCGTAAAGGTCGGTGGCCATATCGTACTGCAAGCCAACTCATTAGACTCATCACAATAATGCCCGCAACTATCATCCCCCATAGAATAATGCGAAAATGTGCTAGAAAGTGCTGATGAAAATCGGTGGCAATAGCAATGGTAATGGTATAAGGAATGCTATTGTTTCCAGTAAGCTGTTGGGTGAGAATGCGGTAATTATTATTAGTATTACTTCTCCATTGTTGTACTTTTTCTTTATAGGGATACTCGGCTGATGGCATAGTAATCAGAGTCAGATCTAGTTCCAAGCTGTTATATATCAGTTTACCGTTAATATCTGTAATACGGAGCAAGGGGTGGTGATGACCAACCAGAATATCATCAAAACGTTGTTTTATTTGCAACAGATTCTGATTGGGTCGTAGAGACTTGAGTGGTTGTTTAATCGCATCGGCAATTAATCTGAGTTCCTTAAGATCGCCCAATTCAAAGTGTTTTTCAATTGATCGTTCCATTAGCCAACCAAAAGATAGAAATACGATGGTTGCAACTATACTGAATAAAAAGGTAAGGCGTAAAGTAAGCGAAACTGGATGCTTCATTATGAATTGTGTCCCGTTATGTCGAGCATATACCCCATACCTCGCACGGTATGAATCAGTTTGGGTTCGAAGTCATCATCTATCTTGGATCGTAAACGGCGAATAGCAACATCAATAATATTGGTATCACTGTCAAAATTCATATCCCAGACTTGAGATGCGATTAATGAACGAGGTAGCACTTCCCCTTGGTGGCGAATCAGTAGTTCCAGAAGTAAAAATTCTTTTGCAGTGAGGTGAATGCGTTGACCTGATCGGCTAACACGATGCCGAGTTAGGTCCATATCTAGATTTGCAATAGTTAAAATTAATTCACTTGTCGAGCTTGTACCACGACGTATTAAGGTACGAACACGTGCCAGTAATTCAGCAAAGGCAAAGGGCTTCACTAAATAATCATCAGCACCAAGTTCTAAACCTTTCACTCTATCATCAACGCTATCACGAGCTGTAAGAAATAATACAGACACATTATTATTCGCTTCACGTAGCGATTTGAGGATCCGCCAACCATCCAAACCTGGCAGCATGACATCCAAGATCAGTAAATCATAAGACTCTGTCATCGCTTGATGATAACCATCCAGGCCATCATGGAGAAGATCAACGACAAAGCCAGCTTCGTTTAAGCCTTGTTTAAGGTATTTACCTGTTTTGATTTCATCTTCAACGATTAAGATTTTCATTTGTTATTGATTACCACATTTATTTCGATGGTTGTTGCTATATCCACCAGTCAAGATAAGTATCAAAGCTTAGCGATGGCTCATTATATTGCCGGTGATCACGGTTAAAACCGGTATCAATTAGAGTAACTTATCGTTACTAATATTAATATGGCAGCAGTATTACAAAGTTGTAATGATCATGTCATCTGTTAGACATGACGTAGAGCTTATTCTGTCTATTAAATAATTTCTACGGTGAATCACGCCCATGATAACAATCGGAAGAAAATTGTTTAATATGAGTATCGTCTGGGTGGTCGTGATAGGTGTAATGATCTGGTTATATCCCATACATGCAAGTTAATTGAATTGAATCAAACCCAGAATTAAAAATGGGTTACTAGCATTAACCGTATAAACAATTACTAATATATTTACAAATTTAAGGAACATATTACTGTGCCAGATATCATCCCCAACCTTCATCCAATCTTTGTACATTTTAGCGTTGCGTTGTTGTCGCTTGCCGTTGTACTTTCTATTGTGTTGCCATTCATCAAATCCTCACCATTAAAAGATCAATGGGAGATCGTTGCTCGTTGGGCATTATGGTTTGGTGCAGGCTTCGGAATCATTACTGGCCTCGCCGGTCTATATGCTTACAATACGGTTGCTCACGATACGCCATCTCATTTAGCCATGACCGATCACCGAAATTGGGCTGTAATCACGATAATACTATTTGTAGCACTTGCCGCTTGGTCTATTACTTGGGAACGTAAGAACAAAAAACTAGGGGCACTTTATCTGGTCTGCATGGCTGTCGCTGGTTCTGTATTAGTGTCAACCGCATGGCATGGCGGAGAAGTTGTTTATCGTTATGGCATAGGGGTCATGTCGTTACCGAACGTAGAAGAGGGGGCTGATGGACATAACCATAGTCATAATACCGCACCGAAAGCCGGCAGTGAATATCAACCTGTAAGTAGTAATATATCTACACAGCACGATGACCATTCTCACTCGGCTAATGACGTGAAATTGATTGAACCATCGAAAGCAGCAGATGACACTCACTCG
>JABSQO010000016.1:37771-41851 GCA_013215775.1 Piscirickettsiaceae bacterium
CGGATCAGGCCACTACCACTGTTACTGAAATAGTAGGTGAAAAAGGGCACACAAGCGACCATGATAATGCCCATTAATCTACTGGCGTTGAACTGCCATTGTAATCCGGATCTTAAAGGGTCGTTTAGGAGGTACATTTTACAATGAAAAAAAATTATCATTTGGATATTTCTCGTCGCAGATTCGTTAGCGGTGCTGCTGCCGGTGGTCTTTTGTATGGCTTGGGTGGGCTTACATCAAGTTTCGCAGACATTTCAGCATCATTAAATAAGCTTCATGGCCCACAGGTTCTGCGAGGAAGTCAATTTGATCTCAACATTAACTACCAAATGGTTAATTTCACGGGTACTAAACGACAGGCGACAGGAATAAACGGTTCCATACCTTGTCCGACCTTGTATTGGAAAGAAGGTGAGCGAGTGACTTTGCGGGTGACGAACCACCTTGCACATGACAGTTCTATCCATTGGCACGGAATTATTCTACCTGCTGATATGGATGGGGTCCCAGGGATCAGTTTTGGCGGTATTAAACCAGGAGAAACGTTTGAGTATCAATTTGACGTTAATCAGAGTGGTACATACTGGTATCACAGTCATTCTGGCTTTCAAGAACAAACAGGTATGTATGGTGCGATAGTCATAGAGCCTAAAGATCCCGATCCAGTGAGTTACGATCGCGAGCATGTGGTGGTGTTATCAGACTGGTCGGATGAAGATCCAAATGATATTTACGCCAACTTAAAAAAAATGAGTGATTATTATAATTTTCGAGAACGCACCGTCAGTGATTTGTGGAGCGACATCAGAGATAACGGTGTTTCACAAACATGGAATGAGCGTTCTATGTGGAACAATCAGCGAATGAGTGACCGCGATATTTCGGATGTTACCGGTTACACCTATACCTATTTAATGAATGGCATTACCCCTGATGATGGCTGGTTAGGGGGATTTAAGCGCGGCGAAAAAGTGCGTTTGCGGTTTATCAATGCGGCAGCAATGACTATCTTTGATGTACGTATTCCAGGTTTGAAAATGAAAGTCGTCGCCTCTGATGGGCAAAATATTGAGCCTGTAACTATTGATGAATTTCGTATTGGTGTTGCCGAAACCTACGATGTAGTGGTTGAGCCTAACGATGATTCTGCCTACACGATCTTTGCCCAAAGTATTGACCGAACAGGTTATACACGAGGTACTTTAACCCCGAATGTGAATATGACTGCTGAGATTCCTTCAATGGATCATCCTCCTATACTGGGACACCAAGATATGGGCATGGGAGGAATGGCGGGGATGAAAAACATGGAGATGGGCATGGACCATAGCAATATGCAGGGCATGGACCACAGCAATATGAAGGGCATGGCGGAAAACACCACTGAAGTTTTGGGTACAGCTGGTTTTGGCAGTACCCGCAAATTGACGCATGTAGAAACCGAATTCGGCCCTCATGTGGACATGCGCGCCGAAACGCCTCAAAGTGGGTTGAACGATCCAGGTATTGGATTACGCGACCATCAACAAATATATGGTCGACGAGTATTAACCTATGCTGACATATCCAATCTCTACCCAACTGCCGACCCGCGCGAGCCAAGTCGGGAAATTGAATTACACTTGACTGGCAACATGAGTCGTTATATGTGGTCTATAAACGGTATCAAATTCGCCGATGCAGAACCTCTGCAGCTGAAATACGGCGAGCGAGTTCGGATCACCTTAGTTAACGATACCATGATGTCTCACCCCATGCACTTGCATGGCATGTGGAGTGAGCTGGAAACAGAAGATCCCAAATATATTCCGAGAAAACACACTGTGATAGTTCAACCCGGATCTAAAATCAGTTATCTGGTGACCGCCGATGCTCTAGGACGCTGGGCGTATCACTGTCACCTTTTGTATCACATGCCTGGCATGTTCCGCGAAGTCAGTGTGAGCTAATAAGGAGAGCTGAAATTGAATATTACATACTTTCCATTGAAGATGAATCAAATGAAATATAAACCTATCCTATGGCATTATTTGAAAACGCCATTACACTTTATTCCCAGTGTTGTATTTCTAGCGTTCTTGTTTATTAGTTCTGCACAGGCAGGTGAAAAAGATGATCCCTTATTGACTAAGTTTATGTTTGATAAGATTGAGCTAAGGGATAACGATGATGAAAATCCTTTTGTCCTAGAAGGTCAATTTTGGATAGGTCATGATCTTGATAAATTATGGGTAAAAACCCAGTTTGAATCTGCAGGTGGTGAAACTGAAGAAGCTGAGCTACAAGCATTGTATAGCAAAGCAATCGCACCCTACTGGGACTTTCAGCTTGGTATACGCAAGGACTTTGGACTGGATTCTTTGGCGAGTCGTACTTGGGGAGTGATAGGTTTTCAGGGACTAGCACCGTATTTTTTCGAGATCGATACGGCACTATTTATCGGTGAATCAGGACGCACCGCACTGCGTTTGGAGGCCGAATATGAATTATTGTTTACCCAACGATTAATTTTAACACCCGAGATAGAAGCTAATTTTTACGGTCAAAACGATGATAGCAGCCGAACCGGATCAGGCTTATCTGATATTCAAATCGGATTACGCTTACGCTACGAAATCCGCCGGGAATTTGCACCATATATTGGAGTTAATTGGGCGAAAAAATTTGGGAATAGTGCTGATTATTCACGTCTTGATGGCGGTTCTACGAGTGATACAGAACTGGTATTAGGCGTTCGTGTCTGGTTCTAAGGTTAAGTATGGAAATCTAAAAGGATAAAAAATACGAAGAATATCTAGTTAAGAGGGAGTTCATGATGATGATTACAACCATAAAACTAATCTTTTTGACACTATTACTAATAGGAACTTGTACCAATGTGGCACTCGCCTATGGTGAACATAAGTATGAATCCAGTGAACACGAAGTGCAGGGGAAGCACTCTCAGGCTCAATCCACATCGAATGATGAACATCAAAACGGCCATGTGTTTCTCATGTTTGAGAAAGGTTAAATCATATAGAATTATTGTATGGTTTATACGACTGTACAGTTTTAAAAGGCGGACAAACAGAATATGAATTTGGAGAAAAACTTAATGCATTTAACAAAAAAAATACTTATTACCTTAACACTGATAGTGCCATGCGCCGTATGGGCACATCAAGGTATTGACTCCGTAGATAAGATAGAAAAGTATGATTCGAAAATTGAACGTTATCAATCAGCGCTTAGTTCATCAGTATCGACACAAGAAACGTTCGAAACCATTAATAAGCAAGTTTCAATTTTGCAGCAGAAAATATTCCTTTTACGAAACATGATGGCTTCTGAATACCCTCATGTTAAAAAAAATATGAGTAAATATGAAATTGACTATATACGAGCCATTGACAAAAGCTTAAAGCAAATAAAAACACTATTAAAACATGTAAAACAAACCACATTACAATGATTTAAGAGGCAGTAATAGACCAATCAAATATTGAATCGATAAAATTAGCAGCCAAGCTGTTTCCAGAAGAACCAAAGCCCTGTACTGATTCTTTTTCTTTTGTTATCACTATTACGCTTCCTTATGTGTAGAGCAGTCCTGTGTTTTATGGATTTTCAAGTATATCTGATTTCATCAACATCGACATCCAAAGGAGTTGGATCGGCTAGGACTCATGGCTGAAAGGGAACCAATGTAAATCAAGGGGATCAGAATCAATTGATTGTATTTATAATTTAAACTGTAAAGGTTTTAAGTTGATACTCTTGCTGGCAGGGAAACGGGCCCTCTATAAACCAATGTTTGTAATTCTCATCTGATAGCACAGAAACCTGGCTGCCTCTGGTTTCGAATTCACCATGCATACAAATACCACCATCATGATCTCGAAGGATGGATTTTGCAATTTCCATGGTAAATTGTTTTTCATTTAGCTGACATAGTTGCCTGACTCGTCCTTCTCTGGAGTCTGGGGAAACAGGATCTTCATTGTTTCCAACTGATAAGTGTCGAGAATAATTAAAATCTGTACTGTTTGATATCTGTCCTTGTTCTATCAATTCTGCATGACGCAGATCTCCTTTGCC
>JABSQO010000017.1 GCA_013215775.1 Piscirickettsiaceae bacterium
GTAGCAGCCAAGTTAGCAATTGGTTTTACTTTAGATGAATTGCAAAATGAAATTACCGGTGGTGCAACGCCAGCATCATTTGAACCGACAATTGATTATGTTGTGACTAAGATCCCTCGGTTCACATTTGAGAAATTCCCCCAAGCAGAGAACCGTTTAAGCACTCAGATGAAATCTGTCGGTGAAGTAATGGCAATTGGCCGTAGTTTCCAAGAATCATTACAAAAAGCATTACGTGGTTTAGAAATTGATCGTGATGGTCTGACTGAAATCACGGATCTAGCGGCTGACGATGTGGCCGATACGCTACGTCGTGAATTACGTCTGCCAGGTTCTGATCGTCTTTGGTATGTGGCCGATGCTTTCCGCTACGGCTTTAGTTATGACGAAATTCAACAGCTTACCAAGATTGATCCTTGGTTTTTAGTACAAATTCAAGAAATTGTTGAGATTGAAAATGATCTAAAAGGTCACTCATTACCATCAATTGATGAAGCTCAGATGCGTGCGTTGAAACGCAAAGGTTTCTCTGATTCTCGCATGGCCAAGTTGTTACAAAAGACAGAGAAACAAGTTCGCCAACATCGCCATAATTTGAATGTGCGACCAGTATATAAACGTGTTGATACTTGTGCAGCTGAGTTTGCAAGTGATACAGCATATATGTATTCCACTTATGACCAAGAATGTGAAGCTAACCCAACCGATCGTGACAAGATTATGATTCTAGGTGGTGGCCCTAACCGTATCGGTCAAGGTATTGAGTTTGATTACTGCTGTGTGCATGCTGCTTTAGCCTTGCGTGAGGATGGCTATGAAACCATTATGGTTAACTGTAATCCTGAAACGGTTTCAACGGATTATGATACTTCGGATCGTTTGTATTTCGAATCGTTAACATTGGAAGACGTATTAGAAATTGTTGCTTTAGAAAAACCAAAAGGTGTCATCGTGCAATATGGTGGCCAAACACCACTTAAATTAGCTCGAGCACTTGAAGCTGAAGGTGTGCCGATTATTGGTACATCACCAGATGCGATTGATCATGCCGAAGATCGTGAACGTTTCCAACAAATGGTTGAGAAATTAGGTTTACTGCAACCGCCTAATCGTCTTGCTTTTTCAGCTGATTCAGCAGCAGCACAAGCGGCTGAAATCGGTTATCCGCTGGTGGTTAGGCCTTCTTATGTATTAGGTGGTCGGGGTATGGAAATCGTCTATAACGAAGAAGAACTCAATCGTTATATGAAAACAGCAATCTCCGTTTCAAATGATTCCCCTGTGCTACTAGATCGTTTCTTAGATGATGCGATTGAAGTGGATGTTGATGCGATTTGTGATGGCAAGGATGTATTGATTGGCGGCATCATGGAACATATTGAACAAGCGGGTGTTCACTCTGGTGATTCAGCGTGTGCATTACCGGCATATAGTTTGAGTGATGAAATTCAAGATCGTATGCGTGATCAAGTACGACAGATGGCATTAGAGCTAGGCGTTGTGGGGTTGATGAATACCCAGTTCGCGATTCAAGGCGATAAAATATTTCTTCTTGAAGTGAATCCTCGTGCATCACGAACAGTACCTTATGTATCGAAGGCGATTGGGGTGCCATTAGCTAAAGTGGCGGCACGTTGTATGGTGGGTCGTAGTTTGGTTGAACAAGGTGTGACGAAAGAAATTATTCCTGAATATTATTCGGTTAAAGAAGCGGTATTCCCATTCATTAAATTCCAAGGTGTTGATCCTATTTTAGGTCCTGAAATGAAATCAACCGGTGAAGTAATGGGCGTGGGTCGTACCTTTGGTGAAGCGTTTGCAAAATCGCAACTGGCAGCCAGTGTTCAGTTACCAACTGGTGGTAAAGCATTTATCAGTGTACGTGAAGTGGATAAATTAAATGTGGTAGATATTGCTAAGGACTTGGTGAGCTTAGGGTTTACTTTATTAGCAACACGAGGCACCCAGAAAGTATTGCAAGATGCAGGTATCGATTGTGAACGTGTTAATAAAGTAGCAGAAGGCCAGCCTCATGTTGTGGATATGATTAAAAACGATGAAATCAATTTAATTGTGAATACCACGGAAGGACGCCAATCGGTGGCAGACTCAACTGAAATCCGTCGTGCAGCATTGCAGCATCAGGTAAACTATACAACCACCTTGGCGGCGGCTCGTGCAACATGCCAAGCATTAAATAGTAAAGATAATGAATCAGTTAATTGTCTACAGTCTTTACATGGAGAATTAAATTAAATGGCAGTACCTATTACCTTAAACGGTTCGGATGTTCTTAAAGATGAATTGAGTCATTTGAAATTCACTGCTCGACCAGAAGTGGTTTCAGCTATTGCTGAAGCAAGAGCACATGGTGATTTAAAAGAAAATGCTGAATATCACGCAGCAAAAGAACAGCAAAGTTTTATTGAAGGACGAATTCAGGGTCTTGAGGGTGTTTTATCAAATGCCCAGATAATCGATCCAACAAAACTACCAAAAGATGGTCGGGTCGTATTTGGCGTCACTGTTGAGTTATTAAATATTGATAATGATGATGAAGTGACTTACCAGATAGTGGGTGATTATGAATCAGATATTAAGAAAAACCGTATTTCGATATCGTCACCCATCGCTCGAGCTTTAATTGGTAAAGAAGTCGATGATATAGCAACAGTAAAAGCCCCCAGTGGTGCCATTGAATACGAGATTATGGCTATTCGGTATGAGGGCTAATATTTGATAACCGAAAGACTTTTACTCACCTTATGGGTAGGTAGTCTTTGTGCCATTGGTTACATTGCGGTACCACTGGCTTTTGCCAATTTAGGTGATATAACATTAGCTGGGGATTATGCGAGCAAGCTTTTTTCAGCGGTTAATTTTCTTGGTCTTGGTTGTGGCGCTGTGCTGATTATTACTAAATTGATTCAATATAAATTTAACGTCAAACATCTATGGCGTTTTTGGCTATTGGTATTAATGGTGATCATGACTTTAGTATTTAGTTTTTATTTGCAGCCTCAAATTGCAGAGATTAAACAACTTAATTGGCAAACAGATCAGAAATTAATCGAGCAATTTTCTTTATTGCACACAATAAGTAAAAACCTCTATTTAATTTTAAGCCTATTTGGTTTAGTGTTAGTGGTATCTACAGACAAACAAATACAATTAATAAAAGCATCGTGATTTATGGCAAAAAGTAAATCCAGTAATGATTGGATGAAAGAGCATTTTGATGACTACTACGTCAAAATGGCCAAAAAAGCAGGTTATCGTTCTCGATCAACATTTAAATTAGAAGAAATAGACAAAAAAGATAAATTAATTCGCCCCGGTATGACGGTGGTTGATTTAGGTAGCGCCCCAGGCGGTTGGTCAGATTATGCGTTACGAAAAATGGGTGATAAAGGTACAGTGATTGCCTTAGATATCCTGCCAATGACACCACTAACAGGGGTACACTTCATTGAAGGGGATTTTAGAGAAGATTCCGCATTAGATGAACTCAATGGTGTATTAAATGGTCAACAGATAGACCTTGTATTATCGGATATGTCCCCCAATATAACAGGAGTAAGCGCAATTGATCAGCCCAGCAGCATGTATTTGGTTGAGTTAGCATTAGATTTTGCACTGACCAACTTAACAAAACAGGGCAATTTTTTAGTGAAAGTCTTCCAAGGTGAAGGTTTTGAACAGTATATGAAGGCAATGCGAGGTGGTTTCCATAAGGTGATTACACGCAAGCCTGATGCTTCACGACCGCGGAGTCGGGAAGTATATTTATTAGGCAAAGGCCTAAAATGATTAACAAAGTTACAGAGGTAACATACGTTGAATGACATGATAAAAAACATCGTTTTATGGGTAATTATCGCCATGGTGCTGATGTCGGTATTTAATAATTTTGGCCCACAGCCAGCTAAAGACGCTGAGCTGGATTACTCTACATTTATTTCGAATGTCAAAAGCGGTGGTGTATCCGATGTGCTTATTCAAGGCAGAACAATTACCGGTGTTTTAACTGATGGTAAAGAATTTACTACCTATAGCCCTGATTATGACCCAGGCTTAATGGGTGATTTGATTGATAATGGTGTGACAATTAAGGCTGAACCAGCAGAAAAAACTGGTTTATTAATGCAAATCTTTATTTCATGGTTCCCAATGCTATTGCTTGTGGGTGTTTGGGTGTTCTTTATGCGTCAAATGCAAGGCGGCGGCGGTAAAAACCCAATGTCATTTGGTAAAAGCAAAGCTAAAATGCTGAATGAAGACCAAGTCAAAGTCACATTTAAAGATGTTGCGGGTGTTGAAGAAGCCAAAGAAGAAGTGGCTGAATTGGTTGAGTTTTTAAGTGAGCCAGCTAAATTCCAGAAGTTAGGCGGAAAAATTCCCCGTGGTATTTTGTTAGTTGGTGCGCCTGGTACGGGTAAAACATTATTGGCCAAAGCCATTGCTGGTGAAGCTAAAGTACCTTTCTTTACTATTTCTGGCTCTGACTTCGTTGAAATGTTTGTGGGTGTGGGTGCATCACGAGTGCGTGACATGTTTGAACAAGCTAAAAAGCATGCACCATGCATTATCTTTATTGATGAGATCGATGCGGTAGGTCGACATCGTGGTGCAGGCCTAGGCGGCGGTAACGATGAGCGTGAACAAACATTAAATCAATTATTGGTTGAGATGGATGGTTTTGAAAGCAATGACGGTGTCATTGTGATTGCTGCTACTAACCGCCCGGATGTCTTAGATCCTGCCTTATTGCGTCCAGGACGTTTTGACCGTCAAGTTGTGGTGCCATTACCGGATATTCGTGGTCGGGAACAGATTCTGAACGTACATTTGAGTAAGGTGCCTGCTGCCGATGATGTAAAAGCCAGTGTTATTGCACGAGGTACGCCAGGTTTTTCTGGTGCCGATTTGGCTAATTTAGTTAATGAAGCGGCTTTGTTTGCGGCAAAAACAAACAAACGTCTGGTTGCCATGGAAGACATGGAAAAAGCTAAAGATAAAATCATGATGGGTGCAGAACGTCGTTCCATGGTAATGAATGAAAAAGAGAAAGAAATGACGGCTTATCATGAAGCTGGTCATGCGATTGTCGGTCGTTTAGTACCCGATCATGATCCTGTTTATAAAGTAAGCATTATTCCGCGTGGCAGAGCTTTAGGTGTCACGATGTTTCTGCCAGAAGAAGATAAATACAGTAATACTAAACAACAGTTAGAAAGCCAAATTTCGACTTTATATGGTGGTCGAATTGCTGAAGAATTGATTTACGGTGTTGATGCAGTGACGACAGGTGCCTCAAATGATATTGAACGAGCCACTAAGATTGCCCATAATATGGTTACCAAATGGGGCTTATCAGACAATATGGGGCCGATGTCTTATGGTGAAGATGAGGGTGAAATATTCCTTGGTCGCAGTGTTACTCAACATAAAGCAGTATCTGATTTAACCGCAAAATCTATTGATGAAGATGTGCGCGCATTGATTAATCGCAATTATCAGCGTGCTGAAAAAATACTCAAGGATAATATTGATAAGTTACATCTAATGACAAAGCTGTTAATGAAGTATGAAACGATTGATAGTGATCAAATTGATGCCATTATGGAAGGTCGGGAGCCCGGCGCACCAAGAGATTGGACTGATACCTCTTCAACACCGCCGCCTTCGTCATCAGATACATCAACTGATTCTGATTCAAAAGCGTCAGGTACACCTGCTGATCAAATGCATTAGAGCGAGAAATTTAAGCTTTCCCTATGATATTAGATTGTGCTGGTAAGCCATTAGATCTGTCTAATCCACAAGTCATGGGGATACTGAATGTAACGCCAGATTCATTTTCTGATGGCGGACAGTTCATTGCTCCAGATGCTGCATTAATTCAGGCAAAACAAATGGTTGCAGATGGTGCTGCTATTATTGATGTGGGTGGTGAATCAACGAGGCCGGGTGCGGATGTTATCTCTATCGAAGAGGAAATTTCACGTGTAGTACCGGTGATTGAAGCTATTCAAGCTGAAATTGATATTCCCATTTCAATTGATACCAGTAAACCGGAAGTGATGCGAGCTGCTATTGATGCCGGTGCAGGGCTGATCAATGATGTGCAAGCATTGCAAGTTGATGGCGCATTGCAAGCAGCTGTTGAGTTAGATGTGCCAGTCTGTCTGATGCATGCACAAGGCACAGCTCAAACGATGCAAGATAATCCACAATATAATGCGGTAGTGTCGGAAGTGACTAAGTTCTTATTAGAGCGAGTAGCCGTTTGTGAACAAGCAGGTATTAGCCGAGACAAATTGATTATTGACCCCGGATTTGGTTTTGGAAAAAGAGCCAAGCATAATCTTTTATTAATGAAACATCTTGATGCATTAGTACAGCAAGGATTACCGGTATTAATTGGTGTCTCACGTAAATCTATGATTGGTAAACTGCTCAATGTATCTATAGAGGAACGACTCGCTGCAAGTTTAGCTTTATCAGCACTTTCAGTATGGCAGGGTGCAAAAATAATTCGCAGTCATGATGTGCGTGAAACAGTGCACGCTATAATGATGATTAATCATGTCGCACAGGTAACTAACATTGACTGAACAAAAAAGAAAATATTTTGGAACAGATGGTATTCGCGGTCGAGTAGGTGATGGTGCAATTACCCCAGAATTTGTCCTTAAATTAGGCTGGGCTATCGGTCGTGTGTTAGCAAAAGAGCAAAACAGTAAAGTTCTGATTGGTAAAGATACTCGAATTTCTGGTTATATGTTTGAATCTGCTTTGCAAGCGGGGTTATCTGCAGCTGGTGTCGATATTTACTTACTAGGGCCTATGCCGACCCCAGCAATCGCTTATTTAACACGTACTTTTCATGCACAAGCGGGTATTGTGATTAGCGCCTCACACAATCCATATCATGACAATGGTATTAAGTTCTTTTCGGGACAAGGCACTAAATTACCAGATGATATTGAGTTACAAATTGAAGCGATGATGTCGCAACCTTTAACCACGGTGGATTCAGCTTTATTGGGTAAAGCACACCGTGTTGATGATGCTGCTGGTCGCTACATTGAATTTTGTAAGAGTACAATTTCTTCTGGTGTTAATTTACATGGTCTAAAACTGGTGGTCGATTGTGCTCATGGGGCAACTTATCATGTAGCGCCATGCGTGTTTAAAGAATTAGGTGCTGACATTGTGGTGATGGGAGCCGAGCCTGATGGGCTTAATATTAACCAGCATTGTGGTTCAACCGAACCTAGTCTATTACAGGCAGCTGTTTTAGAACATAAAGCCGATTTAGGTGTTGCACTAGATGGTGATGGTGATCGCCTTATTATGGTCGACCATAAAGGTGAGATTGTTGATGGCGACGAATTGTTATTCATTATCGCTCGTGCCAGGCAGCGGTTAGGTGATAACCCGACAGGAGTAGTGGGCACTCAAATGTCCAATTTGGGTTTGGAACATGCGTTAGAAAAACATAATATGACATTACATCGTGCCAAAGTAGGCGATCGTTATGTGATGGAAAAACTCAAGGAAACAGGTAGTATTATTGGCGGTGAGTCATCAGGCCATATCATCTGCTTAGATAAGACCTCAACGGGTGATGGTATTGTCGCTGCACTTCAGGTGCTGGCAGAAATGCAACAAACAAATAGCCGTTTGAACGAGCTGTGTTCGGTTATCACCAAATATCCGCAACGGCTGATTAATATTCGAGTGGATGCCGTGATTGATTTAGACAATAACGATGACATTTCGACAGCAGTGAAAGATGCTGAAGCTAAATTAGGAAATCAAGGTCGAGTGCTGCTAAGAGCATCAGGTACTGAACCCGTAATTAGGGTGATGGTTGAAAGCCAAGATGCAGAATTGACTGATCAATTGGCAAGCGAACTTGCCAACAAAATCGAAACAATCTTACAGGGACAATAAACATACCGGCCTAGATTAGAAAACTAAAAGAGGGCGTCTATATATTTATTTAAGTCGAGTTAAGCTGCCAAGTCTGTTATTTCGATAGAATCCAATGATTTTTGTAGGCCGATTTTATCTTTAAAATTGATAATGATAGGGGCTTTTATAACCACCTTCATATTAGTATCTTCGCTACTTTGCTGCTTATAAACGATTAATGCGACAACAGCATTGTTGGCATCATCAAGATTTAGTAGCTTCTGTTCTTGATCAGTAAGCTCAATTTCATAATTTAAGCCAAATGTCTCAGGCGGTACGATAGACATAACAAAGTCTTTATCGGTAATTGACTGTAGCCAATGAACGGTTGGATTATTGCTACTTTCATGGAAAAGTTTAAATTTTTGTTGTTCTGCAAAACCAATAAAACCCTGAGGAAATGAAATAATGTCATCATCATCAATCGTTTGAGTACCAAGATTTAATGTATGTATTTTCATGCTGTTTTATCCAAAACAAAGAATAGGGAAATAAAAGTAAGCATAATACATACCAACCCAGTAAAAACAGGTCCGAAAAGCTTAATTAATATTGCTTTATAAGCAATGGAAAGGTAAGCTAAGCACTTGTTTTTATTTAAAGAGTAATCACTGTGCGGAAACCATTTGTGGCTGGAAATTGGAAGATGAATGGCTCTAGTACCAGTGCTGCACGATTACTGAACAGTATTTTGGCGCAGGCAGATACCTTTCAATCAGTAGATGTTGCCCTATTTCCGCCAGCCGTTTATTTAAAGCAAGTGCAAGAGGCATTAACGGGTACCAAATTATATTGGGGGACACAAAATCTGTCTCAATTTAAGAAAGGTGCATATACCGGTGAGATCTCAGCACCGATGTTAAATGATTTTGGTTGTGAATATGTATTGATGGGGCATTCGGAAAGACGATGTCTTTATGAAAAAATAGGTTTGGACCAACTTGCTTTGGATTACATTATTGCAGATAAATATGGTATTGCCATACAAGAACACATTATGCCTATCGTCTGTATAGGTGAGAGCCCAGAAGAGCATGAACAAGGGAAAACAGAAGAAGTAGTTTTGCGATTGGTTGATATTATTATCGATCATTTAGGGGTAAAAGCATTGTCGCAAGCAATGCTTGCCTATGAACCTGTTTGGGCGATTGGAACAGGTCAATCAGCAACACCAGAATGGGCGCAAGATGTCCATGCACTCATGCGTGAGCGTGTTGCAAAGCATGATCCTGTTGTAGCAGAATCACTACAAATACTTTACGGCGGCAGCGTAAATAGAGATAATGCTGCCCCTTTATTTTCAATGCCTGATATTGATGGCGGACTTGTCGGTGGAGCATCCCTGAATGCCGATGAATTTGTTGCTATATGTCAGGCAGCCAGTAATAGCGTAGGTTAAATTTAGATGGATGTTTTAATACTTATTGTTCATGTTGTTGTTGCATTGAGCCTGATTGGTTTGATCTTGATCCAACATGGTAAAGGTGCTGATGCAGGTGCTGCGGCACTTGGCGGTGGCGGTGGCGGTGGCGGCGCATCATCAAGCTTATTTGGTAGCCAAGGGGCATCGTCATTTCTATCAAGAACGAGTGCCATACTCGCTGCTATATTCTTTGCTACTAGTCTAACCTTAGCCTATTTCTCAGGAACCTCCGATCGTGTTGACAGTATTACCGAGATGGTAACGACAACAGAAACTGTTGAGACCGTGCCTGCTGATTTACCAGAGTTACCATAAACACAAATATTGCCGACGTGGTGAAATTGGTAGACACGCCATCTTGAGGGGGTGGTGGACATAGTCCGTGGCGGTTCGACTCCGCCCGTCGGCACCATTAGCTAGAACCACAACAAATCACAAAATTCCACAATTACCCGTAATACCTCTCAGAATTAAGCCCTACGGTTTTTTAAATTTCTTTTCAATACACTCAAGACTCCATATCCGTTCCCTTATGACTTTCAAATAAGCTAACTTGGTTGCGTAATGGTCTACAACTTAGTATCGGTTTATTAGCGGTTGTTTTGGGAGTTGCAATTATTTATCAGTCTACTGTTTTTTCGCCAATATAAATAAAACAGAGTAACCGTATGAAAAATAAAGGAATGATAGCCAGAAAAAACCTAGTATAAATATTTTTTATGAATAAAGTAAAAACATTTGAGTTTACTTATCGTTGGTATGAGGAATACAGTAAAAACAATTCTACAATTTAAAGAACAACGTAATTTATAAAGGTAAGGTGAAAAGTATGGCATTAGTTTCATTACGACAATTATTAGATTATGCCGCTGAGCATCAATTTGCTATTCCAGCATTTAATGTCAGCAATATGGAGCAAGTACAAGCGATTATGCAGGCAGCCAATGCGGCTGATAGTCCAGTTATTTTGCAAGGTTCTGCAGGAGCACGTTCTTATGCGGGAGAACCTTTTTTACGGCATTTAATTTTAGCAGCAATTGAAGAATATCCTCATCTTCCTGTTGTCATGCATCAAGATCATGGATCGGAACCAGCAGTGTGTGCGCGCTCTATTCAATCAGGCTTTAGTTCAGTGATGATGGATGGCTCGTTAATGGCCGATATGAAAACGCCTTCTTCATTTGAATATAACGTGAATGTGACACGTGAAGTGTCTAATATGGCACATGCTTGTGGTGTGTCTGTTGAAGGTGAGTTAGGTTGTTTAGGCTCACTAGAAACGGGCATGATGGGTGAAGAAGATGGCCATGGTAGTGATGATAAATTAGATATGAGTCAATTACTAACCGATCCTGATGAAGCGGTTGAATTTGTAAAGAAAACACAATGTGATGCTTTAGCGGTTGCCATTGGTACTAGCCATGGTGCTTATAAATTTGCCAGCCCTCCTACTGGTGATGTGTTAGCTATAAGTCGTTTAAAAACCTTACAACAACGTTTACCACATACTCATTTTGTCATGCATGGATCGAGCTCGGTGCCACAAGATTGGTTAAAAATAATTAACACCTATGGCGGTGATATTAAGCAAACTTACGGCGTGCCGGTAGAAGAGATTGTGGAAGGTATCAAGTATGGTGTGCGTAAAGTGAATATCGATACTGATTTGCGTATGGCCTCAACCGGCTCTATCCGTCAGTATCTGGCCCAAGAAGAAAATGCGGCTGATTTTGATCCCCGTAAATTCTATAAAGTGGCAAAGGCTGCAATGCAGACTATTTGTCAGGCAAGGTATGAGGTATTCGGTAGTGCAGGACATGCTCGGAAAATTAAGCCTATATCCTTAGAAAAAATGATAGGACGATATGCCAGTGGAGAGCTATCTCCTACTGGGATTTAATAATCTAAAATCTCTTGTTTTGAGCACAGACGCTCAAAGCTATCAGAATAAAATTTGAACCGGAGAACCAACCCAATGAACACAGCAACAAGCTTAACGCAGTTTATGATTGAGCAACAGCGTGAGCAGCCAAATGTAACGGCAGACTTTTCTTTATTAATAAGTGATATTGCAACAGCATGTATACGTATTGCCGATACGGTTAAGCGTAGTGCTATGACCGGTATGCTAGGTAGTGCAGACACTGAAAACATTCAAGGTGAAACACAGAAAAAACTGGATATTATCACCAATGATATTATGGTTGATGCATTAGATTGGACTGGGCATTTGTCAGGGATGGTCTCAGAAGAAATCGATGATCCTATTGCGATCCCGACTCAGTATCCGAAAGGTAAATATTTAGCCTTATTTGATCCATTAGATGGCTCTTCCAATATTGATATTAATTTAACAGTGGGGACTATTTTTTCTATTCTTGAAGCGAAAGAAAAAGGTATTGATGCCACCCACGATGATTTCTTACAAAAAGGGGTTGAGCAAGTCTGTGCAGGTTTTGTATTGTATGGCCCCTCCACCATGATGATTTTAACAACAGGGCAAGGTGTAAATGGTTTTACCCTAGATCAGGATATAGGTGAATTTGTACTGACCCATCCGAATATGACGATTCCTGAAGACACAGCAGAATTTGCGATTAATATGTCAAACCAACGCTTTTGGGAGGCACCTGTTCAACAGTATATTGATGAATGTATCCAAGGTACTGATGGTATTCGTGATAAGGATTTCAATATGCGTTGGGTGGCCTCTATGGTAGCTGAAGTCTACCGTGTGCTCACTCGAGGTGGGATTTTTATGTATCCCCATGATAACCGTGATCCGGCTAAACCAGGCAAACTTCGCTTAATGTATGAAGCGAATCCAATGGGTTATATTGTTGAACAAGCGGGCGGGGTTTGTTCAACAGGCCGTGAACGGATTTTAGATATTATTCCCAACGATATTCACCAGCGTGTGCCCGTTATTCTCGGATCAAAAAATGAAGTAGAAAGAGTGATTTCTTATCACCAATAGCATGAGTAATACGATTTAAATCGTACGATCCAGATTCATACCACTATTATTTAAAGGCATAAATACTATGCGTAAGCCACTTGTTGCTGGAAATTGGAAAATGAATAATCCAAATGAAAGCCCGAAAGTACTATTAGAAAACATTTTGCACCATTCTGAACAACTTGAAAAAATGCTAATGGAGTTAAATGCTTCTTCAGCCATCGATATTGCAGTATTTCCACCCGCAGTTTATTTGAGAGAAGCACAAGAAATATTATCAGGATCAGACTTGCATTGGGGAACACAAAACGTCTCAGCTTATGATGAAGGCCCCTATACAGGTGAAATATCAGCATCAATGATTAAAGGCTTTGGTTGTGAATACGTTTTAATTGGCCATTCTGAACGCCGCTGCCTTTATGAAAAACTAGATTTAGATCAAACGGTTCTAGACCAAATAGTGGCACAAAAATATGAAATGGCCACTAGCCAAAATCTGACGCCGATTATTTGTATAGGTGAAACAGAGGAAGACTATGAGGCTAATAAAACAGAAGAGGTGCTTGCTAGGCTGTTAGATGTATTGATTGAACGTAAAGGTGTCACAGCACTATCTCAAACAGTCTTTGCCTATGAACCTGTATGGGCTATTGGTACAGGAGTTTCTGCCACACCTGAATGGGCACAAGATGTTCACTCTTTTATGCGAGAACGTATAGCTAAACATGATAAAGCGACAGCAGAGTCGATACGCATTATTTATGGTGGTAGTGTTAAATCGACCAATGCTGCAGCCATTTTTTCAAAACCAGACGTTGATGGCGGCCTGATTGGCGGGGCTTCATTGAATGTGGAAGAATTTATCCATATATGTTTTGCGGCGTCACTTAAGACGAGTGGCCATTAAGTCAGAAACTTGTTGATTTTTATTGATTAAAATAGAAGAGGAAAATTTAAAATAGCAATTGAGAAGTACGATTGATAAAAATATCAAATTTCAACTTCTCTTTAGCTGAAGTACTGTAATATAATTGCAATGAGCTCAATAACCGTGACACATAGCGTAATGAATAAAGAAAGGCTTTTCTGATGTTGGAGAACTATCTCCCAATCTTGTTGTTTGTGATTATCGGTATT
Organism: Piscirickettsiaceae bacterium; assembly: GCA_013215775.1. Taxonomy (GTDB): domain Bacteria; phylum Pseudomonadota; class Gammaproteobacteria; order Nitrosococcales; family Methylophagaceae. Next base: position 13,503 of record JABSQO010000017.1, read on the forward strand.
AGCTTTGGTGTGATGCCATTAGTGACAGGATTTATTTTAGGTCCTCGCCGTCCTGATGATGAAAAGCGTTCTGCTTATGAATGTGGTTTCGAACCATTTGAAGATGCACATATGAAATTTGATGTGCGTTATTACCTTGTTGCTATCCTGTTTATTATTTTTGATTTAGAAATTGCTTTTTTATTCCCTTGGGCTGTTGTGCTTGATGATATTGGTGTCTTTGGATTATTGGCGATGTTTCTATTCTTAGCGATCTTAGTGGTCGGTTTTATCTATGAATGGAAAAAGGGAGCACTGGAATGGGAATAGAAGGTGTTCTTGAGCAGGGTATCGTTACCACTTCTGCAGATAAATTAATTAATTGGGCACGTACAGGCTCATTATGGCCAATGACATTTGGTCTTGCTTGTTGTGCTGTTGAAATGATGCAAGCCGGTGCTTCCCGATATGATTTAGATCGGTTTGGTGTGGTCTTTCGCCCGAGTCCTCGCCAATCAGATGTGATGATTGTCGCTGGGACATTAGTGAATAAAATGGCGCCTGCATTACGCAAGGTTTACGATCAAATGTCAGAACCACGTTGGGTTATTTCAATGGGCTCTTGTGCTAATGGTGGTGGTTATTATCACTATTCTTATGCTGTAGTACGTGGCTGTGATCGTATTGTTCCTGTTGATATTTATGTGCCCGGATGCCCACCGACAGCGGAAGCCTTGTTATACGGAATTATTCAATTACAGAAAAAAATTCGTCGAACGAATACGATTGCTCGAACACCCGTCCCACAAGGCTCAAAACAGGAAATTTCTGTGTAATGATCAAAGCACTGAAGGTTAAGTTGGAGCAGTATTTTTCGGAGGTCATATTAGATTGTGAATACGCCCATGATGAAATTACGCTACATATTCCATCGGACAGTATTTTAACTGTCTGTGAAAAATTACGAGACCAATTTGGTTTTGAATTGTTAATTGACGTTTGTGGTGTTGATTATTCGGAATATGGTGGTAGTGCATGGAAAACAAAAAGTGCTTCGGATGATGGTTTTAGCCGGGCTGTTGATAGTGTAGGTCATTTAGAATCCACTCAAGAAGGTTTTCGTTTTGCAGTGGTTTATCATTTACTGTCGATTCAGCATAATCAACGTTTACGCGTTAAAGTACGTTTAGATGCCGATCAACCCATTATTGATAGTGTGACATCGGTTTGGAATGGCGCTAACTGGTTTGAGCGTGAAGCCTTTGATTTATTCGGAATTCTATTTGATGGCCATGATGATTTACGTCGTATCTTGACGGATTATGGTTTTATTGGTCATCCATTCCGTAAGGATTTCCCCCTTATCGGCAATGTTGAAATGCGTTACGACCCAGAGAAAAAACGGGTGGTATACGAGCCTGTTAGCATTGAAGATAGAACCTTGGTTCCACGTGTTATTCGTGATGATAACCGTTATTATGACAAGAGTTGAACGTGGCTGAAATTAAGAATTACACATTAAATTTTGGCCCACAACATCCCGCTGCACATGGTGTGTTACGTCTTATCCTTGAGATGGATGGTGAGACCATCCGACGAGCAGATCCCCATATCGGTTTATTGCATCGTGGTACGGAGAAATTAGCCGAAAGCAAACCCTATAATCAAAGTATTGGTTATATGGATCGGCTCGATTATGTCTCCATGATGTGTAATGAACATGCCTATGTAATGGCGATTGAGAAGTTGCTAGGTGTAAAAGTACCGGAACGTGCACAGTATATTCGAGTTATGTTTGATGAGATTACCCGAGTGCTCAATCACCTTATGTGGTTAGGTGCACATGGTCTTGATATCGGTGCGATGACGATATTCTTGTACTGCTTTCGAGAGCGCGAAGATTTAATGGATTGTTATGAGGCGGTATCCGGTGCGCGATTGCATGCGACTTATTATCGTCCCGGTGGTGTTTATCGTGATTTGCCAAATTCAATGCCGAAATATAAGGCTTCAAAGTGGCATAGTGAGAAAGAAGTTAAACAAAAAAATACTAATCGAGAAGGTAGCTTATTAGACTTTATTGAAGATTTTACCGATCGCTTTCCTAAATGTGTTGATGAATATGAAACCTTATTGACCGATAATCGTATTTGGAAGCAGCGTACGGTTGGTATTGGTGTGGTGACACCGGAACGTGCATTGCAGCTTGGGTTTACCGGGCCAATGTTACGCGGTTCAGGCATTGAGTGGGACCTGCGTAAAAAACAACCTTATGCCGTGTATGACAAGATGGACTTTGATATTCCGGTGGGTGTTGAAGGTGATTGTTATGACCGCTATTTAGTACGTGTTGAAGAAATGCGTCAGTCAAATCGGATTATCAAACAATGTGTTGATTGGTTACGAAACAATCCGGGTTCGGTCATTATTCAAGACTCAAAAGTGGCACCGCCAAGTCGTATGAATATGAAACAGGATATGGAAGCCTTAGTCCATCACTTTAAATTGTTCACCGAAGGTTACTGTGTACCCGAAGGGGAAATTTACGCAGCCGTTGAACATCCCAAAGGTGAGTTTGGGATTTACATGGTTTCGGATGGAGCGAATAAACCGTATCGCGTTAAAATCCGTGCGCCAGGCTTTGCGCATTTATCAGCAATGGATGAAATGATAAAAGGTCATATGTTGGCTGATGTTGTGGCGGTGATTGGTACGATGGATATTGTGTTCGGTGAGGTTGATCGATGAGTGACCTGCAACTAACAGGCGGTAAAGAGCAATTATTTAATACTGATATTCGTCAACAGATTGATCAATGGATAGCCAAATACCCATCAGGTCAAAGCCAATCAGCGGTTATTCCTGCGTTACATATTTTGCAAGATGCACATGAAGGTTGGTTGTCAGAACCATTAATGGATGCACTGGCGGCATATTTATCGATGCCTACGATCAGTGTTTATGAAGTGGCTACGTTTTATACCATGTTTGAGTTAAAACCTGTTGGACGACACAAAATCAGTATCTGCACCAATATTTCTTGTCTGTTAAACGGTTCTGAACAAGTGGTTGAACATATTACCAGTTGCTTAGGTGCTGGACTGGGTGAAACAACATCAGATGGTAAGTTTACGATAAAAGAAGTGGAGTGTTTAGGTGCATGTTGTGGCGCACCGATGATGCAAATTGACCGTGATTACCATGAGAACTTAACGGTTGAAAAAATTGATCAGATATTGGATGGAATTAGCTAATGGAACTAGATCAAATTTGCTTCCGAACGCGCCATCTTGCCAAGCCGTGGACGATGGAGTCATACCGTAGTGTTGGCGGTTATGAAATGCTCGAAAAAATTCTTAAAGAAAAAACACGGCCAGAAGATATTATTGAAGAGTTGAAAGATTCAGCCTTGCGAGGCCGTGGTGGCGCTGGATTTCCAACTGGGTTGAAGTGGAGTTTTATGCCGCGCCGTCTTCCTGGTGATAAATATATTGTCTGTAACTCAGATGAGGGTGAACCGGGTACTTGTAAAGATCGTGATATCTTAAGGTATAACCCCCATCAAGTGATAGAAGGGATGATTATTGCGGGTTATACCATTGGTGCACAGGTAGGTTATAACTATATTCGCGGTGAGTTTGTTGAACCTTTTGAGCGATTTGAAGCGGCGATACAAGAAGCAAAAGAGGCTGGTTATTTAGGCAAGAATATTTTAGGTTCAACGTTTAGTTTTGAACTTTATACACAACCGGGTGCTGGCGCCTATATTTGTGGTGAAGAAACAGCCCTTTTAGAATCATTAGAAGGTAAAAAAGGCCAGCCTCGGTATAAGCCACCTTTTCCAGCAGGCTTTGGTCTTTATGGTCGACCTACTACGATTAATAATACTGAAACATTGGCATCTGTCCCTGTTATTTTACAGCACGGCGGTGATTGGTTCCATGAGATTGGTACTCCAAATAATGGTGGTAGCAAAATATTCAGCATGTCAGGACATCTTAATAAACCAGGCAATTACGAAGTACCACTGGGGACACCTTTTTCAGAATTATTAGAACTTGCTGGCGGTATGAAAAATGGCAATAAAATAAAGGCAGTAATTCCTGGAGGTACATCTACCCCTGTCATTCCTGGGGAAGATATGATGAATGTCCCAATGAGCTATGACGGTATTAGCCGTGCAGGTTCGATGTTAGGAGCAGGTTCGGTCATTGTGATGGATGAAACGACCTGCATGGTGAAAACATTAGAGCGTATTACTGAATTCTATTATGAAGAATCATGTGGTCAATGCACGCCATGTCGTGAAGGTACGGGCTGGTTATACCGTGTGGTTAAACGTATTGAGCATGGAGAAGGTACCCAAGAAGATTTGGATCGTTTAGTGGACGTTGCCAAAAATATTAATGGCAACACTATTTGTGCATTAGGTGAAGCCGCGGCAGCGCCAGTAATGAGTTTTATTAAGCATTTTCGTGATGAGTTTCAGCATCATATTGATCATAAATGTTGTCAGGTGAGTAAGTAGATGGTTAATATCGAGATCGATGGTATTCCACTAAAAGTGGATTCAGGCAAGATGATTATTCAGGCCGCTGATGAAGCAGGCATTGATATCCCTCGGTTTTGTTATCACAAGAAACTGTCGATAGCCGCCAATTGCCGAATGTGTTTAATTGAGGTTGATAAATCACGTAAAGCATTACCTGCTTGTGCAACACCTATCACAGAAGGCATGAAGGTTTTTACCCACTCTGAAGTTGCCCGTGCTGCACAGCGTGGAGTGATGGAGTTTTTATTGATCAATCACCCACTTGATTGCCCTATTTGTGATCAGGGTGGCGAGTGTGAATTACAAGATTTATCCATGGGTTATGGTTCTGGTATTGGCAGATTCAGTGAAGGAAAACGAGTTGTTAAAGATAAAGATATTGGACCTCTGATCAATACCGATATGACACGTTGCATCCATTGCACACGTTGTGTGCGGTTTGGTGAAGAAATCGCAGGAATTAAAGAATTAGGTGTTACCGGTCGTGGTGAACATATGGAAATTGGCACTTATATCGAAAAGAGTGTCGCTTCTGAATTGTCGGGAAATATTATTGATTTATGCCCTGTCGGTGCATTAACCTCAAAACCATTTCGTTACAAAGCTAGAGCATGGGAGTTAACGGCACATCCTTCAATTGCACCTCATGATGCCGTTGGTTCCAATATTGAATTTCATGTTCTCCGTCAAGAAGTATTACGCGTTGTACCTCGTGAAAATGAAATGGTTAATGAAACATGGTTATCAGATAGGGACCGATTTAGTTATCTAGGATTAAGTCATCAACAACGCGCGACAGAACCGATGGTGAAGCTGCATGGTGAATGGCAGAAAACAGATTGGCAAACAGCTTTGCAAGCGGTTATTGATGGTTTGGATATCGTCAAAGCAAAATATGGTATTGAACAAATAGCCGGTTTGATTTCTCCTACAGCAACGTTGGAAGAAAGTTATTTATTTCAAAAATTAATGCGTGGTTTAGATCTCTATAATATTGACCATCGTTTACGCCAACAGGATTTTGCCGACGAGGCTGTTGACTATAATCAGGACGATTGGTGTTTAGCGGACATTGAAGATAGCTACGATATTGTTTTAATTGGTTGTAATGTTCGTGCGGAACAGCCCATTATTGCCCATCGAATTAGACAGTCAGCTATGTTAGGGACTCCTGTCACTAATATTAATTTTTTTGCATCAGATTTGTTGATACCTAATGTCACTCAAGTAACGGTGAATACAGCAGGTTTGTTGACAAGCTTATCGGGTATAGCGAAAGCCTTAATGGGGCTATCAAGCGAGAACGAAAGTGCATGGATTGATTTGCTGGAAACGATAACGCCTACTGGGCAAGAACAAACGATTGCCATGCGACTTGCTAATGCGAAGAAAGCGACACTCTTGGTAGGTGCTTTGGCGAATAATCATCCTCAAGCTGCTAAGATAAAAGCACTGACCGCTTTAATTGCACAATTGACTAATAGTCAGATGATTGTATTGCCAACGGCTAATTCGACAGCGGCAACAATAGCAGGCGTGTTGCCATATAGTGATGCTCAGCATCAAGGATTAAATGCTAAGGAAGTTTGGCAGCAGAGTGTACGTGCGTATGTACTGTTTGGTATTGAGCCGGAATTAGATTGTTCAGCGCCTGCCGATGCACGGAAATCATTACAGCAAGCAAGTTTTGTGGTGTCAATGAATAGTTATGTCACTGATACGATGTTGAAGTATTCTGATGTCATTTTACCCATAGCCAGTTTTGCAGAAACATCCGGTACTTTTGTTGGTGTTGATAAGCACTGGCAGAGTTTTACCGGTGCTATATCTGCCAAAGGTGACAGTCGTCCGGGCTGGAAAGTGCTACGAGTGTTGGGTAATTTAGCACAACTTCCTAACTTTGATTATGTGTCATCACAAGATGTGCGTGATGAAGTGCAAGACAATGTTAATGCTATGTCATCAGCTACTAAATCAAGTTATTTGCCAGAAGATCTGGGAACCAGTATTGAATTGATGGCGGTATCAGAAGTGCCAAGCTATCAAAGTGATGCCATTGTGAGACGTAGTAGTGCTTTACTGCAAACAGCGGAAAATCAAAAATCAGCTATAGCAAGAATGAATGCGAATGAAGCTGAGAAACAGGGTATTAAACAAGCAGAATTCATAACAGTGACTCAAGATGACAATACTGTGCAGATGATATTTGAAATTGATAATACAATTGCAGATGGTTGCATTTATCTCGCTACGGGTATTGAGCAGACCTCAACATTAGGAGCAGCATTCTCCAATGTAAGCGTTAAGATGGTTGATGGAGTTGAAAATCATGATTGATTTGTTCACTTCTATTATTGATTGGGTTGTCGCTCAGACCGTGTTATACACGGTAATTAAAATAGTTGCGATCATTGTTCCACTGATGTTGGGTGTGGCCTATCTCACTTTAGCTGAACGTAAAGTGATTGGCTGGATTCAAGTACGAATTGGCCCAAATCGAGTCGGTCCATATGGGTTATTACAACCAATAGCCGATGGCCTCAAATTAGCGTTGAAAGAAGTTATTTTGCCTGCCAAATCAAATTTGTATTTATTTTTAGTCGCGCCTGTTTTGGCCATTGGACCTGCACTAGCTGCATGGGCGGTTATGCCATTTGATGCCACCATGATTTTGGCGGATATTGATGCTGGTTTATTGTATATATTGGCGATTACCTCAATGGGTGTATATGGCATTGTTATAGCCGGTTGGGCTTCCAATTCACGTTATGCTTTGCTCGGTGCCTTACGTTCAGCCGCTCAAGTAGTGTCGTATGAGATTGCGATGGGCTTTGCACTAGTCGGCGTGTTAATTGCTGCTGGAAGTTTGAACATGGGTGAGATTGTGTTGGCTCAACAAGGTGGTATTTTGCATTGGTATTGGTTGCCATTATTTCCATTATTTGTGGTGTATTTTATTTCGGGTATTGCCGAAACAAACCGAGCACCCTTTGATGTGTCAGAAGGTGAGTCAGAGATTGTAGCGGGTTTTCATGTTGAATATTCGGGCATGGCCTTTGCGGTATTTTTCTTGGCTGAATATGCCGATATGATTTTGATATCAATGTTAGCAGCAGTGATGTTTGCCGGTGGTTGGTTATCACCATTCCAAGGTACCTTCATGGAAAGTTGGTTTGTATGGGTGCCAGGACTGGTTTGGTTATTGATGAAAACATCGTTTTTCCTCTTCCTTTATTTATGGTTCAGGGCAACATTCCCTCGCTATCGTTACGATCAAATCATGCGTTTGGGCTGGAAAATATTCATTCCAGTAACCTTGGTATGGTTAGTAGTTGTAGCGACGGCACAAGTATTTGATATTGGCCCTTGGTTTACGGAGGCAGTGTCATGAATTCTGTCCGTCATTTCTTCAAGAGCTTTTTATTATGGGAATTATTACTAGGATTAAAATTAACAGGACGTTATCTATTTGCTAAAAAAATAACAGTTCAATATCCAGAAGAACAAACACCACAGTCGCCACGTTTTAGGGGATTGCATGCCTTACGTCGCTATCCTAATGGTGAAGAACGATGTATCGGTTGTAAATTATGTGAAGCGGTATGTCCTGCTTTAGCAATCACTATTGATACTGAGCCGCGTGAAGACGGAACCCGTCGAACAACACGTTATGAAATTGATTTATTCAAATGTATTTATTGTGGTTTTTGTGAAGAATCCTGTCCTGTTGATTCTATTGTTGAAACACGGGTGTTTGATTATCACTTTGAAAATCGTGAGGACAGTATTATGACCAAAGACAAATTGTTAGAGATAGGCGATAAATATGAAGATCAGATAGCAGCTGATCGTGCTGTTGATGCGGAGTATCGTTGATGGTTATCGAGCAGTTTGTTTTTTATTGTTTCGCAGCGATTTTATTATTTTCTGCCACCATGGTAATTTTGGTGCGAAATCCAGTACGTGCGGCTTTATTCTTAATCTTGGCATTTTTTACCAGTGCTGGAATTTGGTTATTACTTGAAGCAGAGTTTTTAGCCTTAACCTTGGTACTGGTTTATGTCGGTGCGGTAATGGTGTTGTTTTTGTTTGTGGTGATGATGTTAGATGTTGATTTAGCACCATTACAAGAAGGTTTCACCAAATATTTGCCACTAGGTATTTTAGTGGCTGGGTTAATTACTATTGAGATGATTGCAGTATTAGGTGCTGCACATTTTGGTTTAGATATTGTTTCTGCACCCATCCCTCAGCCCGAAGGATATAGTAATACCAAAGAGATAGGCCTATTACTCTATACGGTTTATGTTTATCCATTTGAAATTGCATCAGTGATTTTGACGGTAGCAATCGTAGCTGCGATCACGTTGACGCTGCGTAAAAAGACAAGCAAATCACAAAATCCTGGTGAGCAAGTTAAAGTACGAAAAGAAGATCGACTTCGAATCGTTAAAATGGCTTCTGTTACAAAACAGGAAAGTGATCAGGAAGGACCATCATGATTGCCTTATCTGACTTTTTAATCTTAGGCGCATTACTATTTAGTCTTTCTGTAGCAGGCATTTTTATCAATCGTAAAAACATTATTATTTTATTGATGTGTATCGAATTAATGCTGTTAGCTGTCAACCTGAATTTTATTGCTTTTTCGTATTTCGCAAGCGATATAGCAGGGCAAATATTTGTCTTCTTTATTTTGACCGTAGCCGCAGCTGAAGCGGCAATAGGCCTGGCAATATTAGTGGTGTTATTCCGTAATATGAATACCATTAATGTGTCTGATCTTGATAATCTTAAGGGGTAAATGAGTGAATCAATCTTTACTTCTTGGCATCGTTTTAGCGCCATTAATCGGCAGTGTCTTACCAGGACTATTTGGCAAACAACTCGGTAAAGTATGGTCGCATCGAGCAGCAACTTATGGTGTTGGAATTGCCTTTATATTATCACTGTGGGTGCTTAAATTAGTTGCCCTTGATGGTGAAACATACAATCAACAAGTTTATCAGTGGTTACAGGCGGGTAGTTTAAGCCTTGAAGTGGGTTTCATGATTGATGCCTTAACTGCGATGATGATGGTAGTGGTGACCTTTGTTTCTTTGATGGTGCATATTTATACCATTGGTTATATGCATGACGATGATGGTTATACTCGCTTCTTCAGCTATATCTCATTATTTACCTTCTCAATGTTGATGTTGGTGATGGCCAATAACTTCATGCAGTTGTTTTTTGGTTGGGAAGCGGTAGGACTTGTCTCGTATTTATTAATCGGATTTTGGTATAAAAAACCAACAGCAATTTATGCTAATTTGAAAGCGTTTTTGGTTAATCGTGTAGGTGATTTTGGTTTCTTGTTAGGCATTGCTGGTGTATTGATGTATGCCGGAAGCCTAGATTATGTTGAGGTGTTCGCTCAAGCACCTGCGATGTCTGAAAAAACTATTTCGATCTTTTCTAATACCGAATGGTCGGTAATGACGCTGATATGTATTTTGCTATTTATCGGTGCGATGGGTAAATCTGCACAAGTACCATTGCATGTCTGGTTACCAGATTCGATGGAAGGCCCGACACCTATTTCAGCATTAATCCATGCTGCAACGATGGTGACTGCTGGTATATTTATGGTAGCGCGCATGTCTCCATTGTTTGAGTTTTCTGAAACAGCCTTGTCTGTTGTATTAGTGATTGGTGCGATTACCACCTTGTTTATGGGTTTTTTAGGGTTAATTCAGAATGATATTAAACGGGTGATCGCCTATTCCACACTGTCACAACTAGGATATATGACAGTCGCATTGGGTGCTTCAGCTTATGCCGCGGGTGTTTTTCACTTGATGACGCATGCATTTTTCAAAGCCTTATTATTTTTAGCGGCGGGTTCGGTGATTATTGCCCTCCATCACGAGCAAGATATTCGTAAAATGGGCGGTTTGAAAAAATATTTGCCGATCACTTACTGGACAAGTTTGATTGGTACATTGGCATTAATTGGTTTTCCAGGAATGTCGGGCTTTTTTTCCAAAGATTCGATTATTGAAGCCGAGCATTTATCATTAATTGCCGGACATGATTTTGCTTACTTTGCGATTTTAAGTAGTGTTTTTATCACTGCCTTATATAGCTTTCGCTTATTCTTTTTGGTGTTTCATGGCCAAGAACGTTTCGATGTTCATGATGGTCATTTGCCGCATGAGCCGTCTGCAGTTATCACTGTTCCTTTGATTTTATTAGCTATTCCATCGGTAGTTTCTGGGCTTTTTGTCGGTAACATGGTATTTGGTGACTTTTTTGATGGAGCCATCTTTGTTTTACCACAACATGATGTATTAGCTCATTTTGCTGAAAATTATCATGGCCTTTTGGGATTTGTCTTGCATGGATTGATGACACCACCATTTTGGTTGGCGGTATTAGGTGTTGCTACCGCCTATGTCTTATATATAAAACGCCCTGACATTCCAGCTAAATTGCAACAACAATTTTCTTGGCTTTATAAAGTCTTAGATAATAAATATGGCTTTGATGAATTCAATCAAAAAGTATTTTCCGGTGGTTCACGGATGCTCGGGCAAGTGTTATGGAAAATAGGTGATCAAACAATGATTGATGGTGTGATGGTGAATGGCACAGCCAAGACGGTTGGTTTGGTAGCTAGAGTCGTTCGTCAAATTCAAACAGGGTATTTATATACTTATGCCTTCGCGATGATAGTGGGCTTATTGATACTACTTACGTATTTTGTGGTTTAGTCGAGGATAAAGACAGAAAAATGTTTACTGATGTACCTTTATTAAGCTTACTAATTTGGTTGCCTGTTTTTGGTGGTATTGCGGTACTGTTAAATGGTGACAATAATCCTTGGGCACGGCCATTATCATTAGTGATTTCAGTGGTGACATTATTATTGTCTTTGGGTTTGTATATTGGTTTTGATAGTACCACTCACCAAATGCAGTTTGCTGAGCAAGCTTCTTGGATTGCTATTTACAACATCAATTATGACTTGGGTATAGACGGTTTTTCAATGCCATTGATTATCCTAACGGCTTTTTCCACAGTGATTGTGGTTATTGCAGGTTGGGAAGTAATTAAAGATCGTGTTAGCCAATATATGGCTGCTTTCTTGATTATGGAAGGGCTAATGATAGCCGTGTTCTCAGCATTAGATGCCATATTATTCTATGTATTTTTTGAGGCAATGTTGATACCACTGTTTTTAGTGATCGGTATTTGGGGTGGTCCAAATCGGGTATATGCCACTATTAAATTCTTCCTCTATACTTTGTTTGGCTCCGTATTTTTATTGCTTGCATTATTGTATTTGCACCATGTTGCAGGCAGTTTCTCGATATTAGACTTCCACCAAGTTAGCTTAACCATGCAAGAACAAATTTATTTGTTTTTAGCGTTTCTTATTGCCTTTGCGGTTAAAGTACCTATGTGGCCAGTGCATACATGGCTGCCAGATGCTCACGTTGAAGCACCTACAGGTGGTTCGGTTATTTTAGCTGCGATCACATTGAAAATTGGTGGCTACGGATTAATTCGCTTTGCCTTACCAATTACACCTGATGCCAGTATGGCACTAGATTGGTTAGTGATTGGTTTATCATTAACTGCAGTAGTTTACATTGGTTTTGTCGCTCTAGCTCAGACTGATTTGAAGAAATTGATTGCCTATTCAAGTATTGCTCATATGGGATTCGTCACCTTAGGTTTGTTTATTGTCTTTAGAATATTTGCTAACTCTGCCACGGGCAGTGGAGCAGTATTAGCGATCGAAGGTGCAATGATCCAAATGATTTCACATGGCTTTATTTCTGCGGCTATGTTCCTAAGTGTAGGTGTGTTGTATGACCGCATGCATACGCGGGAGATTAGTGCTTATGGTGGTGTCATTAATACCATGCCGATATTTGGTGGCTTTGCAGTATTTTTTGCCATGGCTAATGCAGGTTTACCTGGCACATCAGGCTTTGTCGGTGAATTTATGGTGATTTTGGCGGCATTCCAAGCAAATTTCTGGTATGCATTTTTAGCCGCCACGACATTAATTCTCGGTGCGGCTTATACCTTGTGGATGATTAAGCGAGTCATTTTTGGTGAAGTGGCGAATGATAATGTTGCCCAATTAACAGATATCAATAATCGTGAATTTTTGATGTTGGCATCATTGGCTGTAATAGTGTTGGCGATTGGTTTATGGCCTGCACCCATTACCGAGGTGATGCATGCTTCAGTTGAACATTTATTAACGCAAGTTTCAGAGTCTAAATTATGATGTTTGAAGTACTGAATATAGTCTTTGCATTACCAGAAATGTTCATGCTGACCATGGCTTGTGTGATGCTGTTAGTTGTCGCCTTTTTAGGAAAAGACAGTGGTAATGCCACTTATAAATTAGGCCAGATTACCTTAGCGGTCACTGCCATTATTATTTATCAGAATATGGGCACAGCAGGTGGATTAACATTTGATGGCACGTATATTAAAGATACTTTTAGTGATGTGTTAAAACTGGCAATTTGCCTGATTAATATTGCTGTACTGCTCTATTCAACAAGCTATTTACGAGCTAGAAACCTATTTAAAGGTGAATATTATGTGCTGGCGGTATTTGCCACTTTAGGCATGATGATCATGGTGTCGGCATATCATTTCTTGACCTTATATCTAGGTCTTGAGCTAATGTCATTATGCATGTATGCCATGGTAGCAATGCACCGGGATTCGAAAATAGCGACTGAAGCGGCAATGAAGTACTTCATTTTGGGTGCGATTGCATCCGGTATGCTGCTGTATGGTATGTCGATAATTTATGGTGTCACCGGTAGCCTTTCACTGACCGATATTGCTCAAGCTATTCAACTAGGTGGCCTAGATAATACGGTATTGAGTTTTGGTTTGGTCTTTTTGATTATCGGTCTTGGCTTTAAGTTGGGTGCGGTTCCATTCCATATGTGGTTACCGGATGTGTATCATGGTGCGCCAACAGCGGTGACATTATTCATTGCCACAGCGCCCAAAATCGCCGCCTTTGCCATGGCAATGCGGATATTGGTTGATGGGCTCGGCGATGTGCATGAGTATTGGCAAGGCATGTTGATTATGTTGTCTGTCTTATCGATGATTATTGGTAATGTTGTGGCAATTGCTCAGACGAATATAAAACGAATGTTGGCGTATTCAACCATTTCACATATGGGCTTTATTTTATTGGGCGTTTTGGCGGGGACTCAGGAAGGTTACGCCGCCTCAATGTTTTATGCTTTGGTTTACTCGCTGATGAGTTTAGGTGGGTTCGGCATGATTATTTTGATGAGTCGTAAAGGGTTCGAAGCTGAAAAGATTGAAGACTATAAAGGCTTAGGTCAACGTCATCCGTGGTATGCCTTAATGATGTTGATTTTAATGTTCTCGATGGCAGGTATTCCGCCATTAGTGGGTTTTTATGCTAAGCTGACAGTTATTAAAGCAGTGATTGATATCAACCTAATATCAGTTGCCATCATTGCCGTATTGATGTCAGTTATTGGCGCGTATTACTATTTGAGAATTATTAAAGTAATGTACTTTGATGATCCTCCTCCAGTAGAGCAACATATTATAGAAGCACCAGCCGATATGCGAGTGATGATTAGTGTTAATGCTTTGGCAGTATTGGCATTGGGTATTTTCCCCGGATCACTGTTGGCAATTTGTACCATTGTTTTTTCGTAGTATTATTTTATGTCTTCTACAACACTTATTTTATTATTTTTAATTATTGCTAACTTGCCCTGGTTGACTGAGCGTGTCTTCTTGGTGTATCCACTCCAAACAGCCAAATCTGTTTTGGTCAGATTGATTGAGCTATTGGTATTCTATTTTGCGAGTTTACTAATCGCCATTGCTGCCGAGATGCGCTTTTCTGGTGAAGTTTATCCTCAGACATGGGAATTTTTTGTCACTACATTTTGTTTGTTTTTGGTATTGTCGGTTCCGGGTGTGATTTACCGATATCAATGGTTGCCAATACAGCTCAAATCTCGTGGTATTAAGTAGACTGATTTTGACACCATTATGCGCAGTTTTGTCAGTGTAACGTATTCATATCTATATAAAACGCTATCCAAAAGCACTAAATAATTGCATTGTAGGAATTAAATGTGTTTCATAGGTGCAAGCATCCTTAAACTAGTATAAAATTCTCTGGTTTATCTTCGTGTAATTACAACACATTCATAATTTAGAGACGGGACAATGGCTGCAGATTTATCCAAGTATAGAAATATCGGTATTTTCGCGCATGTAGATGCGGGTAAAACAACCACCACAGAACGCATTTTAAAACTGACTGGTAAGATCCATAAAATCGGTGAAGTTCATGATGGCGAATCAACAATGGATTTCATGGATCAAGAAGCTGAACGTGGAATAACCATTCAATCTGCAGCAACAACATGTGAATGGGACGGTCATCGTTTAAACGTTATCGATACACCGGGTCACGTGGATTTCACTATTGAAGTTTACCGTTCTCTTAAAGTATTAGATGGTGGTGTTGGTGTTTTCTGTGGTAGTGGTGGTGTTGAACCTCAATCAGAAACTAACTGGCGTTATGCCAATGAATCTGAAGTCTCGCGTATCATCTTTGTTAATAAGCTAGATCGTATTGGTGCAGATTTCTTTCGCGTTGTTAAACAAGTTGAAGACGTTTTAGGTGCTCATCCGCTAGTGATGGTACTTCCAATTGGTATTGAAGATGACTTTATCGGTTGTGTTGACCTGTTAACCCGTAAAGCGTGGGTTTGGGATAACGAAGAAGACACAATGGAATTTCGTATTGAAGAGCCACCTGCAGATATGGCAGACCAAATCGAAGAATATCGTGAAATGTTAGTCGAAACTGCGCTTGAGCAAGATGATGACTTGATGGGCAAATATCTTGATGGTGAAGAGCCTTCAATTGAAGATCTACAAAAATGTATCCGTAAAGGTACATTAACAATGGACTTCTTCCCTACATACTGTGGCAGTGCCTTTAAAGATAAAGGTGTGCAAATGATATTGGATGCGGTGGTTGCATACTTACCCAGCCCAACAGAAGTTAAGCCTCAACCAGAAGTTGATGAAGAAGGTAATGAAACAGGCGAGTATGCAATTGTGTCGACAGACGGCCCATTGCGTGCTTTAGCATTCAAAATTATGGATGATCGTTTTGGTGCATTAACCTTTATCCGTATCTATTCAGGTACCTTGAATAAAGGTGATACGGTTCTGAATACCTTCACCGGTAAAACAGAGCGTGTTGGTCGCATGGTGGAAATGCATGCCGATGACCGTAATGAACTAAGTTCTGCCCAAGCGGGTGATATCATCGCTATCGTTGGTATGAAAGATGTGCAAACAGGTCACACATTATGTGATCCTAAACATCCCGCTACCTTAGAGCCTATGGTCTTCCCAGATCCTGTTATCTCTATTGCGATTTCACCTATTGATAAAGCAAGTACAGAAAAAATGGGTATCGCTATCGGTAAAATGATCAAAGAAGATCCTTCTTTCCGTGTTGAAACCGACCAAGAAAGTGGCGAAACCATCATTAAAGGCATGGGTGAATTACATTTGGATATCAAAGTTGATATCTTAAAACGTACTCATGGTGTTGAAGTAACAGTAGGTGCGCCGCAAGTAGCCTACCGTGAAACCATCACCAAACGCATTGAAGATAGCTACACCCATAAGAAACAATCAGGTGGTTCTGGTCAGTTCGGTAAGATTGAATACATCATCGAACCTGGTGAACCCGGCTCTGGTTTTGAATTTGAATCTACCGTTACTGGTGGTTCAGTGCCGCGTGAATTCTGGTCTGCTGTCGAAGCGGGCTTTAAGAAAATGAAAGAACGTGGTGTATTAGCGGGTTTCCCATGTTTAGACTTTAAAGTAACCTTATTTGATGGTGCTTTCCATGCCGTGGATTCATCAGCGGTTGCCTTTGAACTAGCAGCCATGGCAGCGTATCGCCAATCTATGCCAACAGCAGGTCCACAATTAATGGAACCCATCATGAAGGTGGATGTATATACCCCTGAAGATCATGTGGGTGATGTCATTGGTGATCTTAACCGTCGCCGTGGCATGATTAAATCACAAGATGCAACACCAACCGGTGTGCGTATTAATGGTGAAGTTCCATTAAGTGAAATGTTTGGTTACATCGGTTCATTACGTACCATGACATCAGGTCGTGGACAGTTCTCTATGGAGTTCTTACAGTATAATCCTTGTCCTCGTAATGTGGCCGAAGAAGTTATTAAAGAAACTAAAGAACGTGAAGAAGCTAAAAAGAAATAAGTAACAAGTATTTCTTAAAGATAAAAGGGGCTGATTTTTAATCAGCCCCTTTTTTTATGTGAAATTACCTAGAAGCTACATATTTCTAGATAATTGTACTTAAAGATACGGTACGATCGATATTTAAAACCGATCAAGTTAGGAATATGCTATACAGGGAGGGTAAAAGATAAAAAATTACCAATCAGTCTTTTATGTTGTTCCCAACCAGTAATCATTTAAAAACTAATTTAGGTGATAAATGGACGATTCTACAATTTTCGTTACATTCAGAACAGCGTAAATCATAATTATGATGAGATAAAACATGAACTTGAAAAAAGGATTACTGATTTTCTCATTTTTTGTTGTTTGCATAATCGGATTGTTATATGGTGTTTCTCCAGGCTGGTTCTTTGGCACATTTCTAGTAGATTCTCAGACTCCAAGTGTTGATCAGTCACATATTCTCAGAGCGGTCATGATGCTCTATGTAGCCCTTGCATTATTTTGGTTATACAGCGCTTTTTCAGACAAATATCGCGACGCAGGAATTGTCGTGCTTTGTTTGTTTTGTGGTGGGCTTGTTACCGGGCGAATTTTGAGCGTAATTGTTGATGGAATTCCTTCCCTGCTACTAATTTTGTATGTTTTTATGGAACTGAGCTTGGTACCTGTATGTATATGGATTTTAAGACGTGATAACTAGGCGTCAGAAATTAAAGAATGTAACAAGCCAAAGCACGCGGACGCAAAAAAGCTGCGCCGGTGTTTGAGGCGTTATAGCGATATAGAAATATCTAACTATTATCTTTCTGATCTTTAGCTAATACGGCCAATATTTTCTGCATATCTTCTGGCATATCAATTGTCCATGAAACTTCTTGTTCAGTTGCTGGATGAATAAAACCTAGTAAGCCTGCATGTAAAGCTTGTCTTCGAAAACCTTGCAAAACTTCTATAGTTTGTTCACTAGCACCTTTGGGAAGCCGTATACGTCCGCCATAGACAGGGTCACCCACTAAGGGATATCGGATATGTGACATATGTACTCGGATCTGATGGGTGCGGCCTGTTTCGAGTTGGCAACGGATGTGGGTATGTGCGCGATAGCGATGTTCTACCCGATAATGGGTGATGGCATGTTTACCTGAGCCAATTACCGCCTGACGTTTACGGTCAACGGGGTGTCGGCCAATAGGTTCATCTACCGTGCCACCGGCAGTCATGGTGCCCATCACAATAGCTTGGTATCTACGCAACACAGTATGTTCTTGTAATTGACTTACCAGCGAATTGTGAGCTCGTAGTGTTTTAGCAATCATTAACAGCCCCGTAGTGCCTTTATCAATACGATGTACGATCCCCGCACGAGGAATAGCTTCTAACTGAGGGCAATGATGTAATAATGCGTTGACTAAGGTGCCATCATGGTTGCCTGCACCCGGATGAACCACCATGCCAGCTGGTTTGTTGAGTATGATAACTTCATCGTCTTCATGAATAATATCAAGCTGTATTGCCTCAGCTATCCATGTGTCATCAACGACTTCTATTTGTGCGGTGATAATAATTGTTTCACCACCTGAGACGGAATCACGAGGGCGGAGTTGTTTTGTGTCCACAGAGACATCTCCTGATTTTATCCATTTGGTCAATTGACCACGAGAATAATCAGGAAAGAGTTGTGCTAGCGCTTGATCTAAGCGTAAGCCGGCAGATTCATCGGGAATAATGCCTTCGAGCTGTAATAGTGCTGACATGAATAGTTATTTTAGTTGTACATAATCGTTTATTATAGCGTAGGCTAACCACTTAATTTGTTTAATTGAGGTATTAATCATGCGCTGGAGTAAGATCTTATTAAGCATAGCGTGTAGTTTTACAATGACTATCTCGGTTGCTGATGCTCATAGAAATGTTGAATTACTAGTGTCATCTTGTGCTGCATGTCATGGTACACAGGGTCATAGCGTGGGTGGTACACCAAGATTAGCAGGCTTAGATTCGTTACATTTTATTGAACAAATGCGACAGTTTACCTCAGAGGAGAGACCGTCAACAGTGATGCATCACCATGCTACAGGTTATACAGAAGAAGAAATCAAATTGATGGCAGAGTTTTTTTCTAAGCAATAGGAATAAAACCATAAATCACCCTTTTTTTCGATAGCTAATTATAGCTATGTTATTGACCTACAATCAATTTACCGGATTATCTAATACGGTTGCTATCTAAATATTATCCTGTTAGTGTACCGATTCCAGCTTTATAGGCTGGCGGTTGTGCATTAATTATTAACAGCCAATACGGGTGATCAAACGTGTCCCCCAATTAATATTTTAAAATAAGAGAAATTTGTATGTCTGAAAGAGTAACAGGAAGTGTGAAGTGGTTTGACGCTGCTAAGGGTTTTGGTTTTTTAGAGCGTGAAAATGGAGATGACGTATTTGTTCACTTCCGTGCTATCCAAAATGATGGTTTTAAATCTTTAGATGAAGGCCAACAAGTTGAGTTTTCTGTCACAAAAGGTGATAAGGGCTGGCAGGCAGAAGAAGTAACAGTTATTAGTTAATTTTGCTGACACAGAGGGCAATAAAATGTTGCCCTCTGTGCTTCTTTATAATGTTCGATAATGCTCCCGCAATGGCAGCATATTTCCCCTTTTTTCCCATATACCTTTAGTTCTTGTGCAAAGTAGCCTGGTTTCCCATCACTTTTCCTAAAATCTTTCAGCGTTGTACCGCCTGCAGTAATTGCTTTTTTAAGTATACTTTTAATGGCGGTCACTAATAGTGTGCAATGTTCAATTGTTAATGTATTAGCAATCATTTTGGGATGGATCTTGGCGACAAACAAGGCTTCATTCGCATAAATATTACCCACCCCCACGACGATTTTTCCGTTCATAATGAGTGTTTTAATACTGCAACGTTTGGATTGACTTTGTTGCCATAAATAATTCGAATCAAAGTCTGCTATCAAAGGCTCTGGCCCAAGATGTCTTAGTAAGGGATGTTGTTCAATAGGATCGTAAGTCCACAATATAGCCCCAAAACGACGCGGATCGTTATATCTCAACAGGTGACCATTATCAAATTCAATATCTACGTGGTCGTGCTTGGCTAACTCATTATCTTGGTCGATATCTAATACACGGAGTTTGCCAGACATACCAAGATGAATCATTAATGTACCAGTATCACATTGAAATAATAGGTACTTTGCCCGACGTGATACCTTATGAACAGTTTGTTCAGTCAGGATCTTGGCAAGATCATTTGCAATAGGCCAGCGGAGTGAAAATTGTCGAATAATGACCTGACTAATTTTAGCTCCTTGGACATAAGGGCTAACACCTCGACATGTAGTTTCGACTTCAGGTAATTCAGGCATTATGGTGTTGTATTGTCATGAGGAAACAATTGTTGTGCTAACGCCATTGGGAATTGATATTTCAGTTGTTGCTGTTGGTCATAAATGAATAAGATTTTGTCTGTTAATAATATCTTGAGTTCGGTTGGTTGTTCTGTATTTTTATACCAAATAGTGACTTGATGGCTGTTTGAAAAATCTTTCTTTTTGATGGGTGATACTTGTAAAGCATAGGCATGCTGCCAGACACTTATTAAGGTAGTTAGTTGATCTGCGCTGTATTCAGGGTGGGACCATTGACCGGTAAGGTATTCAACATCAGCATATTCATTAGACAAGGTGTTAGTTGAATCCAGTATTGGTAGTGTTATTTTATTAATGACATTGTTAGGCTGTATAAGCCGATTCTCGATAAAACTTGATGCACTTGCATTGAGAAGATGACTGATTTGATCGTCAATTAGGTGGATGGTGCCATCATATAAAACATAGCGACGATTGCTAATGGTTTCTACATTACCAAATTGGAAAAGATATTCATTAAGTTTTAGCGTGACTTTTGCTGGAGAAAGCCCTAGTTGAGTTAATAGTTCATCATCACTATAAGCTAATTGAGCATGGCTATGCATCGACAACAACGATAATAGTAACTTAATTCGTATGTTGTTCGCTCTAGCTTTAAAAGGTTGTAACAGTAGCCAATCTGTTGAACGTTTTTCTAAAATAATATTATCTAAATGAATCCGCTCGATGGTGATTTGTTGAATATCATTAGTTGATAATGTCGTGAGGGGCGAGGTGTCACCCTCAGTCGTTGGACTTTGATTATTAAACCAATATAAGCCAATGACCAGAAAAATGAGTAGTAAATTTGTTAGATAGCTGGATTTCATTGTTTACGTCGATACCACCACAACCATAAGCCGATACCAAGTAGTAACATTGGGATAACGATTAAAAAACCAAGACCAATGATGATTGATTGTGTGCGTGTTAGTTCAAGTTGGTTGTCGGGTGTTGTTTTAACGGGAATATTAATAAGGCTATCATCAGCTGCTAACCAGTTCATTAAGGCTATGCCTAATTCAAGATTGGCAGCATTGCCAATATAAGTATTGGATAAGAAATCACCATCACCGATGACGGCAATACGTTGTTCTGCATCCTTAGCCATATTTTCATCGGGTAAGCGGGTTAATAATAAACCAACATTAAGCGGCCCAGCAGTATCATTTCCTAAATCAAAGATAATTTCTTGGTCGGGATTGTCATCAATGGGCGACATTTCACTCCACACATTATCTTGAGTCGTTAAGAGGGGAAGACTTCGCCAGTATGGGTTCTCTGTGTCATGTTCAATGGCCACAGCTTGTGGAAACAGGGTAACAGAGGAGGTGGCTTTGCCAATGGGATGATTGGCGTAATTTGTAATAAGGACAAATTGTGGATCGGTAATACCCAGCATTTGGGCATTAGGATCGATAAGTGTGCCAGAGATAAATTCAATATTAAGATACTCAGCTAAACTGGCTAGATATTCTGTATCGTTAGGCTCTACTAACCATAGTAAATTGCCGCCATCTTCAATATAGCGTTTGATGATGTTAATTTCACCCTCTAGCCAGTCACGCTCTGGACTAGCAATAATAACTGCCGCGGCATTGCTCGGGATCTGACTATGTTCGACTAGGTTTAATCCTTGTAGCTTGAAGCCCTTTTGTTTGAGTTGTTCGCCCCAAGTGCTTAGATTGAAGTTGGCTTGATTAAGTGGTGAGCGTTCGCCATGACCTTCAATAAATATCAGCCATTGTTCTTGTTGTCTGGAGATAGTAATGAGTGCATTGGTTAATGATTGTTCAGATAAATCGTAAACATGTTGCTGCTGTTCACCGAGGGTGACAACCATTTCACCTTGCTGTTGGATATTAAGGTCACGTACACGATCAGGGGAAAAATCTGGATTAATGTAGACGACATTCAGGTTCTTACTATGACGTTGATAGCGTGTGAGTAGTGCCTCAAGTGTTGGGCGGTATTCATCACTTGGACTAATAAACGCTTGAATAGTGACCTGTTGATCAAGTTGTTTCAAAAAGGTAATGCTTGTTTCTGACAGGCTATGACGATTATTGACTGTCCAATCTGATCGGACATTCGTTTTGAGTGATAGCTGTGCTATCAATACAACAACGACAATGAGCAACAAGTAGAAGAAGATGTTCTGTATCTTAAGTTGGCGCTGTATTTTGGGATTTATGTTCATATTAATTTAACCGCTGAGAATCTAACCGGCGAGCAGTTAAAATCAAAAATGTTGCAATAATAATGAGGTAATAGGCAATATCGCTACTATTAACTTCACCTTGAAGTAAGGGTTCATAGTGGCGAAGTAGGGACAACCAGCTGAATAGACCAGAGGATTCTGCGGCCATTTGTGTATTGCCAGCCCAGTCGATAATCCATAACAAGAATAGAGTGGTAAAAGTGGTTATAGCGGCAATAGTAGGTTGATTAGTCAGAGATGATAGAAAAAGCCCAATAGCAGTAAAACTAGCCACCAGTAGGGTTAACCCTAAGAGACCTGCTGCAAGGACGCCATAATCAATATCGCTGCCTAAGGCGAGTGATAGAGGCATTAGACTTATTAAGAGTAGCAAAATAATAAAAAATCCAAGTGTGCCTAAATATTTTCCTAATACAAGTTGGTGGATAGAGAGCGGGGCGGATAAAAGCAAAGGGAGGCTTTCATTGCGCCGTTCTTCGGCAATAAGCCGCATGGTAATTAATGGTGCGAGTAACAGTAATATTGTTGCAGCGTTATTTAATAATGGCATGGCTATTAGTTCAGTAACACCAGGTGCGCCTGGAATAGCAGAAATCTTGGCTTGAATTTGGATAAAATAATCAATATGGGTCAAAAATAAATAGGCCAAAATAAGTTGGCTGAGCGCTAAAATGACCCAAGCAAGAGGGGATAAAAATAATCGGTAAAGCTCATTGCGAGCGAGGAATAACATTAAGCTACCTGCTCGTTTGATGGAGACTCATCTTGAATTATATTCATAAAGACGTCTTCTAATGAGTGTCGCTCAGCGGTGAGTTCTGTCAGTTGCCAATTTTCTGCAACAGCACGGTGGAGTAGATTTTCTGTTGGATTATGGTCTGGTTGATAATGCAATCGAAAATGATTATGACCCAAATCATCGACAGTGATAACACCGTCTAATTTCTGCAAATGCATTATGTCGGGAGGCGAGGTCAGCGTAATCAGTAAATTAGATGCTTCCATTAGCTGGCTAAGCCCTGAGATTGAATCATTGAAGATTAACTTCCCTTGATTAATAATTTGTACTCGATCACAGAGCGTCTGTACTTCTGGCAAAATATGGGTCGATAATATCACGCTATGTTCGGTGGCAATTTCACGAATTAAAAGGCGTATTTCTCTAATTTGAATGGGATCTAAACCTGAAGTGGGTTCGTCAAGAATCACCACCGCTGGCGAATGAATAATAGCTTGGGCTATACCCACACGTTGTTGATAGCCTTTTGATAAATGGCCAATAAGCCGACGAGTTACATTATTTAAGCCACAGCGTTCAATGACTGTATCGACCGCTAATCGTCGTCGAGATGATTTTATTTGATTGATTTGTGCACAAAAAGATAAAAATTCTTTAACGGTTAATTCTTTATATAGCGGTGGTTGCTCAGGTAAATAACCAATGTGAGCTTTGGCTTGTTTAGGGTTTGATAACAAATCAAAACCATTAATGGTTATTTCCCCATTATGGGGGGCTAAATTGCCACTCAATATTTTCATCGTAGTGCTTTTACCCGCACCATTAGGGCCTAAAAAACCAAGTACTTCGCCTTGGTGAATATCAAAGCTGACATTGTTGACAGCATGTTGCGAACCGTAGTGACGGGATAATGATTTTGCACTGAGTAAGATCTTATTTGTCATGATTTTATAAACTAAGGTCCGACATCATTATTCCTTTTCAGTGTTTTCGGTTAATCAGTTTATTATATATTTATATATTAAAGTAACAGACAAAAAAAAACCCGCAGATGCGGGTTTTTTTATATTTTAAATGTATCAAGCTTATTTGATTTTAGCTTCTTTATACATAACGTGTTTGCGAACAACTGGATCGAACTTTTTCATTTCCAATTTATCAGTCATCGTACGTTTGTTTTTATCTGTTGTGTAGTAATGACCTGTACCAGCAGATGAGACTAATTTAATTTTTTCGCGCATATTTCTATCTCCTAGACTTTTTCGCCACGGGCGCGGATATCCGCTAATACATCATCAATACCTTTCTTATCAATGATACGTAGACCGTGATTACTGACACGTAATTTTACCCAACGGTTTTCAGATTCAACCCAAAAACGGTGTGGATGAAGATTCGGAAGAAACCGACGTCTTGTTTTGTTGTGGGCGTGGGAAACCTTATTTCCAGCCATTGGGCGTTTGCCCGTTACCTGACATACTCGTGCCATATTAAATCGCTCCTGTTGAACATTTACATACTTTAATTGATGGGACGTAAATGCCCTAACTAAAGCTACTAAAAACCGAACTTTATACCATAACTACTGTGTGATGTGTACTTGGAGATGCTTTAACTTTTAGTAAGCCCCATACTGTGTAGCTTCTCATGTAGAAGGTTTATATTGAGTGCTCCAATTTTGCGCATCACAATATCACCATTTTGGTCAATTAAGAAGTGGGTGGGTGTCACACGAACGTTACCAAAAGCACGAGAAATTTGAGTATCGTGGTCCCATGTAATTGTATAAGGTAGCTTACGTTTATCACGCATCGCTTTAATATGATCAAGCGAATCATAGGACATAGCAACACCAATCATGGTGAGACCTTGTTCGGCATAAGTAGCATGTAATTCTATCAATTCGGGTATTTCTTTAATGCAGCCGGGACAATCGGTTGCCCAGAAGATCATTAGAATGGGTTTCCCCTGATATTGTGCTAGCGAATGCTGTTGATTATCGATATCGACAAACGATAGATCAGGCATTGTTTTCTGACTGTTGTTGTTGAGCTCATTAATAATAAGTAAACCAATTATTAATGCAATAGCAAAAATTATATAACGATTGATAATAATCTCCTTAGTTAGAAGGCGTCAGTTGGCCTAATGTTTCAGTTAGTTTGAGATTTTCACGATAATCTACTGGGCAGTCAATAATGGTAACAGTATCATTAGTTAATGCATCACGTAAGGCAGGCATCAGTTGATCGGTTTTTTCAATTCGAATACCTTTAGCACCAAATGATTGTGCGTATTGGACGAAGTCAGGATTAGTAAATTTTACATTACTAGTACGACCAAATTGATTTTGTTGTTTCCACTCAATCAAGCCATAGCTAGCATCATTCCAAATGAGAATAACGATCGCAATCTTAAGGCGCATGGCTGTTTCAATTTCTTGTGAATTCATTAAGAATCCAGCATCACCTGTCACAGCAACGACTTTACGCTTAGGGTGAGCAAGCTTAGCAGCGATGGCTCCTGGTACGGCAATACCCATACTGGCAAAGCCATTAGAGATAATACAAGTATTGGGATACTCACAACGGAACATGCGTGACATCCACATTTTGTGGGCGCCAACATCGCAAATTACAATGTCATTTAATTCCATAGCGGTGCGTAAATCCCAAATGATCTTTTGAGGTTTAACAGGGAATTCCATGTCATCTCGGTGTTGATTCATTTCAGCTATCAAACTATCACGTAAGGTTCGCATTGCTTTATCTTGATGCGGTGTACTGAGTGCGGCAATTCGGTTTAAGCTGTGATTGATATTGCCGATCACACCTAATATTACACTGTAATAGGCATCTACTTCGGCATGGGTGGCATCAATATGGATAAGGGTACGGTCACGCGATGGATG
>JABSQO010000018.1 GCA_013215775.1 Piscirickettsiaceae bacterium
TTTTATATTAAAACAGCTCATCTTCAGTAGAAGATGGGCTTTTTTTATGTCTGAAATCTAGCAATAAGACTGCTCGACCAGAGTAGGTCACTAAGTTATATGCTACCTACAAATTAATCCATTTATCAGGGGGATAATAATAGCCTGGTAGTTAGTTCAGCACCTAAAGCAGACTTGTTATCTGCTGATTTTTTTACATATTAAATAACAAATAAATCTATAAACTCATGTACAGAAACTGTACGTACTTTCAAAAATATTTGTACTGCGTTGGCAATAGACCATTTTTCTGGATTCAAGATAATCATTAGACTAGGCCTCTAACCGGATACATTGCATGAAGTTAAACCAACAATTGCTGGAGCACGGTCAGGAAGCTGATGGTGATTGAGTATTTATACCGATAATAAATAACTGTCATGCGGCTATTAAATATGTCACTGTTAAGCCTAAATAAGCAACAATAGGCATGTGACAATGAATACACTTCACCCCATAAAAGACAATGCCAAGCCTCGTACTATCTTCTTTGTGTCAGATGGTACAGGATTAACTTCCGAATCGTATGGTACGAGTTTATTAGCACAGTTTCCTGAGTTGAAATTTTCAGCGGTGACATTATCTTTTGTTGATACTCAAGAAAAAGCGGCACGAGCCTGTAAGCAAATTAATGAAGCATATAGCCAATCAGCTATGCAACCCGTTGTCTTTAGCACGCTAGTGGGAGAAACTGCACAGGAAATTATTGAAAAAAGTGATGCCTGTGTCATTGATTTATTCCATACTTTTCTAGGACCACTGGAACGTTGTTTCAGAATGGAATCAGCACATACACAGGGAAATAGTCGAACTGTTATGAATGATAAGAGTTATCGATTACGGCTTGATGCAATTGATTATGCTTTATCTCATGATGATGGTCTTCGACCCGATCAATATGATCAAGCGGATGTTATTTTGGTGGGAGTTTCACGCTGTGGAAAAACGCCAACCAGTCTTTATTTAGCAATGAATTTCTCATTGAAAGTGAGTAATTATCCGTTGGTAGATGAAGACCTAAAATCTGAAAAACTATCGGATTATTTATTAAAATATAAAAATAAATTAATAGGTTTAACCAGCAAACCTGTACCATTGAGTCGTATGAGACGCGAGCGTCGACCGGATAGTGATTATGCTTCATTAGATGTGTGTCAGCGTGAAATTAAAATAGCGAATGCATTGTTTGTACAAGCGGATCTCCCTGTAATGGATAGCACCGAAATGTCGATTGAAGAAATTGCCAGTAAAATTGTAAAAACACTGGAGATCAGTCGAGAAAGAAGTGGATTTATTTAAATAGAATATGCAAGATTATTGTCTTGCACTGACATACTTTTGATGAGGTATAAAGAATGACTGAGTACGTGATTCCATTAGATCAATTGACCATGCAAGACGTGGATAAAGTCGGTGGTAAGAATGCTTCTCTTGGAGAGATGTTACAAAATTTAATGCCAATGGGAGTTTGCGTACCAAATGGTTTTGCTACAACGGCAGAGGCTTACCGTGAGTTTTTAGCCCAAAATGGATTGAAAGATAGGATTGCTAAAAGATTACATGATTTAGATGTTGCTGATGTTGCTGCATTACAGGCAGCAGGAAGTGATATTCGCAGTTGGATTATGGAGGTTTCATTTCCTGTAGCAATGGAAGCAACGATTGATCAAGCTTATATTCAATTAGAGCAAGACTATGGTGTTGAGGTAACGTGGGCAGTGCGATCTTCTGCAACAGCAGAGGACCTACCGGATGCCTCTTTTGCTGGACAACAAGAAACATTCTTAAATGTGTCAGGTCTGAGCAATATCAAACAATCTATTCGTGCCGTGTATGCATCGCTATTTAATGATCGTGCTATTGCGTATCGAGAGCATCAGGGATTTGATCATAACGAAGTAGCCTTGTCAGCTAGTATTCAGAAGATGGTACGTTCTGATATTGGTAGCGCTGGCGTTGTCTTCACCTTAGATACAGAAAGTGGATTTCGTGATGTCATATTTATTACTGGTAGCTATGGCTTAGGTGAAATGGTGGTACAAGGTGCAGTCAACCCAGATGAATTTTATGTCTATAAGAACACGTTAAGAGCTGGACGAGCTGCCGTACTACAGCGAAATTTAGGGCAAAAAGCGATTAAAATGGTTTATTCTGGTGACGCAAATCAGCCAGTTAAAACAGAAGCCGTATCAGCTAATGATCGACTACATTTTTGCATCAATGATAAGGAAATTCAGACACTGGCAGAAATGGCTTTAGCAATTGAAGAGCATTATCAACGACCCATGGATATTGAATGGGCCAAAGATGGAATAGATGGCAAGATTTATATTGTGCAGGCGCGACCTGAAACGGTTCAAAGTAGACAGAAAAATGTTGTTGAAAGATATTCAATTAAACAAACAAGTCAGATACTAGCAGAAGGAAGATCGATAGGGCATAGGATTGGTAAAGGAAAAATCCGTCTTTTGAATAACCTTAATCAAATGGATACCTTTCAAGAAGGCGATGTATTGCTGACAGACATGACTGATCCCGATTGGGAACCTATTATGAAAATAGCAGGCGCTATTGTGACCAATCGAGGTGGAAGAACTTGTCATGCAGCGATTATCGCTAGAGAATTAGGAATACCTGCAGTGGTGGGTTGTGGCGATGCAACAGAAAAATTAGTGGAAGGAGAGGAAGTAACAGTATCTTGTGCACAAGGTGATACCGGTTATGTCTATGCTGGATTATTGGATTATGAGCACACGATTGACAGTTTAGATAATCTGCCAGAACCTCCAGTGAAGATCATGATGAATGTAGGGAATCCTGATCGTGCATTCAGCTTCGCTCAAATACCTCATAATGGTGTGGGTCTGACTCGGTTAGAATTTATTATTAACAATATGGTCGGTATCCATCCAAAAGCATTGATGGCGGCAGATAAGATGAGTGATGAGGTACAACAGATCATTCATGAAAAAACGACAGCCTATGCTGATCCAATAGAGTATTACGTCAGTCGCATTGCAGAAGGCGTGTCTACTATTGCAGCAGCATTTTATCCTGAACCTGTTATTGTGCGATTATCAGATTTTAAATCTAATGAATATGCCAACTTAGTCGGTGGTAGACAATTTGAACCCGACGAAGAAAATCCCATGATTGGTTATCGTGGAGCATCCCGTTACCTATCTGCTGAATTTCGAGAATGTTTTGAGCTAGAATGCCGAGCAATGAAGCGAGTACGGAATGAGATGGGTTTAACTAACGTAGAGCTTATGATTCCCTTTATTCGTACACTAGGTGAAGCCGAAGGTGTGATTGAACTCCTGAAAGAAAATGGTCTGGAACGAGGTGAAAATGGCTTACGTTTAATTATGATGTGTGAGTTACCATCCAATGCAATATTAGCAAGTCAATTTTTAGAATTCTTTGATGGTTTTTCTATCGGATCTAACGATATGACACAGCTTACATTAGGTTTAGATCGTGATTCGGCTTTAGTTGCTGATTTATTTGATGAGCGTGATCCTGCAGTATTAAAAATGTTAGAAATGGCCATTTCAGCGTGCCATGCTGCAGGAAAATATGTTGGTATTTGTGGTCAAGGGCCATCAGATCACCCGGAATTTGCACGATGGTTAGTGAAACAAGGCATCAGTAGTATTTCATTAAACCCTGATACTGTAGTAGCAACATGGCAGGATTTGGCCAACGAAGATGTAGCAAAAGAAGTGAAGGTCTAAGTTAACCGATTTTTGATTTTAATAATTGGTCGGCAGATCGGCGATACCAATTCTTAGATGCACTTACGATTATTATCTTTATCATTAACCACCGACTTAATCTCGGTCTTACTAACAAGCCCGAATCTTGTTGTTGTTTTAATAATGCTAATGTTTGGATGCCACCCAGAGTCATTGCTCTGATTTCCCATCCCATTCTTCCTGAGAGTTGGTCGCCTAAACGATGGCCAAAAGCCATAATCTGTTCAGTACGTTGGTATAGGCTACGAATTAAAGGGGCAATTTTATGGCTATTAGCTTGCACTAAGTCCGATTCTTTTAATCCGGCAGCAGTCAATTCATCTTGTGGAATATAGATACGATCTTGCTCAGTGTAGTCCTGCATAATATCTTGATAGAAGTTAATCAACTGGAGAGCGGTACAAATAGCATCAGATTGCTGTAACTGCTGCTGTGTTGGTGTGCCGTTAAGATAGAGTAATAAGCGCCCAACAGGGTTAGCAGAGCGTTGGCAATAATCGAGTACTTCATCAAAATTAAGATAACGATTTTTAACGACATCTTGTTTAAAAGCTGACAGAAGGTCTTCAAACAAAACTATTGGCAGTGCATGTTGCTGAATGACATCCGCAAGTGCAATAAAAATAGGATCACTTCCCTGAAAATCATGAGCAGAAATTTGTTGTAGAGCTCGGCTATAAGTATCTAACTGTTGTAAGCGGGTACCTTGTGTGGCATCACCTTCATCGGCAAAGTCATCAGCCGTTCGGGCAAAGGCGTAGATAACACTAATAGACCGCCTTAATCGTTTAGGTAATAGAATCGAAGCAACAGGGAAATTTTCGTAATGACTTTGTGTTAGTTGTTGGCAGAAGTCATACGCTTGTTTTAGTTGAGCATCATTTGTCTTCACGTTGGTCCTGCACTTCTCGGACTTGTTTTTCTATCGGTTGTAATTCAACCAAGTCGGTTTTAGCGCGTATGCCCATCTCAACAAATTTACGTCCACTAGGCATCACATTTCGTTCAAGTGAGCCGACTGAACTATTAAAATGTTCAACACTGCTATTAAGACTTTTTCCTAATTTTTCTAGGTGGGCAGTAAAGGTTACTAAGCGTTTGTATAAGGATTCGCCTAATTCTCGTATTTCGATCGCATTTTCAGCTAATGCTTGCTGTTTCCAACCGTAGGATACCGCCTTTAATAGGGCGATAAAATTAGTGGGGGTCGCTAAGATAATATTTTGGCTCATGCTATCTTCAAGTAAAGTGCTGTCAATTTCTAAAGCCGCAGATAAGAATTGTTCACCGGGAATAAAGAGTACGACAAATTCAGGAGATTGGGTATATTCTGACCAATAGTTTTTAGCCGATAATTCTCTGACACGACTACGGATTATTTGAGCATGGCGCTTGAGTTCTAGTGTACGAGTGGCATCATCTTTGGCCTGCATGGCCGACAAATACGCATCGAGAGGTGTTTTTGCATCAACAATAATTTCACGGTTTTCAGGTAGTCGCACGATCATATCTGGGCGAATAGCACCGGTTTCAGTTTTGGTATGTGTTTGTTCAAAAAAATCACAATGTGCCACCATCCCACTGAGTTCAGCAATACGACGAAGGGTCATTTCACCCCATTGCCCCCGAACTTCTGGTCGGCGGAGTGCTTGAACAAGATTGTGAGTTTCTTCCTGCAATGATTGTTGGCTTTTAGCCATGTGTTCAATAGTCGTTCGCAGACTACCGTAAGTTTCCTTGCGGTCTTTTTCTATCTCACGGATTTGCTTGCTAGTTTGATGCAAAGCATCATTAATAGGTTTGAGTAGTTGTTCAATTGCTTTTTCTTTGGTTCCTAACTCTGCTTTGGCTTCACTTTGGAAACGTTTTAGATTCTCTTCAGCAAGTTTAAGAAAGCTTGCGTTATTACGCGTTAATGCTTCGTCAGAAAGTTGATTAAAGGTATTCGCAAGTTGGGTACGAGTTTGCTCTAATATCTTATCGAGTTGTGAACTTGCCTGTCTTTCTAATGTTAATGTCAAAGATAATTCAGTGTTTTCTGATTCAAGTTGTCTGAGTTTGTAACCACGAATAAAAAACACGATGATCGCACCGACAAAGAAACTAAGGGCTAATAATATGAGTAAGCCATTTTCTTGTTGAGAAAGTTGAATAATAAACTCTAAATCCATTGCAAAATATCATGTGGGTGGTTAATTGAGCCATCAGCCTGCCAGTCTTCAGGGTGATCTTGCTTGCCTAAATAGCCGTACAGGGCTGTAATTGTTCTCATATTAGCATTTTTCCCCGCTTCAATATCTCGCGCCGCATCACCAATATATAAGCAGTTTTCAGGTGATTGTTTGATCAGTTTGCAAGCATGAAGCATTGGGGCGGGATGTGGTTTTGTAAAAGGTGTGGTATCCGCACTAACAATACATGCTGTACGCTGCGTGAGATTTAAAGCATCTAATAGTGGTTCAGTGAGAAATGCTGGTTTATTAGTGACTATTCCCCAAGTAATATTTGCTTGTTCTAATGCTGTAATAACATCTTCCATGCCATCAAATAATTTTGTTTCGCGAGCGATATTCTGTTGATAAATCTGTAAGAAACGTTTTTGCAGAGAGGGGTAGTCTTGGTGATCGGTTGTAATACCAAATCCTAAAGCTAATAGTCCTGCACTGCCATGGCTGGAAACTGGACGAATGTCGCCGTAGGGTAGAGTCTCTAGTCCTTCTTGTTGCAAAAGAGTATTTAATGCAAAAGCAAGATCAGGTGCAGTATCGACCAGCGTGCCATCAAGATCAAAAAGTATTGCAGAGAATGGCTGCATTAATCCGTAGCTCTTCGACAGTGCATTAGATAGTTTACTTTGACATCATCAGTTAGTTTGAAGGTTTTACTTAAAGGGTTATAACTCATACCGGTGATATCGCAGACATCCAATCCTGCTTGTCGACACCAGTTTGCTAGTTCTGAGGGACGAATAAATCGCTTGTAATCATGAGTCCCCTTAGGAAGTATATTCATGATGTATTCAGCACCAAGTACGGCAACTAAATAGGCTTTTGGATGACGATTTAAAGTTGAAAAGAAAAGATCACCGCCGGGTTTAACAAGCTGTGCACAGGCAGTGATCACTGAGGCTGGATCCGGCACGTGCTCCAACATTTCCATACAAGTGACAGCATCATATTGTTCAGCAGATTGTTGAGCCTTTTCTTCGGCAGTTATCTGCTGATAATCAATAGTGAGCGAGGATTCCAAAGCATGTAACTTGGCAATATCAAGGGGCATTTTCCCCATATCAATACCCGTGACATAAGCACCAGATTTTGCCAATGCTTCTGATAATATGCCACCACCACAGCCGACATCAATAACGTGTTGTTCATCAAGATTACAGCGATCCTGAATATAGGATAAGCGTAAGGGATTGAGTTCATGTAATGGTTTGGATTCGCCTTCAGGATCCCACCAACTCGAGGCTAATGCTTCGAATTTAGCGACTTCTGCTGGATCGACATTAGCATGTGTAGTCGTCATGTATCTTCATACCTTATCTTTTCTACCCATTGCTGAGTATTTTGGATTATTTTATCTTGATTCATTGTGGTGAGTTGGCGATCTTTTAATAATTGCTTGCCATCAACCCAAACATCGGTGACCTTATCACGACCAGTGGCATAAACCAGTTGGGATATGACGTCATAACAAGGTTGGCTTTCAATATCACCAAAATCAACAGCAATCATATCAGCTATCTTTCCTACTTCTAGTGAGCCAGTTGTTCCATCTATTCCTAGAGATTTTGCGGCATTAATTGTGGCCATCTCTAAGGCGGTACAGGCTGGGATTGCACTGGCATCTTGAGATACGGCTTTGGCAAGGAGTGCGGCTTGCCGCATTTCAGCAAACATATCCAAATCATTATTTGATGCGGCACTGTCAGTACCAATAGTGACATTAATGCCGTGGTTCTCTAATTTGGCAATAGGACAAAAACCACTGGCTAGTTTTAAGTTTGATTCTGGGCAATGTGCAATATGAACACCTGCTTCAGCACACCATTTGATTTCATCATCATTCAGTTGTGTCATATGCACAGCAATTAATCGAGGTGACAATAGGCCAAGATCTTTTAATCGTTCTAAAGGCCTAACACCATATTGTTCGATACTTTGTGATATTTCACCGGCCGTTTCATGGAGATGGAGATGGATAGGGATATCCAATTCTTCGGCATTCATCATCACCGCTTTTAATGTGTCATCAGAGACAGTATAAGGTGCGTGAGGGGCGTAGGCGGTGGTGATGCGTGAGTGATGGCGATAATGGTCATGTAATTGCTGACCTTTGTGCAGATACTCTTCAACATTAGCCGCCCATGCACTTGGGAAATCAATGATAATCATGCCTAGACTGGCACGAATGCCACTGCTATCCACTACTCGCGCAGTTGCTTCAGGGAAGAAATACATATCATTAAAACAAGTTGTGCCACCACGAATCATTTCAGCGATGGCAAGTTCTGAACCTGCTTCGACGAAAGCATCACTAAGCCATTTCTTTTCCGCAGGCCAGATATGATCATTTAACCATGACATTAAGGGTAGATCATCAGCAAGGCCACGTAATAATGACATAGCAGCATGGGTATGATTGTTGATTAATCCCGGCATCACACAATGTTGGTCAAAGTGATGTTCTGTTGTTGCGGTATAAAGTTGTTTTGCCTGATCTTGAGGAATTAACGCTACAATATGACCTTCATTGATCACCACAGAATGATGTTCTAAAACGTGATGATTTTTATCAACGGGCACTACCCAGCGAGCATGTATGATCAGATCGACATTTTTCATAGCTAAGATTATACCGTCATATACAGGAGATGACATTGGATAAAAACATTGATTCAATTCAACCGATAATTTGGCGTGATAATGAGCTGTTATTGTTAGATCAGCGAGCTTTACCACATGAACAAATATGGCTGAAATATGATAACTCTGATGAGGTGGCAAACGCGATTACCGATATGGTTGTACGAGGTGCACCAGCGATTGGAATCACTGCGGCATATGGTGTTGTTTTAGCGGCAAGACAGGCATGGAATAGTGCTGGTAGCAATTGGAAGCAGGCAATATCTGCACCCTTGATTAAGTTAGCTTCTTCGCGTCCCACGGCAGTTAATTTACACTGGGCAATAGATCGTATGACAATGTTATACGAGACTTTATCCGATACCGAATCACCTGAAGATAGGTTATTACAACAATCTCTTGCTATCCATGCCGAAGACATAGCCGCCAATCATAAGATGGGAGAATTGGGAGCTGCGTTATTAGAGAATAATAATACGGTATTAACTCATTGTAATGCTGGAGCATTAGCAACTGGAGGTTTTGGTACGGCACTGGGTGTGATTAGGCATGCTTATAGTGAGGGAAAAATAAAACATGTTTATGCTGATGAAACTCGACCATGGTTACAAGGAGCGAGATTAACCGCATGGGAGTTACAACAGGATAATATTCCAGTGACGTTACAGTGCGAAGGTGCCGCAGCAGCATTAATGGCTACAGGCAAGTTGGATTGGATCATTGTCGGAGCAGATCGTATTACGGCCAAGGGTGATGTTGCTAATAAAATCGGTACTTATATGTTAGCTGTTTTAGCACGTTATCATGGGGTAAGAATGATGGTGGTCGCACCGACATCGACTATAGATTGGCAATTACATAATGGTGCCGATATTCCAATTGAACAGCGATTAGAGCAAGAAGTTACGATGATTAATGGTCAACAGATTTCACCATTTGGTGTGCCCGCATTGAATCCAGCATTTGATGTTACACCAGCAGAGTTAATTGATGCCATCGTGACAGAAGCAGGTGTAGTATTGTCGCCATCATTAGAAAATATGCTAAAAATAAAGGAGTAAAAGATGTCTCAGACAGCATTAGTCACCGGTTCTAATAGAGGTATTGGTCTAGAACTTTGTGCTCAACTAAAACAACGTGGTTTTGATGTAATTGCCACTTGTCGACATACATCAAAAGACCTCGATATATTAGGTGTTGAAATCATTGAGAATGTTGAAGTCAGCAGCCCGAGTAGTTTGGCTGCATTGGCCGAAAAATTATCCGGGCGACAAATAGACTGGCTGATTAATAATGCCGGCATTGCTGGTGGCATTAGTTTAGATGATATAGATGAGCAAAGTATCGAAAGCTTTAAACGGATGTTTGAGGTGAATAGTCTAGGACCGTTGTTAACAACTCAAGCCTTGTTGAGTAACCTAATATCAGGCAGCAAAGTCGGCATTATCACCAGTCGAATGGGTTCGATTGATGATAATGATTCAGGTGGTAGTTACGCCTATCGGATGTCAAAATCAGCAGTAAATGCAGCAGGAAAATCTTTATCAATTGACTTAAAACCTCGAGAAATTTCTGTTGCTATCTTGCATCCAGGTTATGTCCGAACTGATATGACAGGGCATGGAGGTTTGATCGATACGGATGAATCGGTATTAGGGTTACTTGCTCGAATGGATGAGTTGACGCTAGAAACTAGTGGTACGTTTTGGCATGCGAATGGTGAAGTCTTACCGTGGTAAGTGCAAAACTTACTAGAAATTCCGATTGCTGTGTTAGGCGGTACTCGAAATCCTCATGTATTTAGTTGTACACTCCAGTTTCTGCGCTCCGCCCGCCTTACACTCGAAACTTCTATCTAAGTTTTATTGAATGAAACTTTATCCACTGCTCACTGCGAAACAGCAACAAGCTTTGCCAGCACTTATTAAACCGGCAGAGCTAATACCTGCACAATTTGATGATAGCACTCATCAACTTTGGCATTGTGAAACTGTAGATGGATCAATGGTGCTTAAAGTATGTGATCACGACGACATTCAACACTCATCTTTCTGGCAAGGAATGCAGCAGTTATTTGGAGTAGATTTACCGGCACAATTAGGCGATTTTGGGCAGGTTTATCAAAAAATAACGGAACTAGGCTCGTTAGCAATACCGGACTATATTGCCTCTAATTCAGAATCAGAAGATCAGTTATCTCCAGCATTTATTTTGGCTCGAAGAGTCTCGGGAGCAATGATTGATAATAATGCGATAGATGATTCAATCGTTAAACAATTGGCAGAACACATCAGCCAACTTCATCAATCTCAGCAAACAACATGGGGATCTTTATTTGCTGCAACTGTACTGGCGAAAGAATGGCCTCAACGATTACAAAACACACTAAATTATTTAACAGAAACACAACAAATTCCCAAGAAGTTATTGGCTGAAGCCATCTCTCTGGCTGCAAATATTGTGGTAGAAAATTTTGTCCCAATCATGGTCGATCTTCGTTGGGATCAGTTTTTACAACAAAATGGAAAATTGTCAGCATTAGTAGATTTAGATGCTTTTGTGTATGGGCCTAGAGAATTAGAATTGGTGTTGTTGGAATATCTGCTAACAGAACAGCAAGCTAAGGTATTTACAACACGGTACCAACAAACACACTCATTACCTGATTTGACTCAAGTAAGAAGGCCTTACCGTTTACTACTATTTATGATGAATGTGCTAGGCGAAAAAGATCTTGATGCTTGGATACAGGCACCAACACGATTTAGCTTATTTGTTGACGATAAAGTTTTTGCCAACTAATAAATCCAACTACCGCTAAGATCAGGTATACGCTGTACATCACGATAGTAGCGTAATAGCCATTTTGAGCATAGAGCACAATAGCAGCAGCATCAATCACTACCCAATATAGCCAGTTTTGAATGACTTTTTTAGCCATTAATAACGTATTCATTACCGAGAATACGGTGACACCAGCATCAAGATAAGGGTTTTGAGAGACGTTGATAAATTCTAAATATTGGGCAGTTGCAATAGTTAAAGCGATGCCTATTATTAAGAATAGAGCCTGTTTTGACCACGACCAACTGGTGATGGGTAAGTCGTCTTCATTATTGCCATGTTTCCGCCACAACAAATAACCATAGATAGCCATACCCATATAATAAAAATTAAGTAAGGCTTGCATCGGGAGTTGTCCTTCCCAAAACAAGAGGGTGTATATCAATGTACTGATAAAGGCTAATGGCCAGCACCATTGTGATTCTCGTGCAGCGAGAATCACATAGCCAATACCAAGCAGGGAAGCAGATACTTCCCAGCCTGATAGGCTCATAAGACCATCAATAATTAATGTGAATAGAGCGTCATTCA
Organism: Piscirickettsiaceae bacterium; assembly: GCA_013215775.1. GTDB lineage: Bacteria > Pseudomonadota > Gammaproteobacteria > Nitrosococcales > Methylophagaceae. Next base: position 12,041 of record JABSQO010000018.1, read on the forward strand.
TTCATCAACAATATTTTCACGATCCATACCGATGAGTTTCATCACAAAGACACTTTCGGGTAGCAATGAAAAGACACTTTCAATTTCGTCACTTATCGCATCCATGACATCACGATATTCACCGAAAACTTGAGTGCTTAAGCTATTACGAACGATGTTAAGTTTTGGGTTGTTACTGATACGGTCAATAAATGCCAAAATAGGAGTGACATAATCATCTTTGAGTGGGTAGAAACTGATATCGATAGAAACTCTCATTGTTTTTAAGTCCTTATAAAAAGAGGGGCCGTGTAGCCCTCTGAAAAATGTTAACTAATAGTCATAGCTAACAGAAAGTCCAACAACACGTGGGTCACCTTTTTGAGTGTAATTACGGTCAGCATAACCTATAGAAGGATCATTGCCGAAGAAAAAACCTCGGGTAGCATAATCTTTATCAAATAAATTTTTACCCCAAAGTGTCACTTTCCAATCACCAGTTCGATAATCTATGCTTGAATTAACAATGGCATAGGAGCTGGATTTTTCATTATGACTATTGGAGAAATAGAATTCATCTTTGCCTTCTATATTGGCTCTAAATGTCCAATTTTGTGCGAAGTAAAATTCACCACCTAGGTTGAATTGATAAGCAGGTGCATGGGCTTGTCGACGACCACTAATTTTAATGCCATCAGCGAGTAAATCAGGATTATCATATTCATCGAAGGTGGCATCTAATAAACCTACAGCTGCAAATACACGCCATTGATGATTAATTAACCAGTCTAAGTCAGCCTCAATACCGATATTTTTACCTTTGGCTGCATTGGCTTGATAATCAATAAATGCTGGGCCAACTTGCAGTGAACTTTTAACTTGGGCATCTCTACGTAATGCGTAAAACACGGCAAGATTGGTATTAAGAGCGCCATCAAGCCATGATGATTTCACACCAGCTTCAAGACTCCATAAATATTCAGTATCGAAATCTCGTTGGCTAGGAGTAATGCTTGCATCTGTGTTGACACCACCTGATTTATAACCGCGTGATAGAGATGTGTATAACAACTGATCATCACTAGCTTGGTAGTTCAAACCGAGTTTACCGCCAAATAATACTTCGCTAGTATCAATTTCTAGTGCATTTGAATCTTGATAATCGGCTTCAAAATATTCAACACGCAGACCTGATATTAAGGTGAGTTTGTCATCAAGGTGGGTATCTAATTGACCAAAAACAGCAGTATTTTTAGTGTTGTACTCATTCTTAAGTAAGGTAACACCGAAGGCACCAAAGTCTGAGTTTTGATCTAAATCTTCATCTTGATCTAAGTAATATAAACCCACTACCCATTCAGTAGAATTATTGAAAATCAAACCATTTTCATTTGATAAAGCGCGTAATTCTACTGAATAGTTCTTACGATCCCGTTTGAATTCTTCGAAACCGACATAAGGGAAAAGACCTGCTGCAAATTGACCGTCAAACCCCCAGTCAGCGTCATAGCTATAGACAATATCGGATTTAACATAAGTGATCGTTGATTGTAATTGTACGGAATCACTAGCACGCCAATCTGTCTTTAATGCAAAGGCATTGGTACGTTGTTTATCTTGGCCAGGGTCATCGGTAAGCGTATTGCGGCTATTATCAAAGGTAAAGGCATCATAACCATTATTAATATCAAGGTGTAGGATATTCAAATCAACCGTTAAATCATCATTTATCAGCCATTTTAGTTTTCCACGTGCCGTGATTTCATCACGATCTTGAGTATTGTCTCGGTTAAGAAATTCATTGTCGATATAACCATCAGATTGATGGGTATGGATAGAAAACCGACCTAATAATTTGTCGTCTATCAAAGGGCCACCAACGGCCACACCTAAACTACGGGTATTGTATTCTGCAATACCTGTTTCAATGTGAATTTCAAGCTCATCAGAAGGCTGTCTACTTTGCATAGTAATAATCCCTGCGAGGGCATTAGTACCATAACGTGTACCTTGAGGGCCACGCAAAATTTCTATCTGTTCAATATCGAACAATGTTGCAGCACCACCGGTACGACTGAAATCAATGTCATCAATAATTAAACCAACAGAAGGATTGATTGGTGCGGCAAATTGGCTACGCTCACCAATGCCGCGAATTTGGAAATATTGACCACGAGATGCACCGCTAGAGACATTGACGTTGGGAGCAAGATTAAGAATATCTTCAATATGTTGAGCACCACGTGACTCAATGAGTTCACTATCTATAGTAGTGAGGCTAATGGGGGTTTCTTGAGCAAGGCTGGGTCTAAAATCAGCATTAACAAGCATTGATGGCAAATCAATCTCAGCGGTTTCAGCCAGTACGTTAGAAGAAAGTAGTGTCGCGATAACAACAAATAAAGTTTTAAACTTCATGTGAATCCTTTTTAAGATAATAAAAAGGACAGGGGATAACGTCAATTTACTCGTGAAAGTGTCAATATGTCTCGGCCTGTCCCTACGCCAGTATTAACTGGATCAGGTTCATAGGGTCTCTTCAATGGAGAAGATCTCAGGCTTGGTTGGAGCCACCCCTAGGCTGTATTTTCAATGGTTGGGTATAACAAACAACCCCTTTTCGCCTTTGATAATGGCTGTATGATAACTGAAAGATGATTTTTTTTCGAGTGTAACTAGCGATAAATCATTGTTTACAGATAGAAAATAGCCATTACACCTTAAGGAAGTGGTTTAATGCTTGCCCGACATACAGGACAGACACGTAACTTTCTATTGAGACGTTTGGTGGCTACTCGACTGCTAGTTTGATCATAACAATTTGGACAGAAAAAGCCTTGTTCATTTTCAAATTGGTAACAACCTGAGTTTCCATCGATATGAAGCGCAACATTTTGAACTGGCTGCTGAAGTTTGGACGATTTGGTTAGTTTATTTGCTTGCGAAGTGATGACTTCAAGTTCAGCATTGAGTGCGTTCACAATTGATTTCAGCTCTGCATGATCCGCCACTTGTTGATGTGAGGATAATTGTTGCAACAATGATTGAGAGCGTTTAATTGAGTCAAAAAGTGTCATGCGGGGTTATCTGATAACTATTTGTAAAAAGTGCATTATACCCAAACAATTTTGAAATGTATGACTTAGCAAGAGGAGTAGCAATTTTAAGATTTTTTAATAAACCTGAAATAAGTAAAAGGTTGTTCTTGGGCGGTAGGTGTAATATGAACTTCGTTTATTTCTTCTACTAATTTGAACTCATTACCGAGTTCTTTTTTTAACTTATCTGCGTCATATTGAATAATATCGAGGCCACTACACTTTGTTGGTCCATCAATGGAAAATGCTGCAATGATAATGTGTCCGTTAGGTAAAACAGAGTGTTTCATCACTTCAATATAATTCTGTCTATCTACTTTATCAGTCAAGAAGTGAAATACAGCCCGATCATGCCAAATAGAAAATTGATGGGGGCTAATAAAAGAGGTGACATCAGATTCAAACCATTCAATGTTATTAGCTTTATCGCCGAGTCTATTCCGAGTATAAGCAAGTGCAGCTGGCGCTATATCTAATACAGCAAGGTTGGTATGGCCTTCACGACTCAAATAATCAATTAATACAGAAGCACCGCCACCAACATCGATAATAGATGCATCATACTTTGTTTGAGTATTATGTATAAGTTGCAATGATACAGAGGGTTCTTTTTGATACCAACTCACAGTTAAAGGTGATTTAGTCTGGTAGACCGACTCCCAATGCGATTTTGTTTTAGACATATGTCAAAGGATCCTTAATGACTCAAAAGTTTATAGGATAATAAATCAAGTTCATTTAGGTTTTACCGAGTTCTTCTACTGCTTCCGTAGTGTGGAAAAATATTTTTCCTGAGCGTAGCTGAATCATGAAATCTGTTTTTTGTAGTTTATCCATGACAGGACCTTTCACTTCAGCCAAATGCAACGTTACACCTCTATCCTTATAAGTTTTAATTGTTTTTGTTAATAATTCTATTGCTGTTGTATCAATATAGCTGACAGACGAGAAAACCAGCACTAGATGTTTTAATTTTTCATTATTATTAGCATGTTCTTCTATAAAGTCCGCAATATAGTCTACATTTGAAAATGTAATGTTTTCATCGATTCTGAATAATAACAAGTTGTCCCATGTTTCTACTTGATGTCGGTCCACATTTCTAAATTGCTCGGTGTTTTTAATGCGACCGATAACCGCGATATGAGGACGACTAGTTCGTCGTAAGAAACTAATGATGGTGAAAAGAACGCCAAGGGCAATGCCTTTTTCAATACCAAGAACAAGTACTCCTGCTAACGTAATAAATTGTGCAACGCCATCAGCCGCATCATATTTCCATGTAGAAATAATCTCACGGAATTTGATTAATGGTGCAATGGCAACCAGAATAATGGCGGCTAAGACTGCTTTAGGAATGGCTGAAAACTGATCGGTGAAATAGACAACAGCCAACATTAGAAAGGCTACTGCGATTAACATCGATAATTGGGTGCGAGCACCAGCAGAAAAATTGACCATAGTACGACTGAAGCCACCGGCTACAGGCATGCCGCCGGTCACAGCTGATGCAACATTAGAGGCGCCTAGGGCAATTAACTCTTGGTTAGGCGCAATTTTTTCACCTCTTAAATTTGCAGTAACTTTAGCAATGGCAACGCTTTCAACATACGCAATAAGGCTAATAAATGCTGCGCTTGGTAATAAGGCTATCCATGGTGATGAGGAATTAGTTATGAACGCTAAACTGATGCTGGGAAGGCCACTGACAATATGACCGACTACGCTAACGTCATGGTGCTCTGATAACTGATAATACGTTACTAAGGCCGTAGTAATAATAATCATCAATAACGGCGCTGATTTGGTAAATGCGGTCTTTAGATGATTATGAACTTTGAAACGTGTTAGCAACCAAAATAAAGGTGCACCCATAAAAATTAACACCAGAATGCTGAATATTCCGACCTTAGTAGTATAGGAATTAGCATGTTGAAGTTGGTCACTTAAGCAGACTAGATCCAGGCCACATGATTGTACTGGTAAGCCTAATAAATGTGGTATCTGACTCAAGACAATGAGAATAGCTGCACCACTGGTGAAACCGGCTAAGACGGGATGGCTAATAAAATTAACCAGTCCCCCCATTCGAAGTGATGCCATTAATAATAAAATGATGCCACCTTCAGCGGCTAGAATTATGGCTTGTTCAACGGGGTTACCCAATGCTTGGATTTCAGGTGCAGACAATGCGCTGGCTATCATGATGGCAGCAATAGAGACTGGCCCAACGGAAAGGGTAGTGCTTGAGCCTAAAAAAGCATAAATGATAGGGGGAAGGATACTGGCATACAAACCGACTTGAATGGGTAAGCCTGCCAACATGGCGTAGGCCATCCCTTGAGGTATGAATAAAATTGCAGTAATAAAACCTGCAAAAACATCACTATTAAAATCTTGCTTTTTGTAGTTGGATAGCCAGTTTATGATGGGTAAATATTTACCCAAATTATTTTCTATAGTATTGTTTTTGTTGTGCCGAATTGTCATTCGATGTGTATTGCTCGTATGTTAATACTAGGGGCGACCGTTATGCTAAAGTCAAAAGTCCTAGCTGATTTACTTCCTTGTTCACTCTGAAGAGTACACACCTGTCAGTCATATATATAAAGTATTAAGACAGGTATGTATCAATTCATAATGAGATGAATATAAGACCTATTTGGAATCTTCTTTGGTCAGGTTTTCTACGTAACTCGCTTTATGATGCAAGTCGATACGATAGCCCTTGATCATTATTTTCCAATACAGCCATGGGAAGCCAATTATTTTGCCAAGCCACCAAATACGTCTGTTTTTTCTTGGATCGAGGAAAGGGAAGGATGGAGTCACTTTGCCGCCATAAGAAAACTCAGCCAACATCACTGTATTTAGAGAGGTGGTTAATGGGCAAGAGCCATAGCCGTCATAGCCTTCTGAGAGCGCATGTTTATTAATGAGGTTTAAAATGTTATCGACAACGATGGGAACTTGTTTACGTACTGCCGCAGCTGTTTTTGCATTAGGAGTAGATGTGGCATCGCCGAGGCCAAAAATATTGCCAAACTTATTATGCTGTAAGGAGTATTGGTTAACATCAACCCAGCCACCGTCATTAGCTAAAGGACTTTTTTTGATAAAGTCTGGGGCACTTTGTGGTGGTGTGACATGGATCATGTCGAATTTTTTGGTGATAGTGAACTTTTCACCATCGGCATTTACTGTTTCAAAGGTAGCCTTTTTTTCTTTACCGTTTATCGCTATCAAGTTGTAATTGAAATTTGTCTTAATTCGATATTTTTCAACAACTTTATTGAGTGCTTTGGCAAAGAAAGGCACACCGAACATAGCTCCTCCGGCATTAAAGAATTCAACATTGATTTTGTTAGATAGGTTTTTCTTACGAAAGATATCAGCGGAAAGATACATTGCTTTTTGTGGTGCACCTGCACATTTAATCGGCATAGGTGGTTGAGTGAACAAGGCCGTGCCAGATTCCATTTGTCGAACTGTTTCCCAAGTGTATTCCACAACATCAACTGAATAATTACAACAGACATTGTTTTTGCCCAAGGTCTCCCGTAAGCCGTCTATTTTGTCGATATCAAGCTGCAAACCTGGGCAGACAACCAGATAGTCATAACTGATGACTCTGCCGTTTCGCAAGGTAACCTGATTGTTGTCAGGTTGAAACGTCTCAGCATAATCTTTGATCCAGTTAATACTGGAATGAATGATATCGGATTGATTTTTTGTCGCTTTTTTCAGTGAATAAACACCAGCACCGATAAGGGTGAAAGACGGTTGATAATAGTGTTTATCAGAGGGTTCAACTAGGGCTATATCAAGAGCCGGAGCTTGACGGTGTAGCGTGTTAGCTGTGGATACTCCTGCAGCACCGCCGCCGATAATAAGTACAGAATAATGTTTTGTAGACATATGTTTTTACCTCTTCAATATAGCCGTAAAGTTGTTTTAAGCGTGTTGTTTCCATGCTTCATAACCGCCGGCCATTGACAATACATTGGAATATCCCATATCTTGCAATACTTTGGCTGCCAGTGCTGAGCGGTTGCCAGAGCGACAATAGAGCAGGATAGTATCGGATTTGTTTTTGATCGCTTCTAAGGAATCAATTTTAAATTCGAGTACACCACGAGGCATAAACTGGGCGTTGTCTATATATCCTTCATCGACTTCATTCTGCTCGCGAACATCTATAACGCAAATAGTATCAAGATCGATAGTACTTTTAACCTTAGCGACATCAATTTCTGTTATGTATCGTTTTGCTTCATCGGTAAGATACTGCACGGTGAAATGTTTTTGCATAGGATTTACCTTCTCTGTTTGTTGTATTTCGGCCTGATTGGCTGTTTCTGGATCTACACCACAATAGCGGTTGGCGGGGACGGCTAGATCAATTAATTTAGGTTCAGGCAAATTCAGGTTGTCCATAATGTCAATGAACTGTTCTCGAGTCTTATTTGCTAAGCGAGAGTTACTGCTACGTTCTTGTCTAACATTGCTTACCCAACGACCGTTATAATCGTGACCTGGATAAATCAAGGTGTCGTCTTGTAAGGTAAATATACGCTGAGTTATGCTGTCATATAGGTTGCTGGCATCGCCACCTTGGAAATCTGTACGGCCACAACCATTGATTAATAAAGCATCACCGGTAAATATGCGATCACGCCATAAAAAAGAGATACTGCCTGGCGTATGACCTGGAGTGGCAATTGCTTTAATGTATTCATCTTGCGATACCTCAAAGATATCACCATCTTGAATTTGAATATCCGCTGTTTTAGCGCCACATAGTGAACTGACAGCAGTCTTACAACCTAACTGTTGTCTTAACAGGCCACTTGCTGTGATATGGTCAGCATGCACATGCGTTTCTAACGAATACTTTAAGGTGAGATTGTGTTCTTTCAATAAATCAATATAAATATCAAGATTAGTGTCTACAGGATCAATAAGGATGGCATTTTTACTATCCAGATCAGCAATTAGATAAGTATAGGTGCAGCTTTTTTCATCAAATAATTGTTTAAATAACATGGGTGGCCTCAAAGTGTTTCTTATGTTTTTAATCGTGTTTATCTATAGTTAGAGCGCCCGATGGACATTTCTTGATGGTTAGTTCAACCTCATCTTTTTGTTATTGAAGATGTGCAATCAGTTTTTTCATACGGGTCCCATCCCATTCTTTTGCCCCGAGTGCCTGATATACCAGTTCACCATCAGGATTCACCAAGTAACTCATAGGTAAACCTGGAACTTTCCAACCTTTAAGGCTGGCAGTATCATCCAATACGACCTTAAAGTTAACATTGACCTGTTCTAAAAAACTTTCAATGTCATTAGATACCGGTCCAGCATGGACTGCGATGATTTCAAAGTCTATATTTTCTGCTCTTAAAGTGTCATACATTACTTGCATAGCTGGAAATTCTTTAACACACGGCGCACACCAATCAGCCCAAAAATTTACTAATACGTATTTGCCTTGATAGTCGCTCAAGCTAGTGGCTTGGCCGTTAACATCAGGTAGGGTAAAGTTTTTTGCAGTCGGACGGTCCTGCATCGGAAACATCATTGGTTCCGCGTTGACGACTGCCGAGCCTATGCTTATTAGCAAGGCAAGAAGAAGGTGGTTCAATTTCATCATGTTAGTGCTCTACCTTGGTAGTATCGCCGACAGGTGCTGTGAATGCATCGGCAATTAAATCAGCCACATTACTTCCGGTCAGTGTTTTCAAAAAGTCTATGAGCTCACTCATTTCGGTTTGGGATAAGTTAAGAGGTTTAATCAACGGAGATTGTGTTTCATTTGCAAAACCACCCTGATTATAGAATTCTACAACTTGCTCTAAATTGTTAAGTGAACCATCGTGCATATAGGGTGCTGTTAGCGCTATATTTCTTAGACTTGGCGTCCGATAACGCCAACGATCAGCAGGATCTTGTGTGATTTCATAGTAGCCAAGATCACTAACGGGTTTATAGCCAGCCTTGATTTTTGTGGCATATTTCACTGAAATATAGTGGCCTGGGGCAATGAGTATTCTTTCTGATTCTGGCTCTTTACCCATGGAAACATTCCAACCCAATCCGGTGTTATGCAGTTGATTATCGGTGAATAAAGCATGTTTCTCAGAAACAGTGTGACACGCAATACACTGCGCTTTACCTCTAAATAAGTTAAAACCACGTTGTGCCGTTTCTGAAATAGCATTTTGTTCTTTACCATAATGCCAACGGTCAAAATCAGAATTGCCAGATACCAGCACTCGCTGATAACTTGCTAGTGCTTGCCCAATAGTAACAACAGAGGTTTTTTTGCCATCAAAAGCTTGTTCAAATAAGCCGTTGTAGTCGGACATGCCTTCGATTTTTTCGATTACTTTACCTATGGATGGCATCGCCATTTCATTTGGTGCTAAAAAAGGCCCCCAGACTTGATTTTCTAATGTGCTTTCTCGGCCATCATGAAACAGTGCCGTTAAGTAGGCCGTGTTATAAATGGTTGGCGAATTACGACGCACCACACGACCTTCAAACCCCAGTGGTTTTTCCAATTCATTGTTGGTAAAACCTTGTTCGGGTATATGACACATGGCACAGGAGTTTGTATCATTTAGAGAGAGGCGGCGGTCGAAAAACAGTTTCTTACCTAACTCGACTTTGTCAAAAGTAATCGGGTTATCAGCCGGTACAGGTATTTTGGGTAGACCAAGTGGTGGTGTGTCTAATACCTTTAACAGGTCCGTTTTTGTACCTTTTCGGGCAGTGATACTGAGTGAGCTGGTACTGTAATCAGCCGAGCCATAATTATTTTTATTATCACCAGGGCCGACACGAACGGCTGAATTTGTTGAAGAGATCTCTTCGATAAGCGGTAGTGTTTTATCTTCTTCTAATAACAAAGTTTTTACATCGTTAAGAATAATATCAGGGTGCAAAAATGACACACTGTATATATTGCGAATTTTAAGCTCAGGGTCAATCAAAAATACTCGCATAATATGGGAAAATGTTTCAGTTTCTGTACCATCATCGCTGATTCTTGTTTGAATGGACTGGCCATAATTGTCAAGAATAGGGTACAGAGTTTTCAATGAGTCAGCAGTAAGGTAAGTCCAACTCATTTTCTGTTCTTTGGACATAGTATGTCCTTGATGACCTTTATGTTGGTCATGGCCACCATGGCCTGCATGTTCATCATGAGCACCACCACTGACTGCTTTTAACACAGCAGGAGTGTCATTCTCGGGATCAAAACTCATGCTAACCAGTTGCATTTTATTGCTTAAACCTGGCGTTTTACTGGCTTCTTGTTTAATGCGGTTAAATACAATCTGTGTTAGTGGGCAGCCATTAAGATCATTACAACGGCTATACATAAAACTTAATAAAGTATATTTTCCTTTGAATAAATCATGATAGTTAACATATTGACCATCTACATTTAATACTTTTGCATCATGGGCAGAGCCAAAGGCAGGCAGGGTGTAACTGCCTGCCTCGGGTGCCGTAAAATCTAATTCACCATATCCTGGAGCGATTAATTGAACTTGTTGCTGATCACTTTCTTGCTCTGCAGCGAAGCTGATACTACAGAACAGTGCTGTGATTGTTATTAAACCAACTTTTAAACCAGAATATAGCATTGAATTACCTAACTAGATTTATTTGTTCAACGCTACAGTTGTAGCATCTTGAGTTTCTACTTTCGCTTGTTTTCCATACAGAGAATAAGCACCAAAACGCATTTGATGTGCACGTCCTAGTTTTTCTTCAATGAAATCGATGCTGAATTTTTCAGTCATTTCTGTACCATCCCAATGGAATAGTTTTAAGAACTGATCATTCTCTTCACCTTTCTTATCCCAGTTACCTAGTAAAGACGTGGTGTAGTACAAGCGTGTGCCATCCCAGCTTGAAGAAACCATGTTGACGTGGTGGCCCATTTTTCTTTCATATTTCACAAAAGGGTTATAAGGGTCAGTAATATCATAACCACGTGTCATTCCATCCATGAAGCTGTTGACCCATAGTGTTTTGTCATCACTACTGATTGAGATATCTACAGGTAATGGAATGTCAGCTGGATTGCCGATATCAGCAACATTTGTTGCTTTCCATAAACCACCAAGCTCTTCTTCTTCAAGTAAAACAATTTGTGAAGTCAAAGCGGTAGTTGTAAAGCAGTAGTTGTGCTCTGGCAGCCATGCGCAACGAATTTCAAGCGGTGCACCTGGTACATCGATTACTTGTTTTGCTTTACGTGTATGTAAATCCCAAATGACGACGGTGTTACCAAAGCGTTTCATTGCTTCTTGATCGCCTAACATTTCACCAAAGTCCATCATGTAGTTTGACCAACCCGTAAACGAGCTTGTTAACATGACATTACGGCGTGGTAAGGCACGGATATCGTAACCATAACCATCGGCATATTGACCGGATTTAATCGCGCCTTCTAGATTTTCATCCGTAGGCATCCAATAAGTATCAATATACTCACCTTCATTAGTGTATTCGACTAATGCTGTACGGCCACCATGATCTTGGTTATTAGATAAACCTGTGACGATCATTCTTCCTGGTAATGCATAGGTCGTATGAGGGCCAACTACACCACCACTTTTACTTACAAAGTCATCAATGGTTTGAACCAATGTCGCTTTTGCTGGATCAGTGTGAACATCAAAGATAAAGATTTTATTTGAATCTAATGCGCCCGCCCAAAGATATTTACGATCATCGGTGAAACCAGAGTGATGCGCTTCATTACGCCCACCTACAGATTCAGTGTAAATAACTTTACCATAATCGGCAGAGTCTGGATTTACAGCGACGGTAACCATTTTATCTTGACCATCACCCAGACCTTCCATACCTAAAGTCCATACATAGACAAAATCTTCTTGACCAACAATTTTAGCCATATACGGTGACATGCAGGTTTCATCTGCCATCACTGGGTTAGCCATCATTACTGATGCTGATGCTAGTGCCATTGGCAGCAACACCTTCATAGTTTTTCGTAATTTAGTTTTTATATTCATATTAGTATCCTAATGTTGATTACAATTTTTCGACTGTTTGATCGAATCTTAAGTTTCTTGAAGTTGAATTAATTAAAATTCCCAAGTAACACCACCACCAGCGGTATAAATCGAAGTTTCTATTTTATTGGCACCGACAGTTTGGTCTGAGCCCCAACCGTAGCCGACATGTACATCTGCATGGATAGAATCAGTAAATGCATAACCCAGACCAGCGGTTATACTGTTGTTCCAGAATGGGTCAGCTAAAGACGATTGGATAAACTGAATTACAGCTGGATTAACATCTCCGACTCCTTCAAGGGACGTCAATTTACCGACTGAATTCCCTAAGCCATTCTTTTTCAATAAGTCGGTTGTGTAACTATAACCCGCTCTTAGTTTGATTTTGCTGTTGAGCGCGTATTGACCACCTAATTGGAAGGTGTAGGTGTCTTTCCAGATATCTTGATATAACTCAGAATTATCCCAGTTTTTGTAGATAACATTGGCTTCGACTAAAAGATTACTCCACATCGCGGGTGTACTGGCAACACCAACGATGAATTCTTGTGGTTGCTCGAGGGTTAAACTTTGAAATTTGCTGTTTTTATCTTTAACAACGTTATCGAAATCTAGATTTAGTTCAGAGTTGTAGTTAGCAGACAGCATCACCGGGCCTAGATCATGAGTGATACCAAATCCACCACGAACACCAAATGTTTCTTGTATACCAGTGTTAGAAATAAGACCAATCTCAAGTATGCTGTATGCCAGTGTCATTGAAGCACCAATAGAGGTATTAGGTGTAAGTGCATAACCCGCAGCCATATTTGCACCAAAGGTCATAAATGTGACTGTCGGATCACCTATATCCATAGATCGGTAGTCAGCACCCAGCCCCGAAACGAGCTGTAAACCACCACCAAGGACTAATTTATCGGTTATACGTTGGCGCACTGCAATTGTAGGTAGGAGATAATGTTCAAACTCGATGTCACCTTTTTGGCCACCTGTCTCAAGCGTATTATCTACATTTGCGTAGGTAGCACCGAAGGTAAAATCGGTATCACCTTTTAATTGTGTTAGTGTCGCTGCATTACCATAGACAGAAGCCACTGCATCTTGTGGGGCAACATAACCAACGCCACCCATCGCAGCTGACGTTGGGTTGAATTTTAGATTGAAATCAGAACCAATTGATTGTGCCATTGAAGCTGTAGATATCAATAAACCTGTTATACCAAAAGCGGACAACTTCATAATGCGATTAAATTTCTTCATATTGTGTTTCATACTATTCCTCTCTCTGAGAATGTAATTGACTGAATTAATAAGGGTCTTTAGCTTTTTCACATAGGTAAACATAAGTATTATTTTTCAATATGTATACCGTATAGTTATATAGTTATAACCAAACATGATATACATTGCAACTATAATTTTTTATTAATCATTTTCAGCTGTGTTGTTGCGTTCAAAATTAGAGCGGTTTAGCTGTTGTTAAGTTATGGACACTGATGTAGATATTTAAGGTTTAGTGGCGGAATAGTCAGATTTATACTGTGTCAGCCGTTTTCTTTTAGTTAAATGGGGAAGCAGGTGGTGGCAGGTTCTATCCACAGTAATTAAACTATTGGGAAGCGGCGGTTGGGTAAACAGTAATATTTTTGCCAACCCCAATTTTTAGTAAATCCTCACCAATATAAACAGCGCCCTGATAAAGCGACTTTGTTTTTTCTAATAGCTGTTGTTCATTAATGCCGAATAACAGTAAATGGGAATAAATTGCTACCCTAGGTTGTACTTTGTTGAATACCATAGCGGCCTGATCTGGGCTGGTGTGATAACGAATAATTTTTTGTAGGCGGCGATTGTTTTGCAGTAAAGTTTCATCTGCTGCAGCTACTTCATGAATCAACAGATCGGTACCTTTAGCAAATTTGATTAAATTTTCTGAATAGCTTGTATCGCCGGAAATGACTACTGAGCGATCTCCGCTATCTAGACGATAACCAAAAGCAGGTTTGACTAGGCCGTGGTCAACAAAAAACGCTGTTATCTGCACGCCTTCTTTATTATAGATAACACCTTCCGATTTTATTTCAGTGGTGTTTATTTCTGCCGTTAACGGATTTAAGCCCGAGTTCTCTATACGATAATCAAGATCAGCCTGGAACGCTAACTTGATATGATCGGTCATGTTTTGTATACCAACAGGACCATAAATGTGTAATTTATTTTGTCGTTGCCATATCCAGCTGCTTAGCCATAAGTCAGGCAAGCCGGAGACGTGATCTGAGTGTAAATGGGTGATAAATACCTGTTCAATTTGCGCTAGTGGGATCCCCGCTTGTTGTAAGCGAATCGTGGTGCCACGTCCACTATCAAAAACAAAATAGCGTCCTTTAGCTTCTATAACGGTAGAAGGACCGAAGCGTGAAATGTCAGGCCGAGGTGTGCCTGTTCCTAATAAGGTAACTTCCAGATAACTTGCATGAACGAAGTGGATTGATAGCAGTAAATATAAGCTGGCAGACCAATAAAGTCGTTTTTTTATTGTCATGACATACTATTTAATAAAAAAATAGACGAGTGATTTTAGAATAGATATGGGTAACGCGTTACGAGCGATATATTAGGTGCAACCCAACACTGATTTGAGAGGAATTTAACATACGATCTGGAAAGATCGGATCAGTGTTGAGTTGCATCTAATGCCACTATCGGGCTGAATATTCTCTTTCTAATAGTGGTTTTTCAGTTAAGCGACTTTTGTTTCTATGCTATCCATATCGCTACCATTAATAGTAACGTTACCATTGACAGAAACTGCTCGAGTGAAAATATCCAACACTGGACAATGACTCTCAGCCGTTTGTACCAATTGAACTAAAGTTGCATCGTCAGCTGGACTCTCGATGGTGGTTGTGTATGTAACCTGTGTATAACCAGCAGGTACATTTTCATCAAGGCCAAACAGACCTTTAAGGTCAAGATCACCTTTAACGCTAACCTTCACTGAAGTAAGCGGGATATCCATAACTGAGGCATAGGCTGAATACATAATCTCTTGACATGTTCCTAGCGCGACGAGCACCAATTCAACGGGATTTACACCTGCATCTTGACCACCTAATACTGGAGGTTCATCAATTGTAATTGCTGGGAAATCACGGACTTGTGCTGTACAGCGTACGTCTTCTACCCATTCAGTGTCGGCTTTAAAAAAAACTTGTGATGATTCTGGGTTTTCTTGAATGCCACCGATGAGTTTCATCATGGCTGCTTTTACATTTTCCTGTGACATATTTTATATCCTCGAATTAAATAAATAAATTACTAATGCCAGACTTAATTATAGTCTTTATTGCGGAACTTCAAAAATTGTTAATTTCGTTATAAAGCGAATTGTTTTATTCCTATGATATGGCCAACATATAGAATATGTTGACTCATAGTTAACCGCTGAATAACTCATGCATCTAACGGATATATAAAACGAACTCTTGTTTCACATATTCGCAACACGTATATAAATATAACTGCTAATTATATAGATTGCAAGCCAAAATTGAGTATTGTTTACTTTAATTGAGGAATATATACAGGAAGCCCATTATAATCAGTGAGTTATAAATAATAAGGCTATTGGTAGAAGTACGTAGATGGAATAGGTAAAGGTTAGATATATTAGAAGGAGATGAGGCTGAGCTTAATCGCGTGGGAATGGCTATTGGAAGGTGATAGCGATTCCTAAATTGATACATAGGTAGTATTGCATCAAGTAGAAATCATATTGATATTAGGCTAATTCATTCAACCAAATAATTAGATGACAGTCTGAATGAAGAAGGGTAACTCTGTCTCAGTAATTAAAAGTGGTTCAAGATTTTATACTTTCATCAATTACGTTTCGAGTCAGATGAGGTGCAAAAAATTCTATGAAAGCATAGGTATACTTTCGTAAGTAAGAATTTCGTCTGAAGCCAAGGACTGTTGTACTTGGTGAGAATAAGTGACTTGCATCTAAACCTATTAGAGGAGCATCTTTAGTTTGGTTAAAAGCCATACTGGCGATGATACCTACGCCTAATTCAATTTCCAATTCTACATAGGTTTTTATTACATCAGCATCAGTGGCTGTAAATATAATATGAGGTTTAAGGTTATGCTCTTTAAATGCTTTATCCTGAAGAGCACGACCAGTAATATCACGGGTATAAGTCAGAATAGGGTACTGAGCAATTGCTTCTAGAGTAAGCTTTTTCTCAGAGAGTAGGGGATGGTTTTCTGGTACGACAACTGTACGGTTCCAGTCATAACAAGGGAATGAAAATAATGAGGTGTTTTGACTGATACCTTCTGTGGCAATAGCGATATCAATTTGTCCTGCGGCTGCCATTTCGGCAAGTTCAACGGGGGTACCTTGAACCATATTTAGATGAACATTTGGGTAATGTTCAGAAAAAGATTTGATGGCTTTTGGCAAGGCATAACGTGCTTGAGTATGGGTGGTGCCGATAGATAAGGTACCCATTTGATCATTGTGATTATCGGAGACAAGTTGATTAATATTATCTACATTAATTAGTGCATTATTCGCTAGTTCAATGATGGGGTTACCTACAGCAGATAAGCCTGTTAGACGTTTACCATAACGCTCGAAAATTTTCAGGCCGAGCTCTTCTTCTAACTGCTGTACTTGGTTACTAACATTAGGTTGTGATGTACCTAATGCCTTGGCGGCTGCGGAAACACTAAAACCTTGGCGGGCAATTTCGCGTATATATCTTAATTGGTGTAGTTGCATGATAATCCCTATTTAGTATATAGCTTATGATTATATCAATAGTTGTTAATATTTGTTGATAGAATATGCAGTAATGCTAAAATTGTCATCTTTTTATATATGTAGGCAGCCTTAATAAGATGGAATGGGGACTTTTAATAGCAGGATTATTTGTTGGCATCATGATCGGTATGACGGGTGTTGGCGGTGGTTCTTTAATGACTCCTATATTGATTTTTGGTTTTGCAGTTCAACCTGCCATCGCCGTTGGTACGGATCTTTTATTTGCCGCTATCACCAAAGCAGGCGGTGTTTGGGCATATTTAAAACATGACACAATAAACTGGACGGTGGTTAAACGCTTAGGTTTGGGTAGTGTTCCGGCGACAATATTAACCTTATGGTTCTTAAGCTCGCTTGGTATTGATGACGGTAAACACAGCGACTTAATTACCACAGCCTTAGGTGTAGCCTTGATTTTGACCTCTAGTGCTTTGCTGTTAAAAGGTTTTATTGCTGGTATTTTACGGGCAAGAGCGGGACATCCTGTGGTGAATATGTTGCTTAGCATGCGTGAAGATGAGCAGCATAAAACGATGGCAACAATTTTAACCGGTGCATTTTTAGGTGTAATGGTGACCATGTCATCTGTAGGGGCGGGTGCACTTGGTGCGGTGGCACTATTATTCCTTTATCCGCAGATGAAAGGCGTGCAAATTGTCGCAACAGACATAGCTCATGCAGTGCCGTTGACCGCTATAGCTGGCCTTGGCCATGCAACAGTGGGTACTGTGGACTGGTCCTTGTTATCATATTTAGTTATGGGTTCATTGCCTGGCATATATATAGGTAGCCGTCTGAGTGTAAAAATACCCGATCACATAATGAGAACATTATTAGCTGTATTGTTACTAATGGTAGGGATAAAATGTCTACTGTAATTGAGACTATTGATCTGACGTTATATGGTTGTCCATTGCACTATATTAAAGCAAGATCTGCCTTGCAGAGAGTGGCGTTGGAACAAGAACTCTTGTTTATTGTAAATAGTGGTGATGCGGTGAATGAAGTCTTGAATAGTTTGCGTGGGGATGGCCAACTTTGTGAGGTTTCACTAGTTGAATCATTAACAACAACAATTAAAGTGACAAAGAGATATGACCAAAATCAGTGAAAATTTAATGGTCAAAATTGAAGCTGTAAAGCAAGTTTTGGCTAAGATAGGGACAGATTATAATCCGGCCACGTTGGCATCAAGCTATGGTGCTGAAGATATGGTATTGATGGATTTAATTTGTAAATTCACTCCAGAGATAGAAATTTTTACACTTGATACGGGGCGATTGCCAAAAGAGACTTATGAGGTAATGCAAGAGGCTAAAGCACATTATAATCGAGAGGTTAAGGTGTATTTTCCCGATGCAGCAGATGTTGAATCTTATATTACCCAACAAGGCCCTAATGCATTTTACGACAGTGTGGAATTACGCAAGCAATGCTGTGGTATGCGTAAAGTTAAACCATTAAAACGTGCTTTGGTTGATAAAAAAGCATGGTTGACAGGGATGCGTCGTTCGCAAGCAGTAACGCGTAGTGAATTGCCTGTTTCAGAATATGATGATGATCATGGCTTGCAAAAATTTAGCCCATTAACTGATTGGTCAAATGGTGATATTTGGGCTTATATCCGTGCATTTGATGTGCCTTATAACAAATTACATGATGAAGGTTATGCCAGTATTGGCTGCGCACCCTGTACTCGAGCGATTACAGCAGGAGAAGATATACGAGCTGGTCGCTGGTGGTGGGAAAACCCAGAGTCAAAAGAATGTGGACTTCATGTGAAGGCCTCAACGTTAGAGAAATAATATGATTAAAAAACTGACACATTTACAACAACTGGAAGCTGAAAGTATCCATATCATGCGTGAAGTAGCAGCGGAGTTTGATAACCCCGTTATGCTGTATTCCGTAGGTAAAGATTCAGCTGTGATGTTGCATCTAGCGATGAAAGCCTTTGCGCCTGGGAAACCGCCATTTCCATTACTTCATGTTGATACGACATGGAAATTTAAGGAAATGATTTCATTTCGTGATCAACGTATGAAAGATTTAGGTTTGGAGTTATTAGTTCATAGTAATCAACAAGGTATAGACGATGGCATTAATCCTTTTGATCATGCTCGATATACCGATATTATGAAAACTGATGGTCTGAAGCAGGCGTTGAATAAATATGGTTTTGATGCTGCCTTTGGTGGTGCCCGTCGTGATGAAGAAAAATCACGAGCAAAAGAAAGAGTATATTCATTCCGCGATAAAAATCATCGCTGGGATCCGAAGCAGCAACGACCAGAGTTATGGAATATTTATAACAGTAAGGTGAATAAGGGTGAAAGCATACGAGTCTTTCCTTTGTCTAACTGGACAGAGCTGGATATTTGGCAATATATACATTTAGAAGGTATCCCTATCGTACCGCTTTATTACGCAGCCGAAAGACCTATTGTTGAGCGCAATGGTTTGAAGATCATGGTGGATGATGATCGTATGCGATTAGAGCCGGGTGAAGTGCCAAAAATGGAAAAAGTTCGTTTCAGAACATTGGGTTGTTATCCATTGACTGGAGCAGTGGCATCAAATGCTGAAACACTGCCAGAGATCATTCAAGAAATGTTATTAACCACTACATCAGAACGACAAGGTCGTGCCATTGATCACGATGAAGCTGGTTCGATGGAGAAGAAAAAACAAGAGGGTTACTTCTAATGAGTAGTACGGATAACATGTCTTATCAATCTGACAATCTTATTGCCACAGATATTGATGCTTATCTAAAGCAACATGAAAATAAAGAGATATTACGTTTTCTGACCTGCGGTAATGTTGATGATGGCAAAAGTACTTTAATCGGTCGTCTGCTTTACGATTCAAAAATGATCTATGAAGATCAATTAGAAGCCATCACTAAAGATAGTGTTAAGTCCGGTACAACGGGTGAAGCGGTTGATTTAGCATTGCTGGTGGATGGTTTACAAGCTGAACGTGAGCAAGGCATTACTATTGATGTGGCTTACCGCTATTTCTCAACCACCAAGCGTAAGTTTATTATTGCTGATACACCGGGTCATGAACAATACACCCGTAATATGGCAACAGGCGCATCAAATTGTCAGTTAGCCGTGATCTTGATTGATGCACGTTATGGCGTGCAAACTCAAACTCGCCGCCATAGTTATATTGCATCTTTATTAGGTATTAAACACATTGTTGTTGCTATTAATAAAATGGATATCAAAGATTATAGCGAGCAGGTTTATAACGATATTCGTGACGAATATAGTGCCTTTGCCAAAGAACTGGGTATGAATGATGTGCACTTTGTGCCTTTATCTGCACTTGTTGGTGATAACGTGGTCAACAAAAGTGACAATATGCCTTGGTATCAAGGTGAAACCTTAATGTATTTATTGGAAAACATTGAAATTTCATCAGATACTAATATCGATGATGTTCGTTTCCCCGTGCAATATGTTAATCGTCCTAATCTGAATTTCCGTGGTTATTGTGGCACCGTAGCATCTGGTGTTTTGCATCCTGGCGATGAGATTACTGTGTTGCCATCTGGTGCAGAAAGCCGAGTTAAAGCCTTGGTCACTTATGATGGTGATTTGGATGCAGCGATTCCGGGTGAAGCGATCACTGTTACCTTAGAAGATGAAATTGATGTGAGTCGTGGCGATATGATTGTACATCGGGGCCATCAACCACATGTGGCCAGTCATTTCAAAGCAACCATAGTTTGGATGACGGAGAAACCTCTCGTTAGTGGAAAACAGTACAATTTTAAAGTGGGTGTAAGTGATAGCTCAGGAATTTTGACTGCAATTGATAGCCAAATTGATGTGAATACGTTGACTGAAAATGAGGCTAGTGAATTACGCTTAAATGAAATTGGCCAATGTGAGTTTTCACTAAATAAACCGGTGGTATTTGATAGCTATAAACGTAATCGTAGCACTGGTGCATTTATCATTATTGATCGATTGAGCAATGTCACTATTGGTGCAGGAATGATTACTGAAGCAGTGTCAGGACCATCGGATCAATTAGTGATAAGTTCCGAACAATTATTAAAATTTGAAGCTGAATTAAGTGTATTGATCAAAAAACATTTTCCAGACTTGGATATTAAAGATTTGGATAGACTGCTGAAATAAAAAATAGAAACCACTGAATAGTGAGTCTTCGGCTAGTTTAGCGCTTATCCAGTCAGTATGTTAGTTTGCCAAATATGAAATTTCTGCTCCAATGTCATCGCGGCATGGGCGGGGCTGGTGGAAGGCAGTCTTTGGAATGATATTTGATTAATTTTTCCTGTCAGCGTTGGTAGGACATGTTGGTCAAATACTTGTTCAGCTTTAGCCCCGTTAAAAAATATTTGTCGTATATATCGGTGTCGTTGGAAAAAGGCATTGAAGTCATTGGCGATCATACTTTGGGGTTCAATGTGCTGGTCCAAACTACCTTTGCGTTGGCAAGCTTTGAGTACATCCCAAACAGCTACTTTATTTTTTAGTAAATGCTCACAACGTTGTTGGTAATCCCAATCTTTCTGCATATCAAATAATTCGGACATAATTGGCCAGAAAGCATTCCGAGGATGGGCGTAATATTGCTGTTGTTGTAGTGACTTTATGCTAGGCATGGAGCCGAGAATAAGTATCTGTGCATCTTTGCTTTCAATAGGTGGAAAACTAATACTGAGAGGTATTTCTTTATCCATACTTACTGGTAGATTTTGTCTTGATGTTTTATCCAGCCATCAATGTGATGGCCCGCTGGATCATGATGTGTCCAATGTATCACGCCACCTTTTTCATTCCATTCATATTCACCATGAAGTGTGATGATATCTCCTTTTTCTAAATCATCCAGCCTAGGAGCTAGATCGATATTATGTGCAATTAATATCGTTTCTCCCCCGGATAATTTAATTAGAAAACGTTGGTGGCGACTACCGTCTAAATCATCACGCAATAGCTTAAATACTTGGGCGGTTATTTTGACTTGAACATTACTTCTCTGTTGCTGGACTAACTGTTCGATATTACTTTGTTGTGAAGATGCTGGGTTTGTAGATTCTGGTGAATATTTACTAGCAAAATAACTAATAATAATAAATGCAATAATAAGCCAGATACGCTGTTTTTGACGTGATGCTTTTGACATAATAGTTATGTTACTCGTTACAGTGTTGTAATGTCTCTCTTAGTAAATAGTCTATATTGTAATGATGCAGTAATGTGGGATGAATTGTTGTCTTTTATAGAAACAATGGTATTGAAAGACTGATAATGAAAAAACATCAAAATAGCTTAACAATTTCAACAACACGTAGACGATTTGTTTCAGGCGCCTCGTCTGCCTTAGCTTTTGCTGCATTACCATGGCCAAGATTAGCCTTTACAAAAAATCAGTATGTTACTCCTTCTCAGACCTTGCGAGGTCAGAATTTTAATCTTGATATTGCGTATAAATCCGATACAAAATGGGTAGCAGGTCTACGCTTTTGGTTTTAGATGATAATCATCTATTAATATGGCTTCTTATAACATTACATTATAAGCATATATCTATTTATAATTTACGGTTATAAGCAATGATGGCATATAATAGCTATCCGATTATTTAGTTTCGAGACAGTCAATGTATCAATACGATCATTATGATCAAGCGATGGTCGATCAGCGAGTAATACAATACCGCGATCAAACACGTCGTTTTTTAGCTGGAGAGCTGACAGAAGAACAATTCCGTCCATTGAGATTAATGAATGGTCTTTATATTCAAATTCATGCGCCGATGTTACGTATAGCTATCCCGTATGGCCTAATGTCATCTAAGCAAGTTCGTAAAATTGCTGATATTTCTCGGCGTTATGACAAAGGGTATATCCACTTCACAACACGACAAAACTTTCAGTTGAATTGGCCAGCATTAGAAACAGTGCCTGATATTTTAGCTGAGTTAGCCACTGTGCAAATGCATGGCATTCAAAGTAGTGGCAACTGCATTCGTAATACAACTTCAGATCAATTAGCTGGCGTTCATGCTGGAGAGATTGAAGATCCCCGTCCTTGGTGTGAGATCATTCGTCAATGGTCTACATTTCATCCGGAATTTGCTTATTTACCACGTAAATTTAAGATCGCAGTGATTGGCAGTGATGAAGATCGTGCAGCGACTCAGTTACACGACATTGGTTTGCACCTAGTCAAAAATAATGAAGGTGAAATAGGCTTTGAAGTGTTTGTTGGTGGTGGATTAGGACGGACACCTATTTTGGGTCAACAGATTCGGGCATTCCTTGAAAAGAAAGATTTATTATCTTATCTTGAAGCAATTTTACGTGTTTATAATCGCTTGGGTCGTCGTGATAATAAATATAAAGCACGGATTAAGATTACTGTTCGTGAACATGGCATTAATCATATTCGTGAATTAGTTGAAGCCGAATGGGTTCAAATTCGCCAACAACTTGAATTAGACGACAAAGAAATTGATCGTGTGAAACAGTACTTCACTGAGCCTGATTATGATATTACGGCAAGTGATGATACCAATTTTGCACAGATGAAGGCAGAAGATGCCGCTTTTGCCCGATGGGTAGAAAAAAATGTACTTGACCATAAAGTGTCTGGATATAAGATTGCTTATATTTCACTAAAATCACCAACGAGTCCCCCAGGTGATGTCAGTGCGGAGCAATTAGATATTATTGCCGATTTGGCGGACGAGTTTAGCTTGGGTGAAGTTAGATCAACACATAATCAGAACTTATTGTTAAGTGATGTTAAACAAGGTGATTTATATGCCTTATGGTGTCGTTTAGAGGCCGATAATCTAGCAACAGCCAATATCAATACCTTAACGGATATGATTTGTTGCCCTGGTTTGGATTTTTGTGGGCTAGCTAATGCGACATCCATTCCTTTGGCAAAAGAAATCAATGAACGTTTTGATGATTTAGATTACCTATATGATCTAGGTGATATAAAAATCAAAATATCAGGCTGTATGAATGGCTGTGCTCATCAAAGTGTTGGACATATTGGCATTCTGGGTGTCGATAAAAAAGGTGAAGAGTGGTATCAATTTACCTTGGGTGGTAGTTCAGAAGCAGATGCATCTCTAGGTGCACGTTTAGGTCGAGCCATTCCAAAAGACCAAGTGGTTGATACTGTAGTCACCTTGATAGACGTGTTCACAGAGCTTCGGCATGAAGATGAACTATTTTTAGCCACCGTTCGTCGCGTGGGTATTGACCCATTTAAGGAGCGTGTTTATGCAGATAATTAAAGATCGTGAAATTGTCGAAGACAATTGGCTGCATTTAGATGATGAGGCGGAATTGGTTAGTGGAAATATAACTATTTCGTTGGCACGTTGGCAAGCTGAACATGAGATTTTAGTGGATCATAATGGCAGTTTAGGTTTACGTTTAAGTGGCAATGATCCACTTGAAGAAATCGTACCTGATTTGGCCAGTTTTTCTTTAATCGTGTTGATTTTCCCAGTCTTTCCTGATGGTCGATGTTATTCATTTGCACGATTATTACGTGATCGCTACGATTTTACCGGCGAAATAAGAGCCCAAGGTGATGTATTGCATGATCAACTGTTTTATATGACACAATGTGGCATCAACAGTTTTGAAATGGCAAATCCTGAAGCTATTGAATCTGCACTCGTTGCATTTGATGATTTTAGTGAAAGTTATCAAACTACAGTACTAAAACCAGAACCACTCTATCGACGTCGAACATAATGCATCTTTTCCCCGCTATGACGATGTTAAAAATAAGCTAAAAAAGCTCATTTACTTGGTGTAAACTGCGCTTTTATAGAACGTTTTTGCCTTGTCATGACAAAAAATATTTTTCATGTGCAGGCCTTAAAATAAAGGTCCATATTCAATGGCAGTTTATGCAATAGGGGATATTCAAGGCTGCTTTGATGAGTTATTAAAACTTCTGGATCTCGTTAAGTTTGATCCTGATAAGGATCAAGTGTGGTTAGCTGGTGATTT
>JABSQO010000019.1 GCA_013215775.1 Piscirickettsiaceae bacterium
TTACTAAAGTCGGCAATTCCTGCAGAGGCCAATGTTTTGATTGGCCCCGCTGAAACGGCATTAACACGAGTACCTTCTGGGCCTAATGACAATGCCATATAACGCACACTTGCTTCTAAGCTTGCTTTGGCAACGCCCATTACATTGTAGTTTTCAATGGCGCGTTCAGCACCTAAATAACTTAAGGTGAGTAGAGAGCCATTACGACCAGCCATCATTTCTCTACCCGCTTTGGCTAATGCTGCAAAACTATAAGCACTAATATCATGGGCGATGGCAAAACCTTCACGAGTAACACTATCAACATAGTTTCCTTGCAATTGCTCACGAGGAGCGAAAGCGACGGCATGAATGATGGTATCTAATCCATCCCAATGCTGTCCGAGTTGCTCAAAAACAGCATCAATTTGTTCATCACTAGCAACGTCACATGGAAAAAGTAGAGAAGTGTCTGCGCCACATTTCTCTGCGATTTTTTCAACACGTGATTTTAATTTGTCCGATTGGTAAGTAAATGCAAGTTCTGCACCTTCACGAGCCATGGCAAGTGCAATACCTGACGCGATAGAACGAGGGCTGGCAACACCAACAATTAAAACACGTTTGCCTTGTAAGAAACCCATGGGTTATCTCCTAATAGTATGGAATAAAGTAATAAAATGACTTACATATTAGCATTTATGGAACAGGCAGTGTCAGTGTGAACTGGTTATAATGCATGTCATTCATTAATGTTTAATTAGAGGCTGTATGCGATATTTCTGGACCTTTTATATCGTTATTTTATTGAGTTTGTCTGGCTGTGAATTGTCGGCCATTAATTCGCCGTATCCTCAGCAAGAAGCCGATGAAGCTGTGTTGTACACTTCATTTGCATTACGGCCAAAACACCTTGATCCAGCACGATCTTATAGTTCTAATGAAGTTAGTTTCACTGGCCAGATTTATGAGCCACCGCTGCAGTATCATTATTTAAAACGGCCTTATACCCTGATACCACTTACTGCCACTGAACTTCCGACCGTTCGTTATTTTGATGCGGACCATAATGAGCTAGATGAAGAAGACCAAGATGTTGCTTATAGTATTTATGAAATTTCAATTAAATCCGGTATTTTGTATCAGCCCCATCCCGCATTTGTAAAAGGTAAGGAAGGCGAGTTTTTATACCATTTTATGAATTCGGAACAACTCGAGGCTATTGATACTTTATCTGACTTTGCACAACAAGGAAGTCGCGAATTAACTGCTCAAGATTATGTGTATCAAATTAAGCGATTAGCGCACCCCGAGATCCATTCTCCAATAGTAGGCTTAATGGGTGAATATATCGTTGGTTTGGCAGATTATGCCGAACAGCTACGCCAACAAAAACAGAGAGATCTGGACATTGACTTGCGGGCCACTGATATCGCTGGGGTAAGTGTTACTGGCCGATATAGCTACCAAATTAAAGTATTTGGTAAATACCCTCAATTACGTTATTGGTTGGCGATGCCATTTTTTGCTCCAGTGCCTTGGGAAGCAGATGTATTTTATGGACAAGAAGGCCTAGTAGAAAAAAATATTACAATGGATTGGTTCCCGGTGGGAACGGGACCTTATCAATTGACTAAAAATGATCCTAACCGGCAAATGATATTGGAGAAAAACCCCAATTATCACGTTGAATATTACCCTAATGAAGGTGAAGAAACAGATCGTGCACAGGGTCTGTTGAATGATGCCGGTCAGACATTGCCCTTTATTGATAAAGTGGTCTTTACCTTAGAAAAAGAAAGTATTTCGTATTGGAACAAATTTCTACAAGGTTATTACGATATCAGTGGAATTAGTTCTGATAGTTTTGATCAAGCGATTCAAATGAGTGATTCAGGCGCTTTTGGTTTGAGTGATATCATGAAACAGAAAGGCATTGAATTAAAAACAGCAGTCGAAACTTCAATTTTTTATATTGGCTTTAATATGGAAGATTCAATTGTCGGTGGTTATAGTGAGCAGGCAAAAAAAATACGGCAAGCAATTTCTATTGCGATAGATTATGAAGAATATATTTCTATTTTTGCTAATAGTCGTGGCATTGCAGCTCAAGGGCCGATTCCTCCTGGTATCTTTGGTTATACCGAAGGGCAAGAAGGTATTAATCCCTATGTTTACGATTGGAACGGTGATAGTGCACAACGAAAATCGATTATTAAAGCGCGTGAATTGTTAGCTCAAGCAGGATATCCAGAAGGGCGCTCACAACAAACAGGTGCACCATTAATTCTCTATTTTGATGTGACAGGTAGTGGTCCTGATTCAAAAGCGCGTTTTGATTGGATGCGAAAGCAGTATCAAAAATTAGGCATACAGTTAGTGATTCGTGAAACGGATTACAATCGTTTCCAAGACAAGATGCAAACAGGTCAAGCTCAGATTTTCCAATGGGGTTGGAATGCCGATTATCCTGATCCTGAAAACTTCTTATTTTTATTGTATGGCCCTAATGGTAAACGGGTATCAGGTGGACAAAATGCAAATAATTATCAAAATGATGAATTTGATCGATTATTTGAGCAAATGCGAGTGATGCCAGACACTCATATACGGCAAGAAATTATTGATAAAATGATAGCGATTTTGCATGAAGAATCGCCTTGGGTATGGGGCTTCCACCCTAAACAGTTTTCGCTCTATCATGTGTGGAATAGTAATGTAAAACCCAATCTAATGGCCAACAATACGTTGAAGTATCGTCGTATTAATGCCGATGAACGGCATATATTACAGAAACAATGGAATCAGCCGTTATTATGGCCACTGGCACTAGTCATATTCGCATTAATATTGTTGTTGTTACCTGCGTTGTTAATGTTCCGTAACAAAAAGCAGAAAAAAATCACATAAATACCGCTTGGGCTACAGATTTTTTGACTGGTTTTGGGTAGAATTAGTCGAATTATTTAAGACGCGAAAATAGTGCATCAAGCATAATTAAGGAGATAATGAGTGGATTTAGCTACAGTAGTAGGCCTTGTCATTGCTTGGCTTCTTATAATAGGCACTATAGCAACCGGCTCAGGTGCGCTGGTATTTATCAATATACCTTCATTAGTAATTGTTCTTGGTGGCACAATTGCGGTAGTTATGATGCGCTTTTCACTGAGTCAAACGATTGGCTCCTTTAAAATGGCTTTAAAAGCTTTTATGCATAAAGCAGAAACTGCTGAAGAATTAATCGCATCAGTTGTTGATTTAGCGGGTATTGCTAGAAAAGAAGGGTTGCTAGCACTAGAGGGACAAGAAATTAATAATCCTGTTTTAGAAACAGGCATTCGTATGTTGGTAGATGGTCATGAACCCGCAATAGTGAAAAAAGCACTGTCTACAGAAATGAATGAAACAGTCGCGCGTCATAAAATAGGGCAAGATTTGTTCAAACAAATGGGTGATGCTGGACCGGCAATGGGTATGATTGGAACATTGATTGGTTTGGTCCAAATGTTATCCAATATGTCAGATCCAAAATCCATTGGCCCAGCAATGGCAGTGGCGCTATTAACGACACTTTATGGTGCGATGCTAGCCAATATGTTTGCATTACCGATATCAGACAAGTTGAAACTACGTAGTGCGGAAGAACAAATGAATAAGAATATTATTATTCAAAGTGTTTTGGGCATTCAGGAAGGTCAGAACCCTAAAGTTCTGGAAGAGTTACTGTTTAATTACTTACCTGTATCGCGACGTAATGGTGATAATGCAGATACAGCGACGGCTACTGAATAATGCATTGGACACATTAAAGTGAACTTGGTATGAGTGAAGAAGCAGAAGAGCATGATTGTGATTGTCCTCCTGAGGGCTTGCCAGCCTATATGGGGACATTTGCTGACTTAATGTCACTGTTGATGTGTTTCTTTGTACTGCTATTGTCATTTTCAGAGATGGATGCACTGAAATATAAGATGGTGGTTAAGTCATTAGATAATGCTTTCGGTGTACAACGACAAGTAGCAGCGAATGAAATACCGAAAGGGACTAGCATTATTGCACAAGAATTTAGTCCCGGTGAGCCTCGGCCAACACCACTAAAAGAAGTTCGGCAAGATACGCAAGATGATTCACGTGACGATTTGAAAATCAAAATGAATGCGGATGAGATCGAAAAAGAACAGGCTAAACAACAAGCCAAAAATATAGCAGAAGAAGTGGAAAAATTTAAAGAAGCATTAGAAAGTGAAATTGCTGAAGGGTTAATTTCAATTGAGAGTCAATTAAACCGAATTGTAATACGAATTCGAGAGAAGGGTTCTTTTCAATCAGGTGATGCGAAATTAAACACAAACTTTGAACCTATTTTGGATAAAATCCGCGAGGTGTTGCTTAAAACTGATGGTGGTATCGCTGTTGCTGGACATACGGATAATATTCCTATTAACACACCACGATATCGGTCAAACTGGGAGTTATCTTCATCGCGAGCGACATCAGTCGTGCATGAACTATTGAAAACAGGTGAAATGACCCCTGGGCGGTTTGTCATCGAAGGGTATGCTGATGTTCAGCCATTAACGACAAATGATACGGTAGCGAATCGTGCGACAAATAGACGGGTGGAAATTATAGTTCTTAAGTCAGCTGTGAAAGATGAAGTTATTAGGTCAATTGATAGGCTGAATCAAGAATATGATTCAATTAAAGGTGTAATTACAGATATTTGAAAAGAGAATGATCCTGAATAAATGGCTCAACTAACTATTGAGGGTATTTTATCTGGTGTTAAAGTTAACGCATGGGTCATAGTTTGTTATAAAATACGTTATAGAATGAAGAAGAATTAATGCAAAAATTTACTGTAGAACAAGGTGTTGTAATTCCATTAGATCGACCTAATGTCGATACCGATGCCATTATCCCAAAACAATTTTTAAAATCTATTCACCGAAGTGGTTTTGGGCCGAATTTATTTGATGAATGGCGTTACCTTGATTTAGGTGAGCCGGGTAAAAGTTGTGATGGACGACCATTAAATCCTGATTTTGTTCTAAATCAACAACGTTATCAGGGTGGAACAATTTTATTAGCTCGTGAAAACTTTGGCTGTGGCTCCAGTAGAGAGCATGCTGTTTGGGCGTTAGATGATTTTGGTATCCGCGTGATTATTGCCTCAAGTTTTGCCGATATTTTCTTTACTAACACTAGTAAGAATGGTGTTTTAGCTATACAGCTGAACGAAAAAATAGTCGATACACTGTTTGATAAGGTGCAATCGACACCGGGTTATCAATTAACAGTAGATTTATCTGAACAAATTATTACCTTAGACAATGGCGATACAGTTAATTTTGAGGTTGATCCATTTAAAAAGCATTGTTTATTGAATGGCTTAGATGATATCGATTTAACGTTGCAACATGCTGATGATATTGAGGCATACGAGCAACAGCGTAAAAAACAAGCACCATGGCTGTTTTCATAGCTGTTCATGGATTATAAATTATAAATTGAGTAGTGAATAACAAAGAATGACAAAGAAAATAGCAGTATTAGCCGGTGATGGCATTGGTCCAGAAATTGTTGCTGAAGCCGTTAAAGTATTAAAAGCATTAGGGCAAAGTGGGTTAGAAATTGAACTTGAATATGGTTTGATTGGTGGTGCTGCTTATGATGAGACTGGTACACCTTTACCAACAGAAACAGTTGCAATGTCAAAATCTGCTGATGCTATATTATTGGGTGCTGTAGGTGGTTATAAGTGGGAATCTCTCGATATTAGTGTGCGACCAGAAAAGGGCTTATTAGGTATCCGTAGCGAATTAAATTTGTTTGCCAATTTGCGACCAGCGATCCTTTACCCACAGTTAGCAGATGCCTCTTCATTAAAGGCTGAAGTCGTTTCTGGTTTAGATTTAATGATTGTCCGCGAGTTGACTGGTGGTATTTATTTTGGGCAACCTCGTGGTATTCGCACACTTGATAACGGTGAAAAACAAGGTTTTAACACCTTGGTTTATAGTGAAAGTGAAATAACACGGATCGGTAAAGTAGCATTTGATATCGCTAAAAAACGGCAAGGTCGCTTATGTAGTGTTGATAAAGCAAATGTACTGGAATGTACTGAGTTATGGCGTGAAACCATGACAGAACTGGCTAATGACTATGATGACGTTGAATTAAGTCATATGTATGTTGATAACGCGGCAATGCAGTTAGTGCGAGCTCCTAAACAGTTTGATGTCATGGTAACAACCAATATGTTTGGCGATATTTTGTCTGATTGTGCTTCAATGCTAACGGGTTCAATTGGCATGTTGCCATCCGCTTCATTAGACGAGAATGGCAAAGGTATGTATGAACCTATTCATGGTTCTGCCCCAGATATTGCAGGTCAAAATATAGCGAATCCTTTAGCAACAATTTTATCTGTTTCGATGATGCTTCGTTATACCCTCGGCGAACCTGATATGGCTGATCGTGTTGAACAGGCTGTGAGTAAGGTGCTTGACCAAGGTTTACGTACGGCAGATATTTATTCTGATGGCATGACGAAAGTAGGTACGATTGAGATGGGCGATGCTGTTGTTGCAGCGTTGTAATTTAAGTTTAAAATTTAGGATATAGAGTGAGTAAAAAAGTTGATATTGCCGTAGTTGGTGCCACAGGCGCAGTGGGTGAAACAATGTTGGAGATTTTGCATCAGCGTGATTTCCCAGTCGGTAAAGTATATGCATTGGCCAGTGAACGATCGGCTGGGAGCATGGTTAGTTTTGGTAATAAATCATTAATTGTTGAAGATTTAGCAACGTTTGATTTTTCAAAAGTGCAAATTGGCTTGTTTTCGCCGGGTGCAAGTGTATCGAAAATCTATGCCCCAAAAGCGGCAGAAGCAGGATGTGTCGTCATTGATAATACATCACAGTTTCGATATGACGACGATATCCCGTTAGTGGTTCCTGAGGTCAACCCTCATGCCATTGCCGATTATAAGAATCGCGGCATTATTGCCAATCCAAACTGTTCAACTATCCAAATGATGGTGGCACTTAAACCTATCTATGATGCAGTGGGTATTACACGTATTAATGTATGTACATATCAAGCTGTATCAGGCACTGGTAAACCAGCTATGGATGAGTTAGCGAAACAAACAGCTGCATTATTAAATGGTCGTCCAGTCGAAAGTAGTGTCTACCCAAGACAAATAGCGTTTAATGTCTTACCACAAATAGATGTGTTTGAAGACAATGGCTACACCAAAGAAGAAATGAAGATGGTGTGGGAAACAAAGAAAATTTTGGAGGACGATAGTATTGCCGTGAATCCAACCGCAGTACGTGTCCCTGTTTTTTATGGCCATTCAGAAGCGATACATATTGAAACAAAAGATAAGATAACGGCTCAAGAAGCCACAAAATTATTATCAGAATTTGAAGGTATCGTAGTGATTGATGAGCATGCTGATGGTGGTTATCCAACAGCGGTTAGTGATGCCTCGGGTACTGATCCTGTTTACGTAGGGCGAATTCGTGAAGATATTTCACATCCAAAGGGTTTGAATTTATGGGTAGTAGCGGATAATGTGCGTAAAGGTGCGGCCTTAAACAGTATACAAATTGCTGAATTATTGGTTGAAAAGTATCTGTAAGTGTTAGGATTGTGTTTAACAGAGCTTAAACTTAAGGAGTTTGAAATGGTAATTAAAACGCTTGCCAGTGTTGCAGTAATAAGTGCACTGGGATTGTTAACATCCATGCAGGCTTATGCTTTTGGTCTGGGGAATATTACAACATCCTCTGCTCTGAATGAACCATTTAAAGCTGAAATAGCGGTAACCGCTATACGTGGCAATGAGGCAGGAAATTTGCAAGTTCGCTTGGCTTCCAGCGAAGAGTTTGAGCGTGCAGGAATCGAGCGTAGTTTTTTACTCAGCAAGTTTAAATTTGAGGTGGTTGAAAAGGCGGGTTCAGCAACCATCTTTATTACAACTAAAGTTCCGATTAAAGAACCTTTTGTTGAATTTTTAGTAACAGCAACAACTGGCCATGGGCGATTGATTCGTGAGTATACGGTATTGCTTGACCCACCAAAAACAGTATTTACCAAGCCAATACCCGTTAAAAAAGCAGCAAAAGTTGTTAAGGAATCAACCCAAGAATCAAATGTAACTAGCTATCAATATGATGCGCCAAGCTCATCATCGAATAGTCTAACGTCATATGGCCCAACAGATCGGACTGATACCTTATGGGACATTGCATTAAAAACCAAACAAGAAAAATCTATTTCAGTGCATCAACAGATGATGGCATTGGTACAAGAAAATCCACGTGCGTTTATCCGTAATAATATTAATGGTCTTAAAGCTGGTTATACGCTATCCATTCCTAGTGCTGATGTAGTTAAGGCATTATCAAAAAGCCAAGCAATATCTGCAGTCCGTGAACAGAATAGTACATGGAAAAATCGGAATAAAATCCCCTCTGCTCCAGTTGTTGTTGTAGAAGAAGCTGTGACATCTACTAATTCAATGAAGGAAGTCGAGACTGTAACAGAGCCATCCGAAGTGGTAGCTGAGGTAGTTGAGGGTGAGAACACGACAGCCCGCTTGAAATTAGTTGCTCCCAATGATGAACCCTCATTAGAAGGTGGAGAGTTGTCTCCTATGGGGAGTGATAATCTATCAAAGTTGAGTGAACAGCTAACACTGGCACAAGAAAAAATTGAAGGTCAGGCACAAGAGAATATCGACATTAAGTCCCGTATGGATGTGATGGAAGAACAGATCCAGACCTTGCGCCGACTAATCTCTCTGAAAGATGCAGATTTAGCTAGATTACAAAGTTCACTCGAACAAGGTGAGCAGGTCGAAGTTGACGATACTTTAGGTCAAATGACTGAAAATACTTTAGCGCTGTTAGAAGAACAAGATGCACAGTTAAACACTGAAGAAAATAGAGATGATCAGTCGCAAACGGAAATGACTGAAGTCGAACAATATTTTGCTTCAATAGGGCAGGATGAACCGACAATAGAACAGACTGATGGCATAGCTGATGTATCAGTAACTGAAGAGCTTGTGGCTGAACCAACAGAAAATGTGATTGCAGGGATTGATTTATCAGCTATCCCATCAGTTGATGAAGTTATTGCTTACACATCAAATTTGCTGGATATGGATACAAGTAAAGCTGATTCATTATTTGCTGAAGTTAAAATATTTGTTGCCGAACATAAGAAGGAAACAATGTCCGGAGCATTATTATTTTTGTTAATTTTGTGGTTGTTAGTAAGACGTCGTAATCGCCCAGATATGACATGGGATGAAGCCGTTGAGAAGCTTGATGACAGTGAATCAGTTATTGCACCGCCAGTATATGACAATACTTCCAAGGGTAATGATAATTCCGATGAAATGTTGGTGGAAGAGATTGAAGAAGACAACACTAGCGAAGAAATCATTGCAGATATTCAAGAAGAAACCATAGAAGAATCGACGGAAGTTGAAGAGCCAAAAAGTGAAGCACTAGATGATGCTACAGATAGTGACGATGTAGCAAAGACTGAACAAGAAAGTTCTGATTTAGCATTTAATATTGAAAGTTTGCCACCAGAAGAAAATCTATCAGATGATGTACCAACAGATAGTGACGATGAACATGGTGATTTAGCAAGTTTTGATCCTAATGCAGAGATCGTTTCTGAGGATGTTAAAGAACAATTATCAAACGAGCCTTTATCGTTTGACGTGGCAAGTGCGGATAGTGATTCATCAGATGAAGAATTGTTAACAATAGATATTGAAAGTGGCAATTCAGAAAAAACAACTGAAAATTCAGATCTTGAAACTGATAGCAATGAGCTTGAATTTGATTTGAGTGATTTCGATGAGGTTGATGAGGCTGAAACTAAGCTGGATCTCGCGGCAGCCTATATTGATATGGGTGACCCAGATGGCGCTAAAAGCATATTAGAAGAAGTCCTTAATGAAGGTAATGAAGAGCAAAAAGGTCGCGCTCAAGCAATGCTGACAGACTTGTCATAAATTGGTCGTTAAGTGAGGGTCGCCTTAGGCGTTGAATATGATGGGACTGAATTTGCTGGCTGGCAAGTTCAACCTGAGCAACGAACTGTCCAAGGGTGCTTGGAAATAGCATTAAGTTCTGTTGCAAATCACCCAGTGAAGACGGTTGCGGCTGGACGTACCGATTCGGGCGTTCATGCGCTACAGCAAGTAGCGCACTTCGATAGCGACTCAAAGCGTAGTGAGCGCAGTTGGATTCTTGGGCTGAATTCAAATTTGCCAGATGATATGAATATCACTTGGGCTCGACCGGTGGATGATGATTTCAGCGCACGATTTTCAGCATTAAACCGTAGTTATCGATATTTGATTTTCAATCGTATTGGACGCTCATCAATACGTGCCAATCGTATGTGGTGGTTATTTAGCCCTCTGGATGAACAGCGAATGCAAGAAGCGGCTGATTTATTGGTAGGCCATCATGATTTCTCAGCTTTTCGGGCAAAACTATGCCAGGCCCATAGCCCTATTAAAACAGTGGAAAAGATACAAGTTACCCGACAAGGTGACTGTATTGCGATTGATGTTAAAGCGCAATCTTTTCTACATCATATGGTGCGAAATATTGTGGGGGTTCTTGTACCCATTGGCCAAGGTATTAAACCGGTCTCTTGGGCTAAAACCGTATTGGAAAGTCGTGACCGAGGCCAAGGGGGAATTACTTCTGCTCCGGAAGGTTTATATTTTGTGAATGTTGAATATCCTGAACAATATAAGCTACCAACAGTGTCAGCTTTTCCTGTGGTCTGGTAAAGTATCCTATTAGATTTTTCTCTCAGACTGAATTCATGAGAACACGTGTAAAAATTTGTGGCATAACTCGCCGCCAAGATGCTGAATTTGCAATTGAAATAGGTGCGGACGCGCTAGGGTTAGTGTTTTATTCCCCAAGTCCAAGAGCCGTTACTATTGCGCAGGCACAGCAGATTGTTGAGAATTTACCTCCATTTATTAGCATTGTTGCACTTTTTGTTGATGCGGAGCCTGAATACGTGCACGCGTGTTTAAATGCAGTGAGAATTGATGTTTTACAATTTCATGGTGATGAAAGCCCTGATTATTGTGAACAATTTGATCGACCTTATTTAAAGGCGATTAGAATGCGAGATGGTGTTGATCTAGTTGGCTTGTCAACTAACTATAAATCAGCGACAGCATTGTTATTAGATAGTTATCAGCCTGGAATACCAGGGGGAACTGGCCAAGCATTTGATTGGTCAATGATTAAACAGATTAATAAACCTATTATCCTTGCAGGAGGATTAACGGTTGAGAATGTTGCTGAAGCAATAAAACAAGTAAATCCTTATGCGGTTGATGTCAGTGGTGGTGTTGAACAGTCAAAAGGGATAAAAGATAAGCAAAAAGTCAGCGCTTTCATACAAGAGGTAGTAAATGGCTGAAAATACGGAAAATAATTATTACGATAGCTATCCTGATGATAAAGGTCATTTTGGGCAATATGGTGGTCGTTTTGTCGGTGAAACATTAATGGAAGCGATCTATGCATTAGAAGAAGCATACAATCGTTATAAAGATGAGCCCGAGTTTCAAGCTGAAATGGATAAAGATTTGGCTGATTTTGTGGGTAGACCTTCACCGCTTTATCATGCCCAGAATTGGACGAAAAGATTAGGTGGTGCCCAAATCTACCTTAAACGTGAAGATCTCAATCACACGGGTGCGCATAAAATAAACAATACCATTGGCCAAGCATTACTGGCGAAACGGATGGGTAAAACGCGCATTATTGCTGAAACGGGTGCTGGTCAGCATGGTGTTGCTACTGCAACTGTTGCTGCGAGACTTGGTATTGAATGTGTGGTCTATATGGGTGCTGAAGATGTTCAGCGTCAGGCACAAAATGTTTACCGAATGAAATTATTAGGTGCGGAAGTGATTCCAGTGGAATCAGGTTCACGGACATTAAAAGATGCATTAAATGAAGCCTTGCGTGATTGGGTGACCAATGTTGATAATACTTTCTACATCATTGGCACAGTTGCAGGGCCACATCCTTACCCAGAAATGGTCCGAGATTTTCAAACTATTATTGGTCGTGAAGCGCGTAACCAGATCATGAAAGCGGCAGGACGCCTGCCCGATGCCTTAATTGCCTGCATTGGTGGTGGCTCAAATGCTATTGGTTTATTCCATCCATTCATCGGTGATGAAGATGTTGTTATGTATGGTGTTGAAGGTGCGGGCCATGGCATTGAAACGGGTCAACATGCTGCACCATTATGTGCCGGTACGCCAGGTGTATTACACGGTAATCGAACCTATTTAATGCAAGATGAAAATGGTCAAATCACTGAAACACATTCGATTTCTGCGGGTTTAGATTATCCTGGTGTTGGACCCGAACATGCTTTACTCAAAGATATCGGTCGAGCACAGTACGTATCGGTGACAGATGAAGAAGCATTACAGGCATTTCATGACCTAACGCGAATTGAAGGAATTATCCCAGCATTAGAATCAAGTCATGCTTTGGCTTACGCTACTAAGTTGGCTCCGACGATGTCTTCGGATCAGATAATATTGATTAACTTGTCGGGTCGGGGAGATAAAGATATGCATACTGTTGCCGCCATGGCCGGTTTAAGTTTCTAAAGGATTAAAGATGAGTCGTATTAGCCACTGTTTTGAAAAATTAAAAGCTGACGGTCAAACTGCCTTGATCCCCTATATCACTGCCGGTGATCCTGTGTCTTGGATAACTGTGCCTATGTTACATGCGCTTGTTGACGCAGGTGCAGATATTCTTGAATTAGGTGTCCCTTTTTCTGATCCGATGTCAGATGGTCCTGTTATTCAAAAGGCTTGTGAACGAGCCTTAAAAAATAATATTTCAATTCATAATGTGTTGGATATGGTGCGTCAATTTAGAGAAAAAGATACCACAACACCTGTTGTATTAATGGGGTATGCCAATCCTCTAGAAGCAATGGGATATGAAGCATTTGCTCAACAAGCTCAACAAGCTGGTGTTGATGGTGTTTTAACAGTTGATATGCCGCCAGAAGAGTCAGGTGAATTTTTACCGATGATGGATAAGTATGGTATTGATACTATCTTTTTAGTTGCACCGACAACATCAGTTGAGCGAATGGCAACAATAGCCCAATATGCAAAAGGTTTTCTTTACTATGTTTCTATTAAAGGTGTGACAGGAGCTGCAAGCATAGATGTGACGGAAGTTGCTGCTAAAGTAGCATTGTTAAGACAATGTACAGACTTACCGTTAGGGGTAGGGTTTGGTATTCGCGATGGGCAATCTGCAGCGGCAGTAGCTGAATTTTCCGATGCGGTAGTTGTAGGGAGTACACTAGTCAAATGTATTGCCGAACATAGCGATAACCCTGAAGCGTTGCCAGAAGCTTTGGCCAGTTTATTAGCAGAAATGCGTCATGCTATTAATGCACGAGATATGGCAAAATAAACTACGAAATTAATACTATAGGTAACAAATATGAGTTGGTTTGAAAAATTAATTCCTTCAAAAATTCGGACTACAGTACGTAGTCGCTCAGTACCTGAAGGTGTTTGGTGTAAATGTCCTGCTTGTGACAGTGTTCTTTATCGTGCGGAATTAGAACGAAACTTACATGTTTGTCCTAAGTGTGATCATCACCAACGAATTAATGCTCGTACTCGGTTAGAAAGCTTTTTAGATGAAGGCGAACGGTTAGAAATTGCTGCTAATATTAAACCTGTCGACACATTAAAATTTAAAGATAGCAAAAAATATAAAGATCGTATTACTCAAGCCCAGAAAAAGACGGGTGAAAATGATGCGCTACTGGCAATGCAAGGATCAATCAATGATTTGCCTGTGGTAGCAGTATCATTTGATTTTGGTTTTATGGGCGGCTCTATGGGCGCTGTGGTGGGTGAAAAATTTGTTCGCGCGGCACGAGTGGCGTTAGATAAAAAGATCCCACTAATTTGCTTCTCTGCTAGTGGGGGTGCTCGTATGCAAGAGGGCTTATTCTCATTAATGCAAATGGCAAAAACCAGTACTATCTTGGGTCAACTAAGCAAAGCTGGCATACCTTTTATTTCGGTGCTAACCGATCCTACAATGGGTGGCGTATCGGCCAGTTTAGCAATGTTAGGTGATATTAATATTGCAGAACCGAAAGCGCTCATTGGTTTTGCTGGCCCTCGAGTTATTGAACAAACTGTACGTGAAACCTTACCTGAAGGCTTTCAACGTAGTGAATTTTTAGTAGAACATGGTGCGATTGATATGATTGTGGATCGTCGCGATATGCGCGATCGCGTAACGAGTATGTTAGCCATGTTGCAAAAGCATGCAGCTGCTTAGATTTACTTAATAGATGCGTTTTGACACCCTGTCACAGTGGTTAGAATGGCAGGAAACCCTCCACTTTACGAAAGTTGATCCTGGTCTAGATAGAGTAGGTTATGTTTGGCAAAAGATGGGTGGTAAAATTAAACTCCCATTCACGGTCATCACGGTTGCCGGTACCAATGGTAAAGGATCATCTGTAGCGATACTTGAATCTATTTTGCGTGCTGCTGGATATCGTACAGGCACCTATACGTCACCACATCTGCTAAGTTATAACGAACGTATCTGTATTGATCATGTTCCTTGTGATGACGATACAATTTGTGAAGCATTCAATCGTATTGATAATGCCCGAGAGGATACATCAATAACCTATTTTGAATTTGCCACATTAGCAGCAGTTGATATTTTTAGCCGGCAAAAAATAGATATCGCCATTCTGGAAGTCGGTATGGGTGGACGATTAGATGCGGTAAATCTATTTGATACCGATATTGCACTTGTTACACCTATTGGGATAGACCACACGGCCTGGTTAGGAGAAAGTCGGGAGAAAATCGCCTTTGAAAAAGCAGGGATCATACGTGCAGGTAAACCTGTTGTATGTTCTGAAGACACACCGGCCAAAAGTTTAGTTGATCATGCAAAATCATTAGAAGCACCAATTTATCAAGCGGAAGTTGATTTTAAGGCTGTTAAAGAGCTGGACAGGTGGCATTGGTCTAATAACACAGAACATTGGCAAAATTTACCCTTGCCAGCACTGATTGGTTCATATCAAATTCAAAATTCGGCAGCAGTACTGCAAGTTATTTCATTACTGCACCAGCAAGACTTTACTATTAGTGAACAAAATATTCGTACTGGACTGGCTGATGTAGAACTTGCTGGTCGTTTTCAACGATTATTGGGTGATGTGGAACGGATCTTTGATGTGACTCATAATCATCTAGGTGCAGAGAATCTAGCTGGCTTACTGGTTGAAACAGCCTGTAATGGCCGAACACTCGCGGTGTTAGGAATATTAAAAGATAAAGATATTACGGCGGTGACATCGGCATTAGGGTTGTCAATTGATAGTTGGTATGTTGCAGGCCTTGATGGTGCTAGAGGCATTACAGGTGATGATTTGGCTATTCAAATAGTCAATGTGCTTGAAAATAGTGATGTTAAGCCTCATATAACAGTTATTGATGCCTATCTACATGCGATGAAAGATGCTCAGATAGGTGACCGAATATTAATTTTTGGTTCATTCCTAACTGTAGAAGCGGTGATGAAAACAATTTCGAATGAGCTTATTTAGAGAGTAACAGATGAATAAAACAATACCTATTACTTCAATTGCCATTACAGCATTGATTTTGATTATAGTAATGAATTCTTATACCACGGTTAAAGCAGGCCATAATAAAGTGGCTACTTTATTTGGTGATGTGCAATCTGAACCTTATAAAGAAGGGTTTCATATTGTTAACCCATTACTTCAATTTACGAGCTTTGATTTGCGTCAACTGACTTATACTTGGGATAAGATCCAAGTACCATCACAAGACAAATTAAAATCAACGATGGATGTGTCTGTTACCTTCCGCTTGGATGGAGCACGGACACCAAAGATATTTCAAGAAACAGGTCGCTTAGAAGATGTGGTGAGCAAACATGTCACCCCTAAAGTACGCTCATTACTACGTGAGGCGGGTAAAACAGTTGGCAAATCACAAGATTTTTATCTTGATACGGTTCAGCAAGAACTTCAATTTTATATGGAAGATGGTCTTAGAACATACCTTGAACCTAAAGGGATTATCGT
The DNA here is from genome assembly GCA_013215775.1 of Piscirickettsiaceae bacterium. GTDB lineage: Bacteria > Pseudomonadota > Gammaproteobacteria > Nitrosococcales > Methylophagaceae. The sequence continues at coordinate 16,201 of JABSQO010000019.1, forward strand.
TCTAGCAGTGTTATTCCGTGATATTACTTTGCCACAAGTAGTGACCAGTGCAGTTATTCAGACTAAAGAACGTCAAGAGCAGTTAGAGCGTGAAAAAGCACAACTCAATATAGTTGAACAACAAGCTCAGCAACAAGTTAAGCAAGCTGAAGCACGAGAGCAGGCAGCAATATCAGACGCTAACGCCAAACGAACTCATGCTGATGCTGAAGCATATCGAATTCTAAAAGAAGCCGAAGCTCAAGCTAATGCTAATGAAGTGTTATCGCGTTCGATCACTTCAGAGCTGATTGAATATAATAGCGTTCAACGATGGAATGGTAGCTACCCACAAACATTGCTATCAGGTGATACGGGTGGAATTATCTTATCGTTACCTGGCACGACGAAATAGGGTATAAATAGAATTAACTATACATCTTGTCAATATCTACCTGATGGTGCGTTATTACTTTGGTGCGTTTGATTTTCATGGTTGGCGTCATTAAATCATTTTCCACGGTCCAAGGTTCTAATGTTAGGCTCACTCGCCGGATTCTGGCATAAGCAGGAAACTCATATAAGAGTTTACGCAAACGTTGGATAATATCGCTATGTAAGGCTTTGTCATTCAAACTATCATGGTTAAAGCCATCCAAGCCATGCTCTTTAGCTAAACTAAACCAGTTATCGGAATTCAGAACCAGTAAGGCTGATAAGAAAGATTCACCCTCACCGATGACGAGGGCCTGCTCAAATACATTATCCATTAATATTGCCGCTTCAATATCACCAGGTGGTACTTTTTCACCGTTGCTAAGAACAAGGATATCTTTAATGCGACCAGTGATATAAATATGTCCACTGTCACTAACACGAGCTTGATCGCCAGTATGTAACCAGCCTTGGGCATCAATGGTTTGTGCCGTTGCTTTATGGTTATTCCAATAACCCAACATATTGCCTGGGCCACGCACTAATAGTTCATCATTGTTGCCGACCATAACGGCTACGCCTGGAATGGTTTTGCCAACGCTGGCAGGATCATTATCATCGGGTTCGTTAACACTAATAACTGGACTGGTTTCTGTTAATCCATAGCCCTGTACTAAACACATACCAAGACCAATAAATAATTTAGACACAGGCTGAGGCAATGCGGCACCACCACTAAGAATCAGACGTATATTCCCGCCCATTTTTTCCTGCACTTTAGAGGCCACTAATTTTTCAAGCATAGGCCACATCAAAAAGCTAGGTCGCCACCAACCCCTACCTTGTTGATATTGGAAACGTGCCCAACCCAGTGCGACCGTCATTTTAAATAAACCTTTTGCGATAACCGATTTTTCAGCCAATTGAGTTTGTAGCTTGGTGTAGATTCGCTCAAAAATACGCGGTACGGCAATCATAAGGCTAGGTTTTACAGTTTGCATATCCTCAGCAAGTTGAGGGATACCCCGGGCATAAGCAACGGTCGCTCCAGCCATGATGGGTAAATAATATCCTGCAGTGCGTTCTAAGGTGTGTGAAAGCGGTAAAAAGGACAGAAATACATCACTTGGCAAAACCTCAAAATACTTTAGTGAACCAGAGGCTACAGATAACATATTGTGATGACTTAGCATGACGCCTTTAGGACGGCCCGTTGTACCGGATGTGTATATGATTGACGCTAGTTTGTGAGGATCAGTGTCCCAATCTTGTATGACTCCCCAGTTATCAGGTAACCATTGATCAGCATATACTACGGGTTCAGTTAATACAGTATCATCAGAGTTATTGATAATGACACGTTTGAGATCGTGTTCATCAGTAATGGATGGGGCGAGTCGTTTCCATTGAGCTGCCGTTTGCAAGAATAATAATTTAACATCTGCATCTTGCAAGATATAAGCGACATTATCGGGACGGTCATCAGGGTAGAGTGGTACTAACACTAAGCCAAGCCCCATAGCAGCTTGATCAAAAATCACCCATTCTTTACAGTTTTTTAGATTGATCGCTACGCGGTCACCCGGTTCTAATTGTTCTTTTGCTATGGCATCCTGCCAACGTGCGACCTGAGTCGCTACTTCTTCCCAAGTGACATCGTACCAAGACTTAGTTTTATTGGAGTAACTGCGATAAGCGGGGTTATGAGGGCTACGTTTAAGACGCTCACGGAACAGGCCGTATAAGGTACCAGCTTGTTCTTGAGGGATAGTATCGGTAAGCACTGCCGCCATCTGACTAATTCCTTACTTTATAAAAACATCCAACGCATTTGTACGCCGAAAATATCGACATCGGCTTCATATTCACCGTTTAGGTTATAGCCATTATCATTGGTTTCATCAATTTTGGTATCACTAATGAAAATATGGGTATAGCCTGCATCAACGGTAATATTTTCGGAATATTTATAGCTAGCACCTAACGCCACCCATTTTCGGTCTTCATCAGCAATACGTGCGGTTCTAAACTGTGCACTTTTAACAGGTGTTTCATCATATGCGATGCCTGCACGAAGTGTTAATTTGTCGTTATAGTTGTAAGTGATTCCTAAACCGTAACGCATCGAATCATCCCAGTTTTCTTCTTTTACACTACCAAGAAATGAACCATCAGATTTAATGTTTAATTCTTCGAAACGGCTCCAGCGAGTCCATGTTGCATCACCCATTACGGCCCATTTATCATTAATTTGATGATGGAGTGCAAAAGAGAGTGTTTCTGGTAAATCTATGTCAGCCTTAATTTTTTCATCAGCGATAACGACATCAGTTGACGACCTTAATTTACCGTCACCAGTAAGAGTGTGGGATATTTTTGAACGATAAGCTAAGGCTAGGCGGGTAGCATCGGTTGCCTGAAAAATAACACCAAGGTTATATCCCCAACTCCAATCATCAGCTTCTAATCTTGCTTTACCATCTGCCGCTTGGGGAGAACCACCAAGTGCACCTAAGTCTGCCATTGAAGTTAATTTGACACTTATTCTTTGCAGATTAACGCCAAAGCCAACAGATAATTTATCAGTTGCTTTATAGGCAAATGATGGATTGATATTGAAAGTTCTAAGGTCGGATTTAACAGCATGATAACGACCTTGCCAAGTATCATTGTAATCAGTAACCAGACCAAATGGAGCGGTAACTCCTAGACCTAATACGGTACGGTCATTAAGTGGGTGTGCATAATATAGGTTAGGCACAATGGCATTAACACCGTTACCACCATCGCCACCTGTGAGCGCTTGTCCCGAAAAGCCACCTGCACCACCTAAATCAGGAACGGCAGAGCCATTATCACTAAATTTACTATCTGGATCGATGTAATATGCAGCTGTATCTATTTCAGCATGAGATAAATACGTTAAGCCAGCAGGATTAAAAAAGATAGTGGTGGCATCTTCGGCAACGGCGGCACTACCGGCAAAAGCACGACCTAATCCAGTGACGCTTTGTTCGATAATGGCAAAACCTGCACCATAACTCATCGAGCTTAATGTTGATGCCATTAACAAGGCGGTTAATTTTAATACTTTTTGATGCGCCATCAGAACCATTCCTAACTGTACTTAACTAAAAACAGAAAACTAACGTATGCAGAGGAACGGTGCAAGTTTTAAAGGTGATTTAACGACGTTGAAAGAGTAAATCCCAGACGCCATGCCCCAAGCGATGCCCTCGTTGTTCGAATTTGGTGAGAGGGCGATAATCAGGTCTATCAATATATGTGGCATCATTTGAACAGTTTACGAACAATTGATTATCAGATAAGTCATCTAACATTTGTTCCGCATAATGTTGCCAGTCTGTGGCCATGTGTAAATATCCACCAGATTTTATTTTTTGAGTGAGAAGCCTCACAAATGCGGGTTGAATAATGCGACGTTTGTGATGGCGTTTTTTATGCCATGGATCAGGAAAATAAAGTTGTACACGTTCTAGACTATTATCGGCAATACGATGTTTAAGTAACTCGACTGCATCAGTACAAGCAACACGACAATTCGTCAGTTTCTGTTGTTCAATTAAATTGAGTAGTTGTCCAATACCAGGACGATGTACTTCAACACCCAGAAAGTCATGATCAGGCTGGTCAGCAGCCATTTTTGCAAGCGAAGCACCATTGCCAAAACCAATTTCGAGCACTTTGGGTGCATTTCGACCAAATAGCTGGTCAAGATCAATAGGCGTTTCATCTTCATCAATTGCAAATTTTGGCCAAAGCGTATCGATGGCTCGCTGTTGACCAGGAGTTAATCTGCCTTCTCTTCGAACAAAACTGCGAACAGTTCGTAATGGTTTGCTGTCTGACATTAAATATTGTTACCTAAATTAAAGTATTGAGAGCTCTAGTGATCTAAAATAGTGAGTAGGATCATACCTGAAGCCTAAGAGGAATTTACATGTCATCGTGTTGTGAGCCACCTGAACAAGCCGAACAAGCAGATCATTGCGGCGGCGGATCTGCGAAAAAATCGCGGCCAGACGCATTACTATGGTCAACATTGACCTTGGTCGCGATTGGTTATGGTCTTGATTTGTTTGCCGCAGACTCTATTCAACACTGGTTATCATTAGCTAGTTTAGCTGAAGCTATTCGTAGTTTAATGGATAGTATGTGGATTGGTTTAGCGTTGGGGATGTTTTTTGTTGGTGTTTTAGGACGAGTGCCACGCGAGTTTGTGACATCACTATTGGGTAAAGGGGATAGTTTCTTAGGTATCGTTCGCGCGACATTCGCTGGCGTATTATTAGATCTATGCAGTCACGGTATCTTATTGGTGGCGATGCGCTTATATCAACGTGGTGCAAGCTTGGGACAAGTCATGGCCTTTCTCATTGCGAGTCCGTGGAACTCATTATCATTGACCGTGATTTTGATTGCTTTGATTGGTTGGCAATGGACATTACTCTTTATTCTATGTTCGATGATAATTGGTGTTGCTAGCGGATTGGTATTCAATTGGTTGGAAGCGAGGGGAACACTACCGGGAAATCCTAATACGATTGAATTACAGGGCTTTAATTTCTGGCAACAAGCTAGAGTGGATTTTCAAGCAGCGAATTTCAGTATGAATTGGTGGTCTGCAATGATTGCTGAAGGAGTCAAAGATTCTCGAATGATTGTCCGTTGGTTACTACTAGGTGTTTTATTAGCATCAGCAATTCGTACCTTTGTTCCCATTGATAGTTTTCAGACTTATTTTGGGGCAACACTGGCCGGTTTGGGAATGACGTTGATCATCGCGACTATTTTGGAAATTTGTTCAGAAGGGTCGACACCTATCGCGGCGGATTTAGTGACGCGTGCGGCGGCACCCGGGAATGGTTTTGCTTTCTTAATGACAGGAGTTTCAACGGATTACACCGAAATAATGTCATTACGTGAAACAACTGGTTCTTGGAAAATCGCCTTGTTTCTACCTTTGGTTACCGTGCCACAAGTAATCGTGTTTTCTCTGATAATGAACATAGCTGGAACGTAACTTTATTGGAATTTAAGTAAATCTCTGATGCGAAAAATGCCAAATCAGGTTACTATTAAAGGTCGTAAATTATTCAAGATTGGTTTGATGCAGTTCAAGCCGCCCATAAATTGAACTTTGAGACCTCAAGGTTTAAGTAAGCGTTAGAGAGAACAAAAATGACACATCCAGTATTAGAAGCTGTTACAAATGAGGTAATTAAACGTAGCCGAGAGACTAGAGCTATATATTTAGCACGGATTGATGCAGCTGTTGAAACTGGTCCGCATCGTTCGACCTTAGGCTGTGGTAATTTAGTTCATGGTTTTGCCGCATGCCCTGCGGGTGAAAAGGCTGATTTAACAGGTAATGTAAAAGCAAATATTGCTATCATCTCGTCTTATAACGATATGTTATCAGCACATCAACCTTATAAAGATTATCCAGATACTATTAAGGCAGCAGCAACAGCTGCAGGTGGAGTGGCTCAGTTTGCTGGTGGTGTGCCTGCAATGTGTGATGGTGTGACCCAAGGTCAACCTGGAATGGAACTATCACTTTTTAGCCGTGATGTAATTGCTATGTCAGCGGCCATCGGCCTTAGCCATAATATGTTTGATGCAGCAATGTTTCTTGGAATTTGTGACAAGATTGTTCCGGGATTGTTGATTTCAGCTCTGAGTTTTGGGCACTTACCAGCGATATTTGTGCCTGGTGGTCCAATGCCGAGTGGCTTACCAAACAAAGAGAAAGTCCGTATTCGTCAGTTATATGCCGAAGGTAAAGTAGATCGTGATGCCTTATTAAAAGCTGAATCAGCTTCATATCATAGTCCTGGTACCTGTACTTTCTACGGTACGGCGAACAGTAACCAGATGATGGTTGAAATGATGGGATTACAATTGCCAGGTGGCTCTTTTATTAATCCCAACACACCTTTACGTGAGGCATTAACAAAAAATGCAACAGAACAGGTGTTGAAATATACAGCAATGGGGGATGACTTCCGCCCATTTGGTTATATGATTGATGAAAAAGCAATCATCAATGCGATCGTTGGTTTAATGGCAACGGGTGGTTCAACTAATCACACTATGCACTTGGTGGCGATTGCTCGTGCGGCAGGTATTATTATCAATTGGGATGATTTCGATAAAATCACCAAAATTGTACCCTTGCTTACCCAAATTTATCCAAATGGTGATGCTGACATTAATCATTTCCAAGCAGCAGGTGGTATGGGTGTATTAATTGGTGAACTATTGAAGCATGGTTTAATACATGAAGATATTGTCACCGTTGCGCCAACACAAGGCATGAATAGTTATACCCAAGAACCAAAACTCATTAATGATAAGCTGATTTGGCAAGAATGTCCTGATAAGTCATTAGATCCTGAAGTGATTGGTACGATGAAAAAACCATTCTCAGATACGGGTGGTTTACATCTAATACACGGTAACTTAGGTCGTGGTATGTCGAAGATTTCAGCCGTAGCAAAAGAGCATCAAATTGTAGAAGCACCCGCAATGGTATTTGATGATCAAGATGATGTTGTTGAAGCATTTAAACGCGGTGAAATGGAAAAAGACTTAATTGTGGTACTGCGCTTTCAAGGACCTAAGTCAAACGGTATGCCAGAACTACATAAATTGACCCCACTATTGGGGTCATTACAGGATAAAGGCTTTAAAGTTGCCATTGTTACAGATGGTCGTATGTCAGGTGCATCAGGTAAGATACCTTCAGCGATACATATGTGTCCAGAATGTGAAGAAGGCGGACCGTTAACACGTGTACGCACCGGCGATATGATCCGCTTAAATACACAAACAGGTTCACTCAATATTCAGCTTGATCTTGATACCTTCGAACAACGGACACAATGTATTAAAGGCTCTATAGAACATCATTATGGTATGGGTCGAGAGTTATTTGATATTTTCCGTCGAGGTGTTTCATCGGCCGAAACTGGCGCTATCAACATGTTCAATAATGATCCATTAAACTAAGCGAACATTACAATAAATTAATTATATTTTGGAAAATAAAAAAAGAATGAGCAAAACGATTAAAGAAATCATGAATTCATCACCAATTGTACCGGTAATGGTGATCAACAATGTCGAACATGCTGTGCCTTTGGCAAAAGCATTAGTGAAGGGCGGTATTACTGTACTAGAGATTACGTTACGTACAGAAGCTGCTTTAGAATCAATAACACGCATTAAAGCAGAAGTGCCAGATGCGATTGTTGGTGCGGGTACCATTATTAATATCGAGACATTAAATAAAGCGATTGCAGCAGGTGCAGAATTTATTGTTAGCCCTGGTACAACAGATGCAATGATTGATGCCGCACTAGCAACAGGTGTTCCTTTATTGCCAGGCGTCGCTAATCCTAGTGAAGCCATGCGTTTACTAGAAAAAGGTATTACCGAAATGAAGTTTTTCCCTGCTGAAGCTGCAGGTGGTATTCCAATGTTGAAATCAATTGGTGCGCCGATTCCACAAATCACTTTCTGCCCAACAGGTGGCGTGAATCAGAAGAATGTTAATGATTATTATCGCTTACCAAATGTAGCTTGTGTAGGTGGTTCGTGGATGTGTTCTGCCAGTCTTGTTGATGATGAAAACTGGGATGAAATTACCCGTTTATCTGCTGAAGCGATAGAGCTAGCAACAGCATAAACTGACAGACAAAGTACTATAGAAAAGGCTGATGAGTGATCATTAGCCTTTTCTATTAGCTGAAAATCAACACCCCACGTTGTAGCCAATCATCAATCAACGCTTTTGCACCATCTATAACAACTTGGGGATTAGGATGTTTAAGTTCCTGAGAAATTTGTTCAGCGGCAAGTTGTCCTGTCAGACCTTCATTTAATAAATCAATTAGTCGGGCGCTAACGGGGTTTAATTCTAAAAAGGTGACGTTATCATCCTGAGCACGATAAACCAATAAATAAACAGGTTGTTCACTAGGGTTTTTAGGTTGAAACTCAGGATTTATTTGGTGTACAGGATAGTGGTAAGCTAATGACCACGCTAAGGGTGATAACTTTAATGTAAGTATCAAACAATTTTGTCCCGTTTCAATCTGTGCTGGTTTAACATCAGCATCCAAGACACTTAGTGCTAATTCAACCCATTCGTAATGAGCCAATTCTTTCATGAAAGCAGGGTCATCAACATTATCGCGCTCATTATCTAGATACGCTAGAAACTCTCGAGAAATTTCATGAAATAGTGGTGTTTTACTACGATGTTTGATCATGAAATCTCGGATCATTTTGTGCCAAAATTCATCTGAGAAAAGTTGTTTTAATACGGGAAATCCGTTGGCGATAAAACCTTCAATATTGTTATAAAATAGCTCCCGATAGATAGTCATTCGGCGTTGTTCAATATTGTCAGGCAGCGGGTTATTGTCAGGATCACGCAGATAACGTGCAAATTGATATTGAGTATCAATAAAACTCTGTTTTTTAGGCTGTGCGTGCGACATTACCGAGTCCTTGAGTTGATTGATAATGACGGATTTGATCGACTTCTTGAATCAGTGATGCAACAGAAGGGATATTGAAATCACGCTCTAATAAGGTCGGCAATACACCATGTTGTTGATAGGTCGTTTCCAATAATTTCCATACAGGATCAATAATATCTGCACCATGTGTATCCACTTTTAAATCGTCAGCTTCATCATAGTGGCCAGCAATATGTAGGTAGGCAATACGTTTGGTAGGGACAGATTTGATGTAAGCCACGGGATCATAATTATGATTGATGCTGTTGACATAGATATTGTTTACATCCAGTAATAGATCACAATCAGCTTGTTCTAACACCGAATTAAGAAAATCAATCTCATTCATTTCTTGGCCAGGGGCGGCATAATACGATACGTTTTCCATAACAATTCGACGTTCAAGTATTTCTTGTACACGTTGAATGCGTTGAGCAACGTAGCTAGCTGCTTCCTCAGTGAACGGTATTGGCATCAAATCATATAAATGACCATCATCACTACAATAACTGAGATGTTCGCTATAACAACGAATATTGTGCTTATCGAGAAATTTCTTTAAACGGATTAGAAAGTGCTCATCAAGTGGGGCTGGACTACCAATGGATAGTGATAATCCATGGCAGATCATTGGATAACGTTCGGCAAAATGAGTAAACTTTTTACCGAGCACTCCACCCATTTCCATCCAGTTCTCGGGTGCGACTTCTAAAAAATCCGCTGGATTGTGGTCAAGCGCATCGAGTTCGTCCATAAAACTGCGACGAAGCCCGAGTCCTGCTCCAGAAATTGGGCAAGAGGCTGTGTTCATAAACCATCTCCTGAATGATAATTATCTGTCATTATGACCATTAATGAGTAGAAATGTTACAGACTAAGTAGGGATGATTTTTTACTCGTCTGTATTAATCTCAAACATGGTGCGATCAACACCGACATTGCCAGTATCCTTATCAAAGATATAAACAATTGCTTTGTAATGGCCAGGTTCTGTAATGGTCGTTTTAGCAGAAAACAGACCGACAGGTCCGGTGAAATCCAATGTCACCTCATCAATTTTAGTTTCATTTTTCATAATGATGGCTGTAACTTCATAGTTATCGGGATCCCAATGACCATCTTGGAAAATAGGGCAGCCGCACAACATAGTCGCCTTAGTATAAATATCGACTCGGCCTTTAGCTAATACACGTGTCCATGCATCAACGATAAATCCAGGCATATTGAGTGTAATACCATCACCTAAGATATCTTTACCGGGGATAATCCAACTTGTGACAGAAGCATCTTGCAAGGATTGACGAAAGCCATAAGGTCCAATGACTTTAATACGTACTAAACGAGGACTGGATATATCGATGTGAGCTAAAAAACCAGCAGTCGTTTTATCCGTCATTTTTTGGCCGCGTTTGATCGGCTCTTGGATAAGTGATGTTGTGCTACCAGTGCCACCATTAATCCAACCTTGATCGAGAATTTCGCCTGTTTCAGCATCTTCAACAACAACTCTAACGCCGCCAACACTGGTGCCAATATATTTTGCATCCACTGCTTTTGCTCGGATCATGATTTTAGTTTCAGTGGCAAATGCGTTAGCGCTTAATATTAATCCTAAACAAGCAATTATTATTATTTTGATGAATTTCATAGTTAATGTCCTGTATTAAGTAATGTGTTTAAGATGTTGATCTATAGTGGTTTGTTGAATTTTTCCCATTCGTCAAATCCACCTGCTAAGGAATAGACATTTGAAAAGCCAAATTGTTGCAAAGTCGCTACTGCTAAAGCAGAACGCCCCCCTGATTTACAATACACAATGATAGAATTTTGTTTATTTTGGAATTCAGAATATTGATCAATCTTAAATTCAAGGATGCCGCGTGGAATGTGGTGATCGTTGGCAATATGACCCGCTTCATGTTCCTGTGCTTCTCGAACATCTAGTGCAAGCGTGCCTTCGGACAACATCTTATTTGCTTGTTGTGGGCTGATTTCTGTAATAATTGCTTTTGCAGCTTGTACTAAATCCATGGCTGTTTTTGACATTGTGATTCCCCGTGATGTTTAAGTGTTATATAGATATTCTATATAAGAATTAACTAATAAACAAAAACAGTTTTATACTGTCAGCACTAAATTAAAAGAGAGCTTTATGTTTGCTTATATTATAAGAAGAATTTTGTACGCATTCCCTATCTTAATCGGTGTGAACGTGCTGACTTTTGCCTTGTTTTTCATGGTCAATACACCTGATGATATGGCGCGAATGCATTTGGGTGTAAAGCATGTTACTCAGGAATCAATGGATGCTTGGAAACAGGAAAGGGGCTATGACAAAGCATTATTGTGGAATTCTGAGAGTGATGGACTAGCTAAAGCAACGGACACCATCTTTTTTAATAAATCATTAAGTCTTTTTGTCTTTGATTTTGGCCAAGCAGATGATGGTCGTGATATTGGTGCAGATATTCAGACCAGAATGTGGCCAAGTTTAGCGATAGCGATACCCATATTTGTAGTGGGATTGTTGGTCAATATTACTTTTGCATTATTAATGGTGTTCTTTAGAGCAACCTATGTGGATTTAGGTGGTGTTGTTATCTGTGTCGTTATCATGTCAATTTCAAGCTTATTTTATATTATTGGTGGCCAATTCCTAGTTGGAAAAATGATGCAACTAGTTCCTATATCTGGTTATAGCGAAGGTTTCAGTGCGATTAAATTTCTTATTTTGCCGGTCTTGATTGGTATTGTGTCGGGTATTGGTGCGGGTTCTCGTTGGTACCGTACATTGTTTTTAGAAGAGATCACCAAAGACTATGTACGTACGGCACGTGCAAAAGGTTTATCTGAAATACAGGTGTTATTTCGGCATGTATTAAAAAATGCCATGATTCCTATCCTGACAGGAGCAGTTGTTGTTTTACCAACACTATTTATGGGCAGTCTTATTTTGGAATCGTTCTTTGGTATTCCGGGGCTAGGAAGTTATACCATTGATGCAATCCAAGCCCAAGACTTTGCTATTGTACGAGCGATGGTCTTTTTAGGTTCGGTGCTTTATATCATCGGCTTAGTCTTAACGGACTTGTCGTATACCTTGGTTGATCCGCGAGTTCGTTTGGATGGGTGATTTACGACAATCCGCATTAGTTTGCTTACAGCTAACCGATCCACTCAGTAAAGTTGAGTACACCAGAACGCTTTATCAATCTTGGTTAAATGGTGAATTAACCATATCTAATGATGAATTACCGGTACCTGATGTCGCCGGTTACCCTGAAAAGCCGAAATTGGTGGCACCAAAGGATTTGCCTAGACGGCGTAATAGTGCGAAAACAGGTGTAGCAACACTGATTCATGCCATCACTCATATTGAATTTAATGCGATTAACTTGGCTTGGGATGCCGTTGCACGTTTTCCAAATTTACCGCGGCAATTCTATGATGACTGGGCAAGAGTGGCTTCTGAAGAAGCAGAGCATTTTGTATTATTACGTGAACACCTAATTTCATTAGGTTATGACTATGGTGATTTTCCGGCACACAATGGTATGTGGGAAATGGCACAAAAAACACACCATGACCCATTGATCCGTATGGCACTTGTCCCTAGAGTCTTAGAGGCTCGTGGCTTGGATGTAACGCCTAAAATGATGGATAAATTACGAGGCAGTGGTGATTTTCGAGCAGTTGAAATATTAGAAATTATACTGCAGGAAGAAATTGGCCATGTCGCCATTGGAACCCGTTGGTTTAATTATCTGTGTGAACAGCGATCAGTTGATCCTTTAATGACCTTTAAGGATTTATTGGATAATTATTTTGATGGTCGATTACGGGGCCCATTCCATATTGAAGCACGTAAACAAGCCGGTTTTACCGATGCTGAATTGGCGTTAATCGAAGGTCGGTAATTAGGTTATTTTTTTCCTTGATATGTGACCAAAAACTTTTGAGATAACCATAAAGTTTACCAGAATAAAAAACAGGCCGATTCCCCATGAAAGCTTATTCGGAACAACAAATAGACTTGCGTTAGGCAATGCCATAATGATTTCACCATGACTGGGGATAAAAGCAGGCATGGTGAGTGCGCCAATCACAGTAGTGACAAATCTAAATGAACGATTCGATTGTTTTTTTCGGGTGAATAACCAGACAACAATGAATGCAATGACATAGAGTAATAGCAATGAATCATTTATTTCGAATCTCATGAAGAGGCTTTATCCTGTATCGCTTTCTTTCGTTCCAACTCCGCTTTTTGGCGACGTGATTCTTTTGGATCAGCAATAAGTTTTCGGTAAATCTCTATGCGGTCTTTATCACGAAGAGTCGCGGTAAGCTTACACATTTTGCCGAAGATACCGATTTTATCCGTACTCAGATCAATTTGTGGATAACTTTCTAATATGCCAGATCGTTTAATAACCTCTTCAACAGTGGAATCTGTAGGCGTATCTAAATATAAAATTACTTGTTCGTCGGGTAGGGCATAAGCAACTTCAACACTGATAAGATTAGTCGTTTCCATATATTTCCTGAGCACGTTTGCAAAAGGCATCAACTAATGAGCCTGATATTTGAGTAAAAATAGGGCTTAATGCCAAACCAATTAATCGGTTAGAGAAAGCAAAGTCCATATCTAGCTGAATACGACAGCCTTGATTATTGCCGATCATTTGAAACTGCCAATGGCCTTCCAAATATTCAAAAGGGCCATCAATGAGCTCAATATCAATTGCTTCACCTTGTATCAGTGTGTTTCGTGTTGAAAACACATGATGAATTCCACCTTTAGCCAGCTCTAGTGAGGCCGAGATAACCTCATCAGTTTTATTGATAATGGTACTACTACGACACCATGGTAAAAAAGAAGGGTAAGCTTCGATATCGTTCACCAGATCAAACATTTGGTCTGGTGAAAATAACACCAGTGAACTACGCGTAATACGATTAGTCGTCGACATGGATCTCTTTAACCTAGTAAATTAATGGCATTTAAAAATACAATAATAACTGCCGCTGGCGTAATGTAACGAATAAGTATTTGCCAAATTCGGTAAAAAATAGACTTAGTCAGCGCTAATTCTTCCTCTGTACTTGATTGTTTCATTAACCAGCCTGCAAAAATAGCGATACCGACTCCACCTAGTGGCAGCATGATATTCGCAGTTAAATAATCTAACAACTCGAACATGGTTTTACCGAATAAAATCCAGTGTTGACCAATATTAAATGAGAATACAGTTAATAAACCTAATGACCATGTCGCAAAACCAGCATAAACACTAGCACGACGGCGACTAACGTCCCTATTTTCAACTAACCATGCAATGGCAGGTTCAATTAATGAAATGGCAGAAGTCCATGCAGCAAACACCAGTAGCAAAAAGAACAAACCACCAAATAAAGCACCACCGGCCATATGTCCAAAAGCAATCGGTAATGTTTGGAAGATAAGACCTGGGCCTGCCCCCGTTTCCAACCCATTAGCAAAAACGAGAGGAAAAATAGCCATACCAGCAAGCAGAGCGACTGCTGTATCAGCGATGGCAATCGTAATAGCAGCTTTTGCGATGGAGGTGTTTTTAGGGAGATACGAACCATAAACCATAATGGCTCCCATGCCCAAACTAAGTGTGAAGAAGGCATGACCCATCGCGATCAATATGCTGTCTCCTGATAATTTTGAAAAATCAGCATTGAATAAAAAATGGAGACCTTGACTGAAATAATCCCCTGTATTGACGGCATAGCCTACCAGCACTAATAAAAGAACAAAAAGAGCAGGCATAATAAATTGTACTAACTTTTCTAAACCGCCTCTCACACCGCGTGAGACGACAACCATAGTCAAGACTATAAAGACGGTATGCCAAGCGAGTAATCGCTCGGGGTCACCTGTCAGTGCAGCATAAATACTACGTGAACCATCCGCAGTGACACCTTCAAAGACACCAGAAAAGCTACGAAACACATAGGCCAAAGCTTGACCGGCAATAACGCTGTAATACGATAAGATGATGAAGCCGGCAATGACACCCGTCCAACCAAGATACATCCAAGCAGGATGCTGTTTTTCTTCGTGAGCTAAAGAACTCAAGCTGTTAACAGGGTTTTGTCGGCCGCGACGACCCAACATGACCTCTGCCATCATAAGAGGAACACCAATACAGGCGATACAAAGCAAATAAACCAGAACAAATGCGCCACCACCGTTTTCACCGGTGATGTAGGGGAACTTCCAAATATTGCCTAAACCAACAGCAGAACCTGTTGCGGCAAGAATAAATGCCCAGCGAGATGACCATTGGCCATGAATCGAGTTAGCAGGTCTACTCATAAATAGTCTCAAATTACCTAAAATATTACTGGTTTTATTAAAATTTATTTAAATGGCTTAAGCCACGAAGCAATATAGCATTATATAATAACCAGATGGCAGCGAAAAAAAACAAAAAGAAGACTAATGGTAATAGCACGATTGCTCAAAATCGTCGTGCGCGACATGACTATTTTCTCGAAGATAAATTTGAAGCAGGCATTGTCCTAGAAGGTTGGGAAGTGAAAAGCATGCGCGATGGACGCTTACAACTTAACGAAAGTTATATTGTGATGCACCGTGGCGAAGCATGGTTACATGGTGCGCACATCTCACCAATGTTGTCAGCATCAACTCATATTCATCCAGATAATATCCGCCGCCGCAAACTATTACTCAATAGAATTGAACTGAATAGATTGATTGGCGCAGTTGATCGCAAAGGCTATACCATCGTTCCGGTCGCCATGTATTGGAAAAGGGGTCGAGCAAAGCTTGAAATTTCCTTAGCGAAAGGGAAACAACACCACGACAAACGTGCTTCCGCTAAAGATCAAGATTGGGCGCGTGAGAAAGCACGTATTTTCAGAAACAAATAACGATTGTTCTAGCAGTGAAACATTCACTCATTTATACTGTCTTTATCGTAATACTTTAGGGGGCGACCTGGTTTCGACGTGGGTTACAAAACTTAAGGTGCATGCCGAGTATGTTGGTTCTTCTCGTAAAACAGACTGACAAAATGATAGTTGCAAACGATAACAACTACGCCCTAGCAGCTTAGGCTTGCTAGCCTCTGACTGAAGCCGTACTTATGCGTTCAGATTTCAGGGGTCGATTCTCATAAGATAAGCTTGACGTATGCTTGGTACTGATAGACTAAAACCTTAACAAGATCGCTATTTGTTTTCCCTGTCCATTGGGTAGCTTGTAGTTAAAACAATAGATGGAATAAGCATGTAGAGCTGAAAGCGGAGGATTTGCGGACGCGGGTTCGATTCCCGCCGCCTCCACCAAACATAAACAAACCACCCTTGGGTGGTTTTTTTATATTTGTTAGAAACGTGGAATCAGAACACGCAGGGTTCACAAAATTGTCAGGAAAAGCAATGTTCCCGACATTGCTTTTGCATACACTCCATCCATGGAGATAAACAATTTTGGACATCCGATAGGATGGGCCGAAGGTCGAAGCTCAGGCATGAGCTGAGTAATTCCCGCCGCTACCGGTCTAACGTAGGCCAAGAAAGACCATTAAACCTCGCCACCATGCGGGGTTTTGTGTTTTTAAACTCCAGTAATGTCCAATAAAGACTATAGATTTCCCACCATGAATGATGGTAACTTTAGTGGTAACTCCTACTATTAACCATTGCCTTAGCGGACACTATTCTCAATGGTGGCAGTTACACTGAGCATCTGAAAAATACTATCAACGCTATAGAAATTGTAGTGCTCTACTAAACGTCATCAAAAAAGTCAGTATCAATAGCCTTTACGCGATAAGTTTCTTTCGTCGCTACACCAAGGTTATGCTCAACCATTAAAGAGGCTAGTTTCTCACCATCAATTAGCACAACCTTCTTTTCGATCATTTCAATGTAATCAAGGGCATCTTTACTAAATCGGCTAGTAGTTATGAACACACCTTTTCTAGCACGTTTCATTTCTAACGCACCTACAAAGGCTTGTAGGTCGGGTCTACCGATAGCATTATCGGTGTAACGTTTCGCTTGTAGATAGATTGTATCTAAACCTAAAGGGTCATCATTGATAAAGCCATCAACACCACCATCAGCGGTGTATTGCGTGGTTTCCCCCGATTCTTTACTCCAACCTCCGTAGCCCATCGCGTGCATTAGCTGAACTACAAGATTTTCTAAAAATATAGGATCTTGATCTTTTACCAACTGGAGTAATTCACTGGTTAAACTAGATTGAATTTCTAAATGAGCATTTTCTAAACGCTCAAGTGGATCGGTAGCATCTTCTGATTCGTTTAGCTGTTGCTCTGTACTGACTACTTTGGGCTTAGCTTTATGGAACTCAACAAACTCAGGAGATATTTCTTTTAGGTATTTAACATTAAAGTATTCAGGCTGATCTTTTAAAACCTGTAAACCATGCTCAGTGATTTGAACATGACTACGTTTAGGGTCTAACAATAAACCTGCTTTCTTCATATAGGTTCTTGCCCAGCCACAACGGTTTTTTACCACTGTCTGTTTCCCAGAAGGGAGTAACTGGCGTTTCTCATCATCGCTTACATCAAAATGCTTACACACATCTTCATAAGCTTCATTAAAATGATGAACTTCTCCATCTTTTAGGGATGAAAGAAGGGGTCGCATACATTGTTGAAAGTCTGGTATTGGCATGTCTATTCCTTGAACCTTAATTTCTAGTGTTGCTTATAATTACAACAAGTCATCGCTTAAAAAAGCATCCTTAAAAATGCTTAACAATTCTTCGCACTGCTCTAAACTCTTATTTGTATTGTTTTTCATATCTCGAATAAATAGTTCTGTTTTTCCATGATTACTAAATAGCTCTGTTTCTAAAAATGTTTTTGTATCTGGGGCTGCAATTTCAGATACATCATTACCTAGTTTCATGGCACATGCTTTAGTTTCATCCCATTCTTGATATTCCATATAACCCTCGTCATATAGTGCGTCAAATACTTCAGGTATTTTGCTATAAGTTTCAACTAGGTATATAAAGTCTGAGGCATCTTTTGACCTTAAATCAGTTTCTCTATCTAACCAGGCAATTAGCTTAAGCAAGCAAATTCCTACAGGAGAAGCAACGGGTATAACTATTTTTGGGTCTTCGCTAATTTGTACCTGCAATGCATTTGCAAATGCTTCTGAAAAGCCTCGCACATTCATGACGGATTGTTGTTTTGGTGGCCAATAAATATTGCTGTCTGCATCAGCAATTTCACCAAAGGGGACAATATCAATTTCCCATTCATGATCGGAACCGCCGGTGTAATACAACCGATGCGCTCTATTTTTATCAGCATTATAATCTGCAGCAAGTAAGCGTTCCGTTAAAGCATCGAATTCATCCCAGTTCGCTATATTAATACCAAAATCTACATCTCTTGTACCACGTTCTATATTGGCACCAAAGCCATGAACTAAGACTAAATCTCTCGCCATAGCACCCACCACAAGATAATTAATATCTAATGCCTTCGCATGCCCACTGACATCAGCATACAATTCCACTAACCCTTGCGGAAGCTTGCCACCAATATTAACAGATGTAATTTTCACGGAGTCTCTTCGCTGCATCTAAGTTGCGTGCATCACCTGTTTCTATCAAATCAGCATAAGTAATAATAGCTGGGGCTAACCCCACTCGTTCATTTGTTTCAATGCCATTTTCACCCTTAATCCCTACATTCCAAAAGGGTTCTATTAAATCAATTTGCACGCTCAGTCTTTCATGCTGTTCTGGTTTTCTTAAACGAGCCACTTTAAGCAAATCTTTCATGTCTTTCTTATTGATATAAACTGTCGCATGCTTGGGATTAAGATAA
>JABSQO010000002.1 GCA_013215775.1 Piscirickettsiaceae bacterium
ATGATCTACACCTGATAGCAAATGCTGTGGGTATCAATGAACATCATCACCGTATGGATACCATGGATTCAGTATTGGATGCTGACGACCGTAATGAGTTAATTAATTGGTTACGTCACCAACCTTTATTTCATCATGATGCCGATCTTGATTTTAGTATGGTACATGCAGGATTGCCGCCACAGTGGTCATTGAAAAAAGTAATAAAAAGATCGAAAGAAGTTGAAACTGCTTTACAAGGTGAACATTGGCAGGACTTTTTTAAGCATATGTACGGCAACAAACCAAACGAATGGTCAAAGAAGTTAAAAGGGTGGGATCGATTACGTTATATCACCAATTGTTTTACTCGTTTACGTTATTGTCATGATGATGGTCGTTTAGCGCTCAAATTCAAGGGCGAGCCGAAAGACAAACCGATCGGACAAATAGCTTGGTTTGAGATGCCTAATCGTAAGACTGTTAATGACAAGATTGTTTTTGGTCACTGGTCAACCTTAGGAACGGGACAATACGATAATGTGTTTTCTTTAGACAGTGGTGCCGTGTGGGGAGAGCAGTTAACAGCAGTTCGAATTGATAAAAAACCATATCGGTGGTTTATAGTTGATGCTGATCCAGCCGGATTGCCGCATGCCAAAAACAAGTAAACCCTGTCGCTTCATCATTGTGAACATCGACTTGTTAGGCATAAGCAGTTAAACAAAGTACAATACTCCTATCTCAAATCTTGGAATTTTTGAATAACCATGAGTAATATCACAACATTTTCTGGTGACTTTTCAGCCGAAGGGCTAAAAATAGGTATTGTCGCTGGCCGTTTCAATGACTTTATTGTTAATAATTTAATTTCAGGTGCCATTGATTGCTTAGTGCGTCATGGTGTAGATGAAGCTGATATTGAATTAGCTCGTGTTCCTGGTGCGGTAGAAATTCCATTAGCAGTTCAGCGTATGGGCCGTACGGGTAAATATGATGCCATCATTGCATTGGGTGCGGTAATTCGCGGTGGCACGCCACACTTTGAATATGTTGCTGGTGAGTGTGCTAAAGGTTTAGGTCAATTAACCTTACAGCTTGATATTCCAGTCTCTTTCGGTGTGTTGACGGTTGATACGATTGAACAAGCTATTGAACGTGCGGGCACTAAAGCTGGTAATAAAGGCACTGAAGCAGCCATGGGTACCATTGAAATGGTCAATGTGCTTCGCCAAATTGAGAGTGCAAAATAATAATGGCAAGAGCCTTACCCCGATCTCATGCTCGCCGTGCAGCTGTTCAAGCATTGTATCAAGCACTCGTTAATGGCCAGACAAGCTCTGCTAAAGATGCCTTAGATTTTGTCACCGCGGAAAATTCAGACAAAATGGACATGAAGTACTTCACTATGCTGGTGGATGGTGTTTCTAAAGAGATAGATACTTTAGACACTGAATTATCCTATGCGGTAGATCGAAACTTATCCGATATTGACCCCGTTGAAAGCTCTGTACTTCGTTTGGCTGTGTATGAGTTTATTCATCGACCAGAGATCCCATACCGGGTGGTATTAAATGAGGCGGTAGAGTTGGCTAAAGCCTTTGGTGGTGAAAAAGGCCATAAATATGTCAATGGTGTATTAGATAAAATGGGCTCTAAATTGCGGGCTGATGAATATAAGTCATCAAAGGCGAAACGTAATAAATCGTAAGGATTCCATTTGGCTACACTGTCCGAATTCTCTTTAATTCAACACTATTTTGAACAATTAACACCTCAGCGTGAAGATGTCTTATTAGGCATTGGTGATGATTGTGCTTTATTGCAATGTCCAGCCGGTCATGTTGTTGCTGCGTCAATCGATACCCTAGTTGAAGGTGTCCATTTCTTTGCTGATGTTGACCCTGAAAGTTTAGGTCATAAAAGTTTAGCGGTTGGTTTGAGTGATTTAGCTGCGATGGGTGCAACACCTGCGTGGTTTACTTTGGCAATAACCTTGCCAGAGATTAATGAAAGTTGGCTGAAAGGTTTTGCACAAGGTTTGGCAACACTAGCAAAACAGCACAAGATTCAATTAGTGGGGGGCGATACCACTAGAGGCCCACTGACGATTAGTATTCAGGTGCATGGTTTTGTCAGACCGGAACAAGCATTACGACGAGATGGAGCCCAAGTTGATGATTTTATTTATGTGACCGGTACCTTAGGTGATGCTGGCGCTGCCCTGCAATTGAAACTCCAACAATTGAATGAGTCTTCACTCCATGATGAAGATAAACACTATTTACAACAAAGATTAGAACGACCGACGCCACGAGTTGAAATCGGGCAAAAATTACTCGGATTAGCCACGTCAGTCATTGATATTTCTGATGGTTTATTAGCTGATTTAGGTCATATCATTGACAAAAGTGGTGTCGGAGCAAGGTTAGAATTAGCTCAGTTACCATTGTCAGTAGCACTACAGAAACTGAATTCAAATACTGCGGAGCAGTTAGCATTAATGTCAGGCGACGATTATGAGTTATGCTTCACGGTTTCAGCTGACAATGCGGCCCAAGTTGAAAGTTTGCTTGTAGAACAATGTACACGGGTCGGCGTAATTAATGATCAATCAGCTATCTCATGTGTCGATCAAAACGATCAAGTGATTGAATTTCAAGGAACAGGTTATGACCACTTCCCAGCCTAAAGTTAACTTTCGTGAGTTATTGAAAAGACCGATATGTTTTCTTGGGCTAGGTTTTGGCACAGGATTGGCTCCAAAAGCACCGGGTACTTTCGGTACATTAGCTGCCCTGCCTATTTATTGGCTAATGCAGGATCTATCGTTAGCTATCTATTTAGCGATAACCATAATTGCTTTTGTAGTCGGTATCTGGATTTGCCAGAAATCTGCAGATTGGCTTGGCTCAGATGATCCTTCTGCCGTTGTATGGGATGAAATAGTCGGTTATTTGGTTACGATGATTGCAGCGCCAACAGGTTGGCAATGGATGTTAGCTGGCTTTGTATTATTCCGAATCTTCGATATATGGAAACCTTGGCCAATTAGTTGGGCAGATAAAAACCTGCATGGCGGGATTGGTATTATGGTTGATGATGTGATTGCAGGCTTGTTTTCGATATTGATATTACAATTATCTTTAATATTATTTTAGCGATTCCAACAGTTTGCAGCTGTTCCTGAACCACTTATTGTTTCTGAATTACTTTCATTGGTAACAAAATTTGCACACTCTCCATCATTTGTCGCTTGCGCACCTTGTGGTACAGCCGTTATGGTATACGCTGTTGCAGAAGCACCTGTAACTGTTACTTGGTAGTGACCATCAGCAGAAGCTTGGGCGGCATCACCTGCATATCCGAAATTTGTCATTGCATTAGTATATGCTGAATTATTAGCCCGCCATTTCTCTTGTGCTAATTGTACAGTTAGTATTGTATCTTTTGCATCTGCTCTACGTGCACGAGTGACATAATCGGTATACGCAGGCAGTGCTATTGCAGCTAAGACACCAATTATCACAACGACAATCATTAACTCAATAAGGGTAAAACCTTTAATTAATTTGATATTCATAGATTCACCTACACATATTTTTTTGGGATATAATTTTAGTTAAACAATAGACCAAATATGACAATAGGTCACTATAAAAGTGTGCGCCACATCACAAAACAATATAAAAAATGATGATATTTGCTATGAAAGTCTATTATTAGGGGGCTATAATCCACCTTATCTATAAAAAGGTATTGCTTTGTAATGATGGATCAAAAACAAAAAGGTTTTACTCTTATTGAATTAATGGTAGTTGTGGTAATTTTAGGAGTTTTAGTAGCCATTGCCTTCCCATCATTTGTAGAGACACTTGATCGCAGAAAATTAAAAGGTGCGGGTGATAAACTGTTTGCAGACTTATTATTTGCCAAAACAGAAGCGATTAAACGAAATACGCCGGTCAGAATAACCTTTAAAGGGAATGGGGCTACATGGTGTTATGGAATAGCAGAAAATGTTGCTTGTGACTGTACTGCGGCAGACTGTGTGATTGATGGTGTGAGTAAAGTTGTGAATCAAGATGACTATTCTGCAGCTGTCAGTGTAGATGGCACCGCCTCCTTTGCTGCAGATGATGCGAATGCATTTACTTCATTCACTCCATTGCGAGGTGCTGCGAATGCAGGGAATTTACAATTCTCAATTGCTAGCGGTGCCGAATTGCGAGTGGTTGTT
The DNA here is from genome assembly GCA_013215775.1 of Piscirickettsiaceae bacterium. Taxonomy (GTDB): domain Bacteria; phylum Pseudomonadota; class Gammaproteobacteria; order Nitrosococcales; family Methylophagaceae. Next base: position 4,220 of record JABSQO010000002.1, read on the forward strand.
TCTTCATTCGGTCGAGTGAGACTCTGTTCTGATACAGGTGCCTTCGGGCATGCGGGTTGTTAAGGATAAATAATGAATAAGAAGCAACGGGGAATTACATTAATAGAAATGATGATTGCCATGCTACTTGGTTTGGTGGTGACAGGTTCGATCATTGCAATATTTATTAGTAATGTGAAATCGAGTAGCGAAAATATCAGAATGATTAGACTTAACCAGGAATTAAGAGGCACGATGACCTTTATTTCGGATGAAATAAAAAGAGCAGGTTACTCTGGTGCTCCACCAAGTTCAGATTTCATGGATGACTTTAATTTTGACGCCGGCTCAAGTTGTTTACGATATTCTTATGATGAAAATGGTGATGGTGTGCGCCAAGCAGAGGAAAGATTTGGCTTTCAACTAACAGCTAATGCCATACAATGGACTAATCGAGTAACTTCTGATACTTGTGCAGGAACTAATTGGCAAGATATTACAGATACCAATATTGTTTCAATTACAGTGTTCACTGCGCCGGAGAGTTCTATTCCTGTTGGCACTACTATCAATGTTAATCAATTGCTTGTAACGTTGACAGGTCAAATAGTATTGAATCCTGGCATAGCAAGTCGAACGATTATTGAAACAATTAGAGTTAGGAATGAAGATGCCAGTTAGGATTGGTCAATGAGGTAATTAATTATGCATAATTCAAATATAACGCCTTTAAAGCAACAGCAGGGTGCGGCAGTGTTGTTTATTGCAGTGATATTACTGATAGGTGTTACATTAATTGTACTGTTTGCATCGCGAGTTGGTTTGTTGGATCAACGAATATCGGGTAATGAATATCGACATAAAGAAGCTTTTGCCAATGCTGAGGGAGCCTTGGAGCAGGCGGCAGCTTTTTTACGGGTTAATCCCTCGTTATATGACTCTAGCACTGTTGGTTGGGTAAGCTGTGTAGGAAGTACGAGTATCTATCCTTGTGATACAGCAGGGGCAGAAATGGTTTATGGCTCAATAAGTGGTGGTGGTATTACATCGACGTTACCTCCAGCCGCTGCAAATGCTACTTCATTTTTAGTTAAAACAGCATCAACTATTTTAGCTATTGGTGTTGGGGCTTCGGATGACGGGACTGGTGCTGCCACAGCTCAGGTGGCATATGCAAAAATAAGTCTCATTACTCCTGGTGAAATACCACCAATTATGGGGCCACAATTAAACCTAAATGGTAACTTTACAATAGTTGCCGATCCTAATAACGGTATTGGAACAACTGGTGTCCCTATTTCGGGTTGGACTTCATCAAATACTAGTGGAACAGGTTCATGGCAAACATGCCAATTAGGTTCATTCACCGATGGAGGAGAAATTTGTAGTGAAATATATACATCTGGGGATGACTGGAGTGGTTGTGCGTGCACTGACGTCTTAAGTAATAAAGACATCCCTGTAAGTGAAATGGTAGATATATTCACCGACTCTTCGGGTTTTCCAGATCCTTTTGAGTATATATTTGGACCGGGTGCTACTGTAGATAGTATTCGACCACGTTTTATAGACAACGGGCAATATTACGAAGGGGATTGTACGGGGTTAGATACATTGGATTTGGCTACGTTATCAAAACCATGGGTCTGGGTTGATGGTAATTGTAATGTTCCAAGTATTGGTACAGCAGATTTACCTGTACTTCTTGTCGTGGAAGGAACGATGAGATTAAATGCGACTACGGATGCTTGGGGGCTTTTGATTTCTACAACTGAAGTTAAATCAAATGGTGCTGCGATTGTTCACGGGTCATTGGTGGCTGATTTAGTGTCTGACATCGCTAATGGGGGCTACAAACAAGTCTATGATGAAAGCTTACTCGATGCACTGGCCAATGACACAATTAATACGGATATAGGTAAAATTAAATATAGCTGGCGAGATTTTACTCCGGCCTGATTTTATACTCCGAAGCTGTTGTTTATAGGAATAGACGGATATGAACATGAAATTTAAAACAAACACAAAGTCGAAAGGCTTTAGCCTTATTGAGGTGATGATTGCTTTGGTCGTGTTAGCAATAGGGATATTAGGTATATCAAAGTTGCAAGGCACGTTGATTCGTAATAGTTCTGATGCACATCAACGTACGGTGGCCGTTTCAATTGCCCAACAAAAAATAGATGATTTGAGAAGTTATAGTAAGCTGAATTCAGATTTATCATGGGCTGCTGCTTTAGCAGAAGTTTCACCTGAAACTGAAATGGCCTATGAACATATCACCGGTAATACCAATCTAGAGACCTATACTGAGACGGGTGGCTTAATTCTACCGACTTCCTCAAGGATAGTGGGAACTACAAGCTATTCGTTGAATTGGACTGTGGAAAACTATTGGTACGAAGATGCAGATGGAAATGATGCGACATTATTAACTCATACATCGACTATACCGACACCCGCACCAGCAAGATCTGATTTCAAATTACTCACTGTCGTTGTTGCATGGGATGATGTGGAAGGTACGAGCCAAAGTATTTCGCTAGACACAGTCATAGATGCTTATTCATTGATAAATACAGCATTCTCTGCTTCTGTACATAACGGTGGAGACTCCCCTATTATTCCTTATACACCATTGCAAGCGCCAGATGTTGTACCTGTCACATTGGATTCGGATGGGTTGAAAAAAGAGACGAGCAAACCTATTCCAGATGTGAGTAAGAAAGGATATAGTACAGTGGTTACGTTTGAAACAGTGACTTATAACACTAATTTGGATACTGTAAAAAGAGAAGAATTTAGAACTGTGGCATGCCGCTGTGGCAGTGGTAGTACGATTAGTTCTCATTTGTATGGACAGACAGAATGGGATGAGCAAAATGTCAAACTCACGGACAACACATATGACGACTTTACATCTGTGTCGAATACATCTGTGAATAATGGTGGTGGTGAGACACAAGCGGCTGAGTGTACGACTTGCTGTGCTGATGGTCCTGATGTTGCTGGCACAGTATTCAAAGCATGCAGGTTAAAGCGGATTGATGGCATTTTGCGTTATTTCCCACCATGGAAAATGGTTGCATTTTCTATTATCCCAGCGTCTTTTTTCGATGCGAATGGTATTCCAACAATGACAGCGGTGGTAGCAGGGGCGAATATTTCTACCTATTCTGATCATGTAGAGGCTCTTGTCCGAGCAGGTGCAGCGCTGTCTGAGGCTGGTTTTAATGCTTCTTCGGCAATAGATACAAGCTTTGCCCCAGCTGGATTTACATCACTGGATCATTTGATATTTACTGCTGGAAATGGGAATGATAGACCTATACAACTACGAGTTGTCTATATGGATTACCCTCCGTCAGGTATCTATGATGATTGTTCACCATGTACTGCAGCTACTGTGCCATTGGATAGGATCCCATTTTATGAAGTTAATTTAACGCAGCTTGTGGGCTGGACTCCAGATAGAAATAATACTACATTATTTACGTCAGATTTCGCTCATTATGACTATGTAAGCCAACATGACAATGTAGGTAACAGTCCTGGATGTAACCCAGCAACGGCGCCTAATACTAGAACCTATATTACTAATGATACTTTAGAAAATGGTTGTGAGTTGTCCCATTCTAGAGGTGAATTTTTCCCTAGAGTAGCAGATGTTGATGCAACAAGTCCTACGACAGTTCAGACTATTATCTATACTAGCAATGATGGCATTGTAGATCAGATTATTAATATTGAACCAACCATTACATCCACGATTGATATTACTACTCAATAATGAGTAAATAGATAAAGAGGATGCACTTAAAATTAAGCCTCGGTACATACTTGTATGTGCCGAGGCTTTTTATATTGAAAAGATAAAAATTAATAGCTTTTTTATTTGTTAACCAAAATTTTCTTCAAATCTGGCGGTAAACTCGTCGATAGTGAAAGTATGGTTTTGAGTACCATGCTGTTCGATTTTGATCGCGCCTAATAAAGAAGCAATTCGTCCTGTTGTTTCCCAATCTTTACCATGCAGTATGCCGTGCATTAAACCGGCACGATAGGCATCACCACACCCTGTAGGGTCAACCAGTTTTTCTGCTTGAGCACAAGGAATATCAATACGTTTCCCATCAGTATAAATATGCGATCCTTCACTACCTTTGGTAATGATTAATGCTTTAACATGATCGGCAATTTCGTGTGGCGATAAACCTGTACGATCTTGGAATAGCTGTGCTTCGTAATCATTTAACGCGATATAGCTGGCTTGCTTGGCAAAGCTTAATAAATCTTCACCATCAAACATCGGTAAACCTTGGCCGGGATCGAAGATAAATGGAATGTCTGCTTCATGTAATTGCTGAGCGTGTTGAATCATGCCATCACGACCATCAGGCGCCACAATGGCCAATTTAATATCTTTAGCTTCACTAATATGTGTTTCGTGAGCTAAATTCATTGCACCGGGATGAAATGCTGTAATTTGATTATCGTCCATATCGGTGGTGATAAATGCTTGAGCAGTATAGTTACCTTGTTTGACATGCACATGGCGGCGATTGATACCATGTTTGTCCATCCATGTTGCGTAGCTGGCAAAGTCACTACCGACGGTACCCATAGGAATGGGGTCATCACCTAATAATTTTAGATTATAAGCAATATTGCCAGCACAACCACCAAATTCACGGCGTAGTTCAGGAACTAAGAAAGCCACATTCAACATATGTACTTTATCGGGCAAGATATGATTTTTAAATTGATCCGGAAATACCATAATAGTGTCATAAGCAAATGAGCCACAAATTAATGCTGACATAATTTTTTGTCCTTATTCTTGTGTGTATAGCTGAGTGGTATCGGCGGTAATGCTGAGTTTTCCATTGATAAATGCTTGCAAGTGTTGGCCCACAATTTCATATCGCCAGCCTTGTAATATTGGAATGTCTATTTCGCCTTTCACTAAACGTTCAATGTCTTTTCGAACAGCCACTGCAACAGGTGAAATGGCTTGTTCAGCACATGTTTTTCTTAAGAGTGCGAGTAGAGCATCCACTATCGCATCTTGTTGAGTAGTTAAAGGTTGTGATTTCTTTACTGTTGGCCATTGTTCTTTAGTTAAGGTTTTGGCTTGTTTAATAATGTCTAGAAATTCTTTCCCATGACGTTCAATAGTACGAGCTTCAAGCCCACGGATAAGGCTAAATTTATCGACTGAATCAGGGCTAAGCTTGGCAAGATCGATCAGTACGTCATCTTTCAAAATCCAACGGCGAGGTCGATTGGACTTGAGTGCACGATGTTCACGCCAAGCACCAAGCTTTTGTAATATGGCAAGTTGCAGGTCTTTTAGTCGGCCTGCGCCCTTAATTTTCCGCCAAATATTATCGGGATCAGCTTGATATGTTTCTAACTTGGTTAAATTAGCAAAATCATCTTCTAACCAATAAGTACGGTTCTTTTGCTCAAGTTGTTGTGTGAGTAATTTATACACGTCTCGTAAGTAACGAACATCATCTGCTGCATAATCTATTTGAGCAGGATCAAGAGGGCGCTTAGTCCAATCGGTACGAGAGTGAGCTTTATCAAGATCAACATTAAGGCATTGTTTAACGAGATTGCCATAACCTATTTGTTCGCCATAACCTAAGACTGTCGCCGCTATTTGCGTATCAAAAATAGGTGAAGGCAATGAGCCACGTAATAGATAAAATAATTCTAGATCTTGGCGAGCAGCATGGAATACGACGGTGATATTTGGATTATAAATCAGGTCTAGAATCGGTGTGAGGTCTTCTAGTATCAGAGGATCAATACAAGCGATATTGTCTTCAGTCGCGACTTGGATTAAACATAGTTGAGGATAGTAGGTTTTCTCACGTAAGAATTCTGTATCAACAGCCATCCATGTGGTGTCAGCAATTTTCTGACAGAAAACGGCTAAATCCGTTTGTTGGGTGATAAATTCGACAGTCATCGTATCTGCTTATAAAAAACCGACAGTATAACGAGTTTTTATGGCAAGCTCATAGCTCGTGCAAGCTGTGTGACTTGTAATATTGCCTCAATGATAATTTCAGGCTGTTGTCTAGGTATGTCATGACCACTATTATTAGCAAATATATGCTGACTAATGGGTGATAAACGCATTAAATCCTGTTGCAATTCAAGCCATATTTTTTCACGATGTTGAGCATTTATATCACCAGACCATTCTGCTTTGCCACGACTAATAACCACTAAAGGTACAGTTGGGATTTTGCCATAAAGTTGCACTTGGCGAGCACTTTGGTACAAAGCTGCAATTTCTTCACCGGCTGTCCGATAGGCATGGTCACGCAGTATTTGAGGCTTATTACTATCAGCAGTACTTTCCGTTTCTTTGGCGACAATGACAATATTGCGGCGACCTTTATAGGGTAGTGGTAATTTTATATTTAAGCGATCGTACTGTAATTCGTGTGAAGATTCGACCAATATTAGACCCGCAATATCGTCAGGATGTGATGCAGCAAAGAGTCGCAAATTAAATCCTCCAAATGAGTGACCTACTAAGATATAAGGCGGAGAAATATTAGCTGCATCAAGGAGTAAGCCTAATTCATAAGCAATGCGCCTACTATTACGAGGTCTAGGCCCATAATCGCTCCAGCCATAACCAGAGCGGTCATATATGCATGTTTTAGTGATAGGGGCTGATTGTTGAAGAATAGTTTGCCAGTCAGAAGAATCATCACCTAATCCAGTATCAATGATAACGGTAGGACTTCCTTCGCCCATACAATTAATGTGAAGCCGATGACTGCCAATATCATAACGATTACCTGGCATCGGAGGCATCTCACTGGCATGAGTTGAAGTAATCGCTCCGCCAATCATGAGTGCAATCAAACTTAAAAATATCGGCATATGTCATCCTAATGTACATGTGTAGTACTAATATTACTGACGTGATAAATGTTTTAAAGTTTCAACTGGATTGAAGTTGTCCTATTTTTATTTCAAGATCGTGATGGTTAAAGGGCCAGTTTAGCTCACTATCATCGTTAAACTTTACAACGGGTATTGTGGTGCCATAACGCAAGACGAGATCGTCATCATCACCAATTTCAGTTGGATTAATAGTCACTTGATGATGTAGTGATAAGTCATTTAATAAGGTCTCTGCCAACTCACAAAGATGGCAACCTGCAGTGGTATAAAATGTTATTGAGATCATTTTTCCAATAATCTCGGCATTAATTCAACAAAATTACAGGGGCGATGACGGATATCAAGTTGTTCTTTAAGAATATCATCCCAAGCTGTTCTGCATGCGCCTGAGGAACCCGGTAAGCAGAATATAAAGGTACCATTAGCCACGCCGCCTAATGCTCGAGATTGAATGGTTGATGTTTTAATATCTTGATATGAAATTTGGCGGAATAACTCACCAAAGCCTTCGATTTCTTTATCAAATAATATCTTCACTGCTTCAGGTGTGCCATCACGACCTGTTAAACCTGTACCGCCCGTTGTGATGATGGTTTGGATGTTAGAATCCGCTATCCATTGAGAAATGATAGCGCGGATTTGATACATATCATCAGCGACGATTTGTTGCGCTACGAATTGATGACCAGCGTCTAAAACACGTTCTCGAAGAACTTTTCCCGAGGTATCGTTATCTATAGTTCTAGTATCGGAAATAGTGAGCAGGGCGATGTTGACTGGAATAAATTGTGTTTCCATGATGTGTTTCTCGGTAAAATAATTAAAGGTCAGTATAGTCACCCTAAGGACTTAGATCTAGAATAGCCTTAAGGAACAAGTATAGGAGTACTTGAAATGAAGAAATTAGTATTAGTTACCGCTATGGCAACAATGCTCAGCGCATGTGCTACAACAGATGATCCCAATAAGAATGCAAAAACAGCTGCTGCGATAGGTGCTGCTGCAGGTGCCATTATTGGGTATGCCGTTGATGATGGTGCCGGTGGTGTACTTGTCGGTGCAGCAGTTGGTGCGGCTGCAGGAGCAGGTATTGGCCATTATATGGATAATCAACAAAAAGAAATGGAAGCAGCGTTAGCTGAAGAACAAGCTCGACACGATATTGAAGTGAAACGCCTACAGGATGAAACCTTGAAAATTGATATTTCGAGTGAAATATCCTTTGATTTTGGTAGCGCGGCATTAAAACCAGCCTTTATGCCTACTTTGCAAAAAGTGTCTGATATCTTAAAACGTTACCCACGGACAATTATTCATGTCGTTGGTCATACCGACAGCGTGGGTTCAGAAAGTTATAATATGGAGCTTTCGCGCCATCGTGCTCAATCGGTTGTTAATTATTTTGTATTACAAGGTATTTCTCAAAGTCGGTTAGTGACGGTAGGTCGTGGTGAGTTAGAACCTAGAGCTAGCAATGAAACAGAAGCTGGCCGCCAATTAAATCGTCGAGTAGAACTTTATGTCAAACCAATCATTGAAGGACAAGAATCAGAAGCATATGAAACGCCGCAGGGTAGCCAAATCTGACGGAAATTCTGTAACGGGGAATGATTTAGTTTTTGGTTTACATGCCATACAAGCGGCACTTGAAGTTCCCGTTACCCGTGTAAAGGAAATTTGGCTAGCGGATGAGCGTGAAGATTCTCGTATTATATCGTTAATTAAATCGGCTGAAAAACACAACATTACACCACAAAAGATTGCTAGAGAAGAACTTGATGAGATGGTGCCGGATGCTCGCCATCAGGGTGCTATAGCGCGATGTGTACCATTAGGTAATTTAGATGAAACAGATTTGTTTAAATTATTAGATGCGTTAAATGAATCACCATTGTTGTTGATTTTGGATGGTGTGCAAGATCCTCATAATCTAGGTGCGTGTATGCGTACAGCTGAAGCGGCAGGTGCTCATGCTGTTATTGCACCAAAAGATCGCGCTTCAAGTCTAACGAATACTGCATTGAAGGTATCGAGTGGTGCGGCTGAACGCTTACCGTTTATTCAAATCACCAATTTGGCTCGTGTTTTACGTGAGTTGCAACAACGTGGTATCTGGTTGGTGGGAACGTCAGGTGAGAGTGAAACATCACTATATGAAGCTGATTTAAAAGGACCTTTAGCCATTGTATTAGGGGCCGAGGGTCGAGGTATTCGCCGTTTAACTCGGGAAACCTGTGACCAAGTTATGTATATACCAATGAAGGGTGAAGCGGAAAGTTTGAATGTATCGGTAGCCGCAGGTGTCTGCCTTTTCGAAGCAATGCGTCAGCGAACTTAATTTGTTCATCGTCAATAATTAGAATATTAGTACCTAGTAACCGCTTAGTCACTCTATTTATTGAGGCGCTACGGGACAAACCTACCGTTAACTTTAGTTGAAGTTAAGGTGTTCACTGGTATATAATTGTGAGCTGCCTATTGGATAGGCATACTCCTTGCCTCTAAGTTGTATTTATTAGGGGCTGTATAAACCGTGAGGAGCTCATATGAGACATTACGAAATTGTGTTTCTGGTCCACCCTGATCAGAGCGAACAAGTACCTGCAATGATTGAGAAATATCAGCAAGTATTAACAAGCCAAGGTGGTTCAATTCACCGCATGGAAGATTGGGGTCGTCGTCAATTGGCATACCCAATCAACAAAATTCACAAAGCACACTATGTATTGATGAACGTTGAATGTGACGTTGCTCAACTAGAAGAAGTGACTACTGCTTTCCGTTTTAATGACGCTGTTATTCGTCATCTTGTTGTGAACAGTGATGAAGCTGTTACCGAGCCATCACCTATGATGCGTAAAGATGATGACGACAAAAAATCGCGTAACCGCGATTAATACTGAGGAGCATAATAATGGCACGTTTTTTTAGACGTAGAAGATTTTGTCGCTTCACCGCTGAAGGTGTTAAGCAAATCGATTATAAAGATGTAAACCTTTTGAAAAATTACATCACAGAAACAGGAAAAATTGTTCCTAGCCGTATCACAGGTACCAAAGCACGTTACCAACGTCAACTTGCTACTTGTATAAAACGTGCGCGTTTCTTGGCGTTAATTCCTTATTGCGATATGCATAAGTAAGAAGGTGTTATTGTTCAAAACATCAAATCAAAATAAAGCGTAACGATTGATGCTGCGAGGTATTGCAGTATTTTCAATGCAAGGGCGTTGGCAGTCTGCCATCGCGATTGCATTATTGTCGGTAGCAGCTTTGATGCTACCACCATTTAGTTATTTAGCTAGTGGTGTTATTGCGCTCTGTACCTTACGTATGGGGCCAAAAGAAGGAGTAAAAATTGTTGTAGCAGCAACAGTGATATTGACATTAATCACTGGTTTGTTGATGAAGCAAATTTTTATCTCTGGATTGTTTTTGTTATCAAGTTGGCTGCCGATGTTGGTTGTCAGTTTGGTATTGGGTTATACAAGGTCATTAGCGGCAAGTTTATTAGCAGCGAGTGGCTTAGGCATAGTGTTGGTCGTAGGCTTCTATTTATTTTTGCCAGAACCAACAGTGTGGTGGCAACAGTTCCTTGCGCCATTTATGGATATGTTAAGTCAGCAGCCAGGTTGGCAGTTTGACCAAACACAAACGCAAGAAATTGTGCTGAGAGTGGCGAGCATGATGACCGGTTTAGTCGCAGCAGGGTTCAGTATTAACCTGATGTTGGGTTTATTGATTGGTCGGGCTTGGCAAGCAAAATTGTATAATTCAGGTGGTTTTGCAAGTGAGTTTTATCAACTAAAACTTGGCAAATCTGCAGCAATAATGTTGATCATATTGATGGCGGTGGCACTATCACCGTTAAGTGATACATTATCAGTGTTGCGAGATTTTCTGCCAGTGATGTTGGTTGTGTTTACTTTGCAAGGTTTGTCGATAGTTCACGCTATTGTCAAACAACAACAAAGACAGTCATTTTGGTTAGTAACAGTTTATGTGTTGCTAGTCATGATGTTGCCACAAATGATGGTGATATTAGCGGCTATAGGTGTTTTGGAACAATGGTTTAATTTTCGTAAACATTCTTTGAATGATACGAGTGGACGGTAGAATTAAAGCAGTATTTGACTGCGAATGAGGGTAGAACGATGCAAGTGATTTTGCTAGAAAAAATGCAGAAACTTGGTAATTTGGGTGATGAAGTACAGGTTAAATCTGGCTTCGGACGTAATTTCCTAGTACCAACAGGTAAAGCGTTACCTGCTAACAAGAAAAACAGAGAAGTGTTTGAAGCACGTCGTGCTGATCTTGAAGCAGCCGCTGCTAAATTGCAGGCTGAAGCAGAGAAACGCAAAGAGAAACTAGTTGCAGCTGGTGATGTGAATATCATGGCTAATGCAGGTATCGAAGGAAAATTGTTCGGTTCTGTTGGTGCGATAGATATTCTTGAAGTATTGAATGCTGCTGGTGCTGATATTGAACGTAATGAAGTACGTCTTCCGGATGGTCCATTACGTCACACTGGTGAATTTGATATCAATATCCAATTACACGCAGATGTGGTTGTTGCTGTAAAAGTGACCATCACTTCAGAAGCGCAAATTCAAGCGGTAGCCGAAGCTGCATCAGCAGACAAAGCTAAAGCAGCTGCTTTAGAAGAAGCAGAAGCGATTGCCAAAGCGCAAGAAGAAGCGTAAAAAGTAAGACCAATGGAGCTGTTTTTAACAGCTCCATTTTATTCTATTTAACTAATGCCGTTGATTATGTGGCTTTAGTTGTCTTTAAATAATGAGATAGATAAGTTCGAGGACTAGTGTGGACGATAATTCCTACAAAGATATAGCCACAGAGGCGTTAAAAGTCCCTCCTCATTCTATTGAAGCTGAGCAATCTGTGCTTGGCGGTCTTATGTTGGATAATACAAGCTGGGAAAAGGTAGCGGACTTAATAGTCGAGAATGACTTTTATCGCCGTGGTCATCAGCTTATCTTTAAGGCTATCGCGGAACTATCTGAAAACTCTCAGCCAGTAGACGTTATCACGCTTGCCGAATACCATGATTCGCGAGGTGAGCTTGATCAGGTAGGAGAATTAGCTTATCTGGGCACATTAGCTCGCGATACTCCTAGTGCAGCCAATATTGTTGCCTACGCTTCAATTGTGCGTGAACGCTCAATCTTAAGGCAACTCATCACGGTGGGTACCTCCATTTCAAATGTCGCCTTCAACCCTGAAGGTCGTAGTAGTGAACAGATGTTGGATTTGGTTGAGCGCCAAGTTTTCGAGATCGCTGAAAAGGGTGCCAAACGCTCTGGTGGCTTTATTCAAGTTAAACAAGTATTGAGTAAGGTTGTTGACCGTATTGATACTTTATTTGAACAGGACAGTCCCATTACAGGTTTAGCCACAGGCTTTACTGATTTTGATATGCAAACGGCAGGTCTGCAACCTGCTGATTTGGTCATTGTTGCGGGTCGTCCTTCGATGGGGAAAACGAGTTTTGCGATGAATCTTGCTGAGAATGCGGCGATTAAAAGTAAACAACCCGTCGCGGTATTCAGTATGGAAATGCCGGCAGAGTCACTGGCAATGAGAATGTTGTCATCACTGGGTCAAATCGACCAAACTCGTTTACGAACAGGTAAGTTGAATGATGATGATTGGCCGCGTTTAACCTCGGCCATTGCCCTGTTAAATGAAGCCCCATTATTTATTGATGATACGCCAGCATTAACAGTGACAGAATTGCGTGCTCGAGCGCGACGATTAAAACGTGAACACGGTCTTAGTTTGATCGTGATTGATTATATTCAGTTGATGCAAGGTAGCGGCAACAGTAATGAAAATCGTGCTACTGAAATATCTGAAATATCACGCTCACTTAAAGCCTTGGCAAAAGAACTCAGTGTGCCTGTTGTGGCCCTGTCACAGCTCAATCGTAGTTTGGAACAACGTCCCAATAAACGGCCTGTGATGTCAGATTTACGTGAGTCAGGTGCGATTGAGCAAGATGCCGATGTAATTGTATTTATCTATCGTGATGAAGTGTATAACGAAGATTCACCGGAAAAAGGCAAGGCAGAAATTATTATTAGTAAACAGCGTAATGGTCCTATCGGTACTGTTGCTTTGACTTTCCAAGGGAAATATACTCGATTCGAGAATTTTGCCTATAACAATTATGATGATTATGGTGATGAATAGTTGTGCAGTCATATCCTGTTGCCAATATTGACCTAGCTGCACTTAAACACAATCTATTCCGGGTTAAGCAACTCGCGCCTAATAGCCAAGTCATGTCAGTGATTAAAGCAAATGCTTATGGCCATGGTATTGTCCAAGTGGCACAAGCATTATCAGATAGTGATGCCTTTGCGGTGGCAAGACTATCAGAAGGTCTACAATTACGACAAGCAGGTATTCAGCAATCGATCGTATTATTAGAAGGCGTGATATCACAGCAAGAACTGCAACTCGCTGCTGAAAATTCACTTTCAGTTGTCTTTCATAACCAAGCACAAATTAAATTGATCAGTGAAACTAAGCTGGAAAAACCATTGAGCTTTTGTTGGTTGATGATCGAAACCGGTATGCATCGTTTAGGCATTAATATTGAAAATGTTGAAACGTCACTAGCAAGCTTAACTGCTAGTGCCTCAATTTCAGGTCAAGTGGGTTTAATGAGTCATTTTGCCAATGCCGATTATGTGGATGATTCACGCAATCAGCAACAATTAGATAAATTACGACAGTGTGTAACCGATCAAAATAGCCCATTAAGTATCGCTAATTCCGGTGCTATTTTATCTTTTTCGGATAGTCATATGGACTGGGTTCGACCAGGCCTCATGCTCTATGGCATCTCACCTTTCGAGAATCAATCTGCCAGTGAGTTAGGTTTAAAACCAGTGATGAAACTGGAATCGGTATTGATTGCAACTCAAGATTTGAATGTCGGCGATCAAGTTGGCTATGGTGGAGATTGGATAATGACTGAGCCTACCCGTGTAGGGATTGTTAGTATTGGTTATGGTGATGGTTATAGTCGCAAACTTTCAAACAATAGTTTGGTGTTGATTAATGGCAGCTTGGTGTCCGTAATAGGTCGGGTATCAATGGATATGATTGTTATTGATATATCCAATATTACTGGGATTGAGATCAATACCGAAGTGACGTTGTGGGGAAGTGATGATCTATCTGTCGAACGGGTTGCACAATATGCTGAGACTATTCCGTATGAATTACTATGTCAGATTAGTGATCGAGTGAAGCGGAATTATCACCATGGCTAAGATTAAACGTGTTTATAGCTGTAAAGAATGTGGCGCACAAACGCCACAGTGGGCAGGGCGCTGTAGTGACTGTGGCGCATGGAATAGCTTAACAGAAGAAATTCAGACTCCAACTTCAGCAACCGGCCAGGCGGTAATAACACGCCATAGTGGTTATGCTGGCCAACAGAAAAATGAAGTCCAATCATTAAGCCAAATCACTTCCGAAAAAGCGGTACGCTGGACTACGGGTTTGACTGAATTAGATCGGGTTTTAGGTGGTGGTTTAGTGACGGGTTCCGTCGTTTTAATTGGTGGCGATCCGGGTATTGGCAAATCGACATTGTTATTACAAGCCATGGCAATGATGGCGAAAACGAGTGGTGTTAACCCGTTATATATCAGTGGTGAAGAATCACTGCAACAAATACGATTACGAGCAGAACGGTTGCAATTAGAAAATACGCCGCTTGATTTGCTCACCGAAACACATGTAGAACAAATGATTGCGATTGCCCAAGCGCGACAACCGCAAGTAATGGTGATTGATTCAATTCAAACTGTCTTTACTGAATTATTACAATCAGCACCAGGCACGGTGGCACAGGTGCGTGAGAGTGCCGCCCAATTAGTGCGGTTTGCCAAATCCAGTGGTACTACATTGATTTTAATTGGACATGTGACCAAACAAGGTGCGATTGCAGGACCACGAGTATTAGAACATATGGTGGATACGGTATTGTATTTTGAGGGTGATACATCGACACGATTCAGAATACTGCGTGCGGTTAAAAACCGTTTTGGTGCAGTAAATGAATTGGGTGTGTTTGCGATGACTGAACTTGGTTTGAAAGAAGTGAGCAATCCGTCAGCTATCTTTCTATCAAGAGGCACAGAGTCACTTTCAGGTAGTGTAGTCACCGTTATTCGAGAGGGTAGTCGCCCGATGTTGGTGGAAGTACAAGCCTTGGTTGATGATAGTCCCTTGGGTAATCCAAGGCGTGTTTCAGTAGGTTTGGAGCAAAATCGACTTGCGATGTTATTAGCAATATTGCATCAACATGGTGGAATTACCTGTAGTGACCAAGACGTATTTATTAATGTTGTGGGTGGGGTGAAGCTGAGTGAAACAGGTGCTGATTTGGCGGTATTGGCAGCGGTATTATCAAGCCTAAGAAATAAACCAATACCACAAAGTTGGATATTATTTGGTGAGGTAGGATTAACAGGTGAAATCCGACCTGTGCAAGCAGGCGAAGAACGAATTTATGACGCCGCTAAACATGGTTTCACTCATGTTATTGTACCGAAAGCGAATGCGCCTAGAAAAGCGATTAAGGGTATTAAAGTCATTCCTGTTCAGCATTTATCAGAAGCCATAGAGGCTTTAAAGCAGGCTGAGTAAATTAATTAATTAATGCTGATAATTCGCGATGTAGTAGTGCTTCATCACCTAAATTCAGTTCGACTAATCGTTTTAAATGGGTAATGCTCTCTAAATCAATATGTTCACAGGTAAAAGCAACTGATTTTTCATCGATATGGGCTGCAGAAGCTATCATTTTAATAACGAGTTGGCTGTCGTCTAGTAATATATCAATTTGGTATTTATCATCCATTTTGCCGTACCAGCCTTCAGGTTTAACAAGTAGAATACCCTTTAGCGATATATCAATAACTTCACAGTTTAGATGCAATTCACCTTTTTCAGTATTAATATGTGCTTTAGCGTGAAACGGAATGCGACTGAAACGACGACGTTCAGCAGGGTTATTGGTTGGCATGGGCGCCTCCGTGATAGATTAATTGAATATTAACACTGATTAGTAAAAAAGGAGTAGAGCATGTTGTGGGTGAAAGCCTTTCATATTATCTCGGTTGTAACATGGTTTGCAGCGTTATTTTACCTGCCACGGCTTTTTGTCTATCACGCTATGTGTGAGGATAAGGTGGGAAGTGAACGATTTAAAATAATGGAGCTAAAATTATATCGAGGTATTATGACACCAAGTGCAATATTGACTTTAGTCTTTGGTGGCTGGTTATTGAGTTTTTACACAGTAGAACAAATTACCATGATGCATTGGCTGCATATTAAACTACTCTTGGTCCTATTATTATTTGTTTATCATGTCTACTGTGGTCGCTTGCTTAAACAATTTAGTAATGACACCAATCATCATTCACACGTATTCTACCGTTGGTTTAATGAAGTACCGGTATTGGTACTTATTGCGGTGATTATCTTGGCAATTGTGAAGCCTTTCTGAACAAAGGTGACCGACCCCTTCAATTTTTGAGGGATCAATAGCGTCTATATTAGTCCGTATATTCGAATATCTTCACCACACGTTGCACACCAGCAGAGTTAGTAACGATATTTAGGGCGTCTTGAGCTTCTGTACGGCTGACAATACCCATTAAATAGACGATACCGTGTTCGGTAACAACTTTGATAAAGAAGGGGTTAATTTCGTCGCTCGTTGTGAATTTAGCTTTAATTTTTGATGTAATCCAAGTGTCACTACTGCGTGATGGTAATGCGCTTGGTGCCGCAATAATCAATTCATTGTGGATGCGGCGAACTTTAGAGATAGCTTTTACTTCTGCCGTGATTTTTTGTTTTAGTTCTTCGGTCAATGTTTCACCTGTGATCAGTACAATGCCGTTATAACTAGTGACATTAATATGACTTTGGTCATAGATTTCTTTATTGGAAAATAAGGAATAAGATGCCTTAAATTCAATTCCTTGGTCATCAATGACTGCGCCAGCAGAACGGCGGTCATGTATAAGTGCTGCGCCTGTTGCACCACCTGTGACGACAGCTGTAGCACAGCCCTGCAATAAAATAATAGGAATCAATAGTAATAAAACAAATTTGATATTTGACATTGTCATATCTCGTTAGAATCGAAGTGGTTATTATCACCGGATAGTGAGCACTTGGCTACTATTTAATATGTCATTTGAAAAGCATTTTTCACCCAGACAATGTCGGTAGTATTATCGTTTGAGCTTATGGCTACTACATCGAAACGATATTCTAAAGAGTCCGATTCATTCTGCTGAAGATAATGTTGTGCGGTCTGTATGATGCGTAATTGTTTCTGATGATTAACACTTTCTAACGCGGTGCCAAATCGTGCAGACTTTCGATAACGTACTTCAACAAAGATCAGCGTGTCATCATCACGCATAATTAAATCAATTTCACCACGACGACTACGATAGTTTTGAGTAACTATGATGAGTCCTGCATTTTCCAGATGTCTTAACGCTAACAATTCAGCCTGATCGCCAATGTCTTTTGAAGACATTACTGAATACTGTTTTCGGCGCTTGGCGCTAAGAGTTTAATCTTCCCTTTACTAAAGGTGGCCCAGGGTGTTTCTCGGTTGATATGTCCAGCCTCATTGATTGATAACTTGCCCGTTGCACCTTGGAAGGTCAAGCTTGTAGACCGGCTCAACCCATTTAATTTAGAAATTAATCGGTATGAATCTGCACCTAAAGCATAAAGACGGATATAACGATCGAAGTGTTCTGGTGGGTTATTGTGTAATGCGATATAGGCAGAATCATTGAAGGCAATATTGTTAAATACCCAAGGAATATCATTAATAATAAGACCGTTAATATCAATATCCTGTTGGCTGTTCTCATGGCCAGAATATGCGTGAGATGTCGCAATGACAGGAAGTGAACTTGAACGATGGAATTTTAACTGTGGTAATAATTGTCGTGCTTTTAATGGCCGAGCAACAAGGAAAAGAAAATCAATGTCTTGACGTCGGCGAGGTTCAAACTCGACGGATATGCCCAGCGTTTGTTTCAAAGATCGGTAGCGTTGCTTGCTTGCAGCTAAGCCCAGCAACGGGGTAATGATAGATGAAAAATCATTATTAGATGCGTTGTAGTGGGCACTATTGAGTAAAACACCACCATTATTTAACCATTGGTCAGTAAAGGCGGATGAGACTCGGTCACCCCATGCATCGGATGGAGAAATAATAACAGCACGTTCATAGCCTTGCTCTATCGCGTAATTTGCAGCTGAAATCGCGTCATCTTCAGGGGCAAGACCAAATTGGAATAAATTTTCTTTTTGTAACTGGTTAGTGAGACGGTTTAATGCTAATACCGGGATAGGTAATGATTCTGCTTCGGACAAGATCCGAATAGATTCTTTATCTAAAGGGCCAATAGCAAGATTAGCATTGAGTTCAACCGCTTGTTGATATTGTTGCCAGACATTACTTGTCCCAGTATTGCTATCCGTTACAACATCAAAAAAGTGTAATCGAGTATTTGATTGAGCAGCATAATGAGCAGCTACAATGCCCTGTTTAATTGCTTGGGCGGCGGTTGCATACGGACCAGTAGTTGGTAATAGGATGGCAATGTCATTTAGTTGTTGTGGCAGTCGAGTCCCTGTTGAGACGCTTTTTTTATACAGTGCAGGATTAGCAGGATGATTTGGATAATTTCTACGCCAATCTTCTAAGGCAACAATCATTGCATCAGGATTGTTTTGATACGACTTGATAGCATAAGCCAATGCAAACCAACCACTATCCACAGCCGGTGGAATACCAGGATTAAATAAATCTAATGATGGAGGCGTTAACATCATTAATGCCTGCCAAAGTGCTTGTTGATTTTGTTCGCGTTCAAAGTCAGGTAGCAATAATGCTAACTCAATATGACTATTTGCCTTTTCTAACCAATTTTCGGTGAATTCATAGGCGCGAATCCTTAGTTCAAGAATACTTTTCTGCTGCTGCTCTGTTGCATTATTGATGTCATAGGGATCAAGCGCTGCTAATGCGTGTTCGGCTTCAGATTGACTTAATGCGATATCGGCCTCTAATATTGCGGCATCAAATTGTTTTGCTACACTTAATAGTGAACGATTAACATTGGTCAAACTACGGTCAGCCTGATCAAGTTGATTAGCTTGCCAAAAGGCCAAGGCGGCACGTAAATAAAAGTGCGCTTGCTGTTGATCGGTTGATGTTTCTGCTAAGTCGAGATATTGTTGTGCAGCAGCGAGAAAGTCCCCAGTTCTCTCTGCCTGCTCTGCTTCCATGATGGCTGAACTATCAGGTTGTGCTGGTATTATCGTTCCAGTTGGCTGGCAGGCACTGAGCATGAAAGTAGCAACAATCAGTAAGGGTAAATAAGTTCGCAGAGTCATAGTTTGTATCTATGGTGGATAATATAAGGAAACATCTTACCTGTTAGCGTATATTACGACCAGAACTGAATAATTAATAAGGTTGTCCTTGGTGTCAGACAATGAAACAGCAACGCTATACATCGTTGCCACTCCTATCGGTAATTTATCAGATATATCACAGCGTGCGATTGATATTTTGCAACATGTCGCCGTGATTGCTGCCGAAGATACACGGCATAGTGGGCATTTGTTGCAACACCATTTAATTAGCACTCCAACAGTTTCATTGCATGAGCATAATGAACAACAACGCAGTGAAACACTATTACTCAGACTGCAACAAGGAGAATCAGTTGCACTCATTAGTGATGCTGGTACGCCATTGATTAGTGATCCTGGCTATCGATTAGTTTCCCTTATCAGAGAACATAATATTCCAGTTGTACCGGTACCAGGAAGTTGTGCCTTAATTGCAGCTTTGTCAGCATCTGGATTACCATCAGATAGTTTCGCTTTTGAAGGTTTTTTGCCAGCGAAACAAGGCGCTCGCCAACAGGCATTACAAAATCTCATTGCAGAAACACGAACCTTAATATTTTATGAAAGCCCGCGCCGTTTACAGGCATCATTACAAGATATGGTGACTGTATTTGGAGAGGAACGTCGCGGATGTTTAGCGCGCGAGTTAACTAAATTACATGAAACCATCATGACTAAACCATTAGCTGAGCTGTTAGATTGGGTGACTAATGATAGTAATCAACAACGTGGTGAATGTGTGGTTCTGATACAGGGTGCGGCTAAGCAACAAGAGTCTGATGAAGCAGAAATAAATCGTGTGCTGACAGTGCTGTTAAAAGAATTGCCAACAAAACGTGCAGCAGTGGTTGCCACCTCACTATTATCAGTCAGTAAAAATAAAGCCTATGACATGGCATTGAAACTTCAACAAAAATAATGATGTTGGGTTAAAATTCACACTTGAGATGGCCAGGCAATCGCGTTGTTAGCATGACTAGCAATGAGGAAAGTCCGGGCTCCAATGGGCAGGGTGCCAGATAACGTCTGGAAAGCGTGAGCTTATGGCAAGTGCCACAGAAAATATACCGCCTAATTCGTTAGGTAAGGGTGAAATGGTGCGGTAAGAGCGCACCGCGCAGCTGGTAACAGTTGTGGCAGGGTAAACCCCACCTGGAGCAAGACCAAATAGAAGAGCAGTTTACTTCGGTAAACAGATACGGCCCGTATCGTTCTTGGGTAGGTTGCTTGAGGCAAGCGGTGACGTTTGTCCCAGATGAATGATTGTCCTCGACAGAACCCGGCTTATGGCCATCTCATTTTTCTTATTAGCCTTAGGATATCAGTGAGCTAGTTTTCTTCTACTATGAGAGGCTAACTTTTGGCACACAGCTATCTCACTTTAGGGGCGATATATTATTTTCGTTATCGTTGCCAGCGCATCATGATAAGAGCGTGAATTCTAAAGAGGTTAAGGGACTTAAGGTTCCTCGGCTTTACGGTTGTGCCAGTTCGATTCCGTCCCTAGTAGCAAATATGAAAGTCATAATACTAAACGTTGCTAAGGCTTTTGAGTCCATACATCACCTCCCAATTTGATATATCTATCACTCCACTCTCAATCATCCACAAAAGATCAACTCAAGCTAAATACTTTTTTGACTAAAGTACTTGGACAATGTACGCTCTCGCAAAAACAGAAATAGCAGAAATAGCAGAAATAGCAGAAATAACGGAAACGCATAGTGAATACATTCTTGCCATTTATAAAAAAAGAAATCTACACGACCCATGAAGCGGCCACCATATTGGGTGTAACAGCACGTACGATACAGCTTTGGGCTGATAGCGGTGTCATTAACGTCTGGAAAACACCTGGTGGTCATCGGCGAATTAATTTAGAGGAACTGGAGAAATTACTTAATGCTGTTTCCAGTATACCTCTATGCAATAAGTCGGAAAAAAATATGCTCAATCTTCTCATCGTCGAAGATGATGTTGATTTACTAAAGCTTTATCAATTGAAAATATCTCATTGGGATATTGATTTGAATCTAAATTGTGTACGTGATGGTTATGAGGCTTTATTGATGATTGGTGAAACATCTCCAGACATCATCATTACTGATTTACATATGCCCAATTTAGATGGGTTTCATATGCTAGATGTTTTATGTAATCGAACTGAGTTACAGCATACTGAGTTCATCGTTGTAACAGGGTTAAGTCCTGAAGAGGTAGAAGAGAGAGGTGGAATTCCAGAGCGCGCTAAATTATTTCCTAAACCTACGCCGTTTGAAACGTTAGCATCTATTATTCATCAGCGAAGTAAGCGTGTTTCGTGATAATGGGGAAATGTAATGCCTTTTGTAAACCTGTTTGATGAAATGACTGATGCAGTATTGATTGTCACCAAAGATGGAGAAATCTCATACCGTAATAACTCAGCTATCGAAATGATTGGTGGAGAGTCAATAGATGAGTTTGAATCTATCCATTTGGCTCGTGTGCTGACAGAGTTACTGGCAGGAAATATAGAGCCTCCGCTTAAAGTCTATATCAGGCGCGGGGTTGAAGTACGGGTAAGTGCTCTGAAGAATGGCTATTTACTGCTTGGTAAAGATATAACATCCAGCAAGCAATATGAAACACTAAAACAAAACTTCTTTAGCTTGCTTAATAACGAACTACGTATACCCATACAGAATTTTGTAGACAAAATATCATTGGTATCAGAACAGTTGTCTAACCTCGATTGTGGTCAAGTCACGATTGAGAATGCGGTAAAAAATACTCAAAAAAGCAGTCGCGAGATCCAGTATAAAATGGATCGATTACTTTTGCTTTGTGAGCTATATGGTGAGCATAAGATTGTAACCGATGAACGCATTTTACCAGCAGAACTAATGCACGATGTTAGAGAGATGGTTGCTAGTCAAATCAATGAGAAAGAACTGCTCGTTACCATTATAACCAAAGACATTGATGGTGCTGTTCTTTACGGTAGCAATGTATGGCTTTCACTGGCATTACGTGAGTGTTTAAGCAGAATGATTGATCAATGTAGCCAAGGCAGTACTATTTATCTAAAGCTTGTTCAACATGCTTATTTTCTGACTGTAGTAATCCAAAATTATGGATTAGGAGGGGCGCCTCAGATTGATGATGAAAATGTGGCTCCATCATTGTTAGATGAAACTTCCTCATTTTGTGTCGACCATAATTTGGACATCGGTTTATCAATCGCCAATATGATAGTCGAATTTCATGGCGGATCACTGAAAGTTGCTGAAGGGCTTGATGACACAACAATTATAGAGTTGCCTATTGGAGATGCGCGTATATTGTTTAAAGATGAGCTCGGTATCGAACAAACAAAACGATATGCTGACGATATCTCAACAATGATGGAGCGCGGTTATGTTATGAGCAGCTCTGATAGTGTTGCTACGACGAGCGAATCAGACAATGTTAAATAGCACAAAAATCATTTTCTTTGCGACCTCTATTCTGATGGGCTTGGCAGGAAATATTGCCAATCTCGAACTTTTTTTTGGTGTTAACTTCCTATTTGGCAGCATAGCCACAATGCTCGTGTTACGTATATCAGGTTGGGCTTGGGGTAGTTTGGCTGGATTTTTAATTAGCCTATATAGCCTTTATCTCTGGGGACACCCCTATGCCATTATTATTTTTACTTTGGAGGCTGTTGTTGTTGGTTTTTTAATCCACAGCAAAAGGTTTGATGACTATGTACTAGCTGATATTACCTACTGGATTGTGATTGGTGGCCCACTTATCTATCTATTTTACACTCAAATGTTAGAGTTAGATGACCAAGTCAGCTACTTAATTATCGTTAAGCAATCTCTTAACGGCATATTAAATACTGTTATTTCCAGCCTGATATTCATTGGTATATTATCTATAAGGCCAAACTTTTCCAGCTTAAAAATTCTGTTAAAACACGAATCTTGGCCATTACACAAGTTAGTGCGTGTCGTACTCATGTTCTTTGCTATCGTGCCATTAATCATTATCATGACTATTTCAAATAGTTCTGAATTTAACAAAATTGAAACGCATTTAGATACTCAGATCAATGAAAAATTAATTATCGGTAAAAAGAGGCTTAATCAGTTCATCACTTGGCATGCCGCTCATGGGGATGTTTTAGTTGACCTTCTTGCCGACAGTCTCAATGACCAAAATGAAATTAAAAATAGTTTTGCAGACTGGTATTTACTGTCAACGCCACAAGAAATAGAGGGCTTAGTCATTGTTGATAGCCAACACATATCACATGTTTTCGGTTCCAATGACTATAAGAATAAAATGGCCGAACTCACAGTAAATGAGCTTGATGCAATGTTGAGACAGGCTCCCTTAGAACTGAATTTTTCTAAACAAGATCAATTATTCTATCTAATACTACCTCGAAACCCAAAAGGTTTCACGGCACTTGTTGTGATGAAGGATGAAAGTATTACTAAATTCTTACAGCAACTTTCTCCTAGCACTAACTGGTTTAGCGCTCTACAAGATAGTAATGGCAATGTGCTTGCGGATAATTCTACTAACGATATGTTTTTACTTAAAGACTATGTGCATAGCGAAGACACGTCTTATCTTCACCCTAAATTAGAGTCTAATTCACTACTTAAGCATTGGAAAACGTCCTATCGCTTTTCTGATGTTTCAGTAGCCAGCAATGATGCCATCAGACTTATGTTTGCAACGCCGATGGATGAGTATATTGATCTACTACAGAACACTTACTTTAGAACGACCTTAATGACAATTCTTGCAGCTATTTTTATTCTCTTTGTTGCTCCCTTAGCATCAAGACTGTTCTTGAATCCCATTGAAACATTAATCGCTAATATAAAGCTGTTATCGAAATCCACTGCAAGAGATGATATTACATGGCCAAACTCATTATCTTCAGAGTTGAAATCTTTATTGGATAATTTTAAAAGCTTAATTTCAACAGTTAACAATAAGCAAGCTGAATTGTTGTTACTGCAAACAAAGAGCAGAAAACTAGCCGACAATGCAGTCTCAAGTGAGTCTTATATTAACCAAATCCTGAATAATGTTGAAGATGGCATTGTGACAGCTGATGAACAAGGGATTATAAAGTCTGTTAATAAAGCAATTTATGGTTTATTTGACTATACGGCTGATGAACTAATTGGCAAAAACATTGATATTTTTGTACCAGAAACATATAAAAAAGCGCATTCACAAGGATTTCATCGCTATCTACAAGCAGGAGAAAAGCATTTATTAGGGCTAAGAAGTGTAGAAGTAAAAGCGATAAAAAAAGGCGGTGAAATATTTGATATTGAAATTGGCGTTAGTGAATTAAAAACAGATGAAGAAAGAGTTTTTATTGCCATCATGCATAACATTTCGCACAGAAAGCACATTGAACACCGATTAATAGTAGAAAAACAGCGGATGTCTCGATTTTTTAATGCATCAATGGAAGGTTTGTTTTTCCATGACAACGGCATAATTGTTGATGTTAATCAAACTGGCTTAAGGATGTTTGGGTATAGAAATGATGAAGTTGTCGAACATTCCTTCTTTGAATTTATCCCAGAACAATATCAAGAGCTTGCCATATCAATGATGGCAAAACATTCAACAGAAACATGGGAGCTTGAAGTTATTAAGAAAGATGGCTCACTTATCCCTGTTGAAATACAAGGACAAGAAACGATTATTGATGATAAAAACATTCGAATTATTGCAATAAGGGACATCTCTGAACTTCATGCTTATCGAACTAAAATGGAGCAGCTTGTTAAGAAACGGACACAAGAGCTTAATGCTATTTGTACCTTAAGCCCTGATGGCTTTGTATTAATAAATCCACAGGGCAATATTGTTTATGCTAATGACTCATTTACCCAGATGACAGGACTATCCTTTCAAGGTTATGGCAGTATGACAATTGAGGATTTTTACCAGCAATTGTTTTTGTTGAGTGATGGATCTAAAAAGTTAGACACTAATAAACGTATTAACGGAAATTTACCTTCACAAACGATTCATCTAATTCGCCCTGCTAAACGAGTGTTAAGGTTTACCTCACGGAAAATGCAAGATCAAGATCAAGATCAAAACCAAAAGCTTCAGGGGACAGTATTATATTTTCATGATATCACTCATGAATCTGAACTAGATGAAATGAAGAGTGAGTTTTTGTCTACTGCTGCTCATGAATTGCGCACTCCGCTGGCGAGTATTCTAGGTTTCAGTGAACTGCTATTGATGCATGACTATGATGAAGTTCAGCGTGTAGATTTAATCGATACAATTCATCGACAATCAGTAAATCTCAAACATTTATTGGATGAGTTATTAGATCTGGCACGTATAGAGTCAAGGGCAGGGAAAGATTTTACTATTCTCTCGACTACTGTTGAGTCTGTTTTGTCTTTGTGCTGCCGGGATATGCGTAGTCTTAGTGGTAACTGTACATTAAAGAAAAAAATATCTGAAAGTTGGCCAAAAGTTCTGATAGATGAAGATAAGATACTTCAAGTATTGACCAATGTGATTGGTAATGCATTTAAGTATTCACCTGCAGGTGGTGAAGTCATTATCTCAACTGCAATACGTGAAAGTGAAGAAAAATCTCAATTTGGAATAATTGTTGAGGACCATGGTATTGGTATGACGCTTCAGCAAATTAGTCGAGTTGGAGAACGGTTTTTCAGAGTTGATAATACAGGTTCAATTCCCGGAACAGGTTTAGGAATGGCTCTTGTAAAAGAAATTATAGAAATACATGGCGGTACGATAGAAATAGAGAGTCAGATTGGACTAGGAACAACAGTTTCATTATGGCTCCCAATAGATAATTCGGTTAGGGGGAGTAATGATGAGTAATAAAAAGATATTAATTATCGATGACCATGGTGATTTGAGAAAACTAGTCAGGATGACACTTGCATTTGGTGGCTATGAATTGCATGAAGCAGAGGATGGTCAGCAAGGGCTTAGTTTGGCGAATGTTATTCAGCCAAAGGTAATAATTCTCGATGTGATGATGCCGGGAAGTTCTGATGGATATGACGTCTGCCACAAAATAAAACTAAATCCTGCAACACAAGATATATTTGTCATCTTACTGACGGCAAGAGGACAAAAAAAAGATATTGAACAAGGAGGGTTGGTAGGTGCTGATTCCTATTTAGTTAAACCTTTTAGTCCATTAGAGCTTATTGAAAAAGTAAACGAGGGGATGAATACAATTGAAACAATGTGATGATACATTAAGGCTCGGATCGACAATATTTTCCCATGAGTTACTACCTCAAATAAATGCTGAATCACTCAATAGAAAGTTATTTGCCGTAGAACAGGAAAAGCTAACGGCTTATAAGCAGCTTGAGCGCTATAGCAGCGATATAGTCACAATAATTAAACAACGAGAAGATGCTTATAATGCTGTGGCAATGGCTCATCTTGACACGCTTCAACGGCTTGCTGTTGCAGCTGAATACAAAGATGATGATACAGGTGTTCACATTCTGAGAATGAGTAACTTCTCAGCCATCATTGCTCGCGCTTACGGAATGGATAAAGAATATTGTAGATTATTGTTACAAGCCAGCCCCATGCATGATATTGGCAAAATCGGCATTCCTGACCGTGTGTTAAAAAAGCCAGGAAAACTGACTGAAGATGAATGGGAAGTTATGCGTAAACATCCTGAATATGGTTATGAGATACTTTCTGGCTCTGAAGTTCCTGTGATTATGTTGGCGGCAGAAATAGCCCTTGCACATCATGAAAAGTTCGATGGTAGTGGTTATCCAAATGGACTTTCCGGTACAGAAATTCCTCTTAGTGGTCGTATCGTAGCATTGGCAGATTTTTTCGATGCTGTAACAATGGATCGTTGTTATCGCCCTGCTATGACCGATGATAATGCACAATCTTTAATTGAAATAGGTAAAGGAAAACATTTCGATCCAGAGGTTGTTGATGCGTTTTTATCGGTACTAGATGAGCTTATAGCAACTAGAGATGAGATTAATAAATCTGATTTTTAATTAGAGACAGTAGATTGAACATATAAAATAATAGCGGGAAATAACATGCAAAAACAACTGCTTATTGTTGATGATGATGCTGATTTGAGAAAGTTAGTACGTAAGATATTAGAATTTAGTGATTTTGAAATACATGAGTCTGACAATGGTCAAGATGCATTAAACTTTGTACTCCACACAAAGCCTGAAGTGGTTATTCTCGACATAATGATGCCTGGTGAAATTGATGGTTTTGAAGTTTGTAGGCAAATAAAATCAAATATAGCGACAGCTCATGTGAGAGTTGTTTTGTTGTCGGCATTATGTTTGAAAGAGGACCTTCAGAAAGGGGGTGAATCTGGTGCTGATGCCTACTTAGTTAAGCCATTCAGCCCTCAAAGCTTGCTGGATACAGCGAAAATTGTAGGGGGTTAGTGTCAAGTTAGAAAGGTGATGATGAAACGACAAAGTCCAGTAAGTTCTTGTCAAAGGAAAGGGTAAAGAGCTATTACGTTTGCCCCAGAGGAATGATTGTTCTCGACAGATCCCAGCTTATGACCATTTAATTTTTTATCCTACATAGACCTGGATGTTGGTTTTACTTTGTATGTGAATATTAGCTTATAGAGTCAAAGTGGGTTGCAAAGTTAGACTTCCGCTAATAGTTAATTTTTCCCTCCTTGAAATCCTTTGCTTGAATAACTTTTCTATTTATCTAGCAGTCTTATTTTAATCTAGAATTTACTTTAACTTATCACGCCACTTTTTTGATAAAAAAGTAGTCTTGTAGGACAATCGA
Organism: Piscirickettsiaceae bacterium; assembly: GCA_013215775.1. Lineage (GTDB taxonomy): Bacteria > Pseudomonadota > Gammaproteobacteria > Nitrosococcales > Methylophagaceae. Next base: position 32,464 of record JABSQO010000002.1, read on the forward strand.
ACAGTTAATCTCCCACTTTAATAAAAATACGCTAAGTCATTGACGGTAAAAGGGGATTTTGTTGTTTTCGATGCTTGACACACCCTGATCACACTCCTATAGTGTCAAAAAGTGGGGAAAAGTGGATCAAAGTGGATCATAAAAATGGAGAGTAACAAGTGTTTCGAGGCGTAGCAACTTTCAATCTAGATGTAAAAGGACGGATGGCAATACCTGCTAAGTTCCGTAAGCACTTGGATGTCAGTTGTGAAGGTCGATTAGTTGTCACGATTGATCATGCTGAACACTGTTTACAGTTATATCCTTTGCCTGAATGGGAAGAGGTTGAACAAAAATTAGCTAAGTTACCTAGTTTAAATCCTCAAGTACGGAAATTAAAACGCATGTTGCTTGGTTATGCAACGGAATGTGAAATGGATAATAACGGTCGTATTTTATTACCAGCGAAATTAAGAGAGTTTGCCGGTATGACAAAAAGTACGGTAATGATTGGTCAAGGTAACAAATTTGAATTATGGGATGAGCAAACTTGGAATGCCTTGATGGAAGAATGTTTGGAAGAAAATTTTGACGGTATATTACCGGCTGAGTTAGAAAACCTGTCTATTTAGGGGTCTGATTATGATTGAGCGTCATTCAGAACATTTACCCGTCCTGTTGAATGAGACAGTAGCCGCTTTGGCGATAAAAGAAGATGGATTTTATGTCGATGGCACCTTTGGTCGGGGTGGTCATGCTCGAGTAATGTTATCTCAATTATCAGAAAAAGGCCGTTTGCTTGGTTTGGATAAAGATCCGGCAGCGATTGCTGAAGGCCAACGATTAGCGCAACAAGATTCTCGGTTTAGTATCGAACAATGCTCTTTTGCTGATTTAGCTGAACCGATCAATGGACGCTTATGGCAGGGAAAGGTAGATGGCATCTTATTGGATATTGGTGTGTCGTCTCCACAGCTTGATGTGGCAGAACGTGGTTTTAGTTTTCAAAAAGAAGGTCCATTAGATATGCGGATGGACCCCGACTCTGGCATGAGTGCTGCACAATGGTTAGCCACTGCTGAGATGGGTGAGATTGCTGTTGTATTGAAAACATTGGGTGAAGAGCGATTTAGTAAGCGTATTGCTCGAGCTATTGTTGAAACGCGTGAACAGTCACCATTGACGACCACTACGCAATTGGCAGCACTAATAGAAAAGGCGAGTCCTTTCCGTGAAAAGCACAAACATCCTGCCACGCGAACATTTCAAGCCATTCGAATCTATATTAATAACGAATTAGAAGATTTAAAGATCGCTCTTGAGCAGTCATTGAATGTATTAGCTGTTGGTGGGCGATTAGCTGTCATTAGTTTTCATTCTTTAGAAGATCGTATTGTGAAGCGTTATTTCCGTGATCAAGCAAGGGGTGATGATTTTCCTGCTCATTTCCCCGTAACAGCTGATCAGCTCAATCCTCGGATACGGTTAATTGGCAAAGCGATCAAAGCGAGTGAAGCTGAATTGATAATGAATCCACGTGCACGTAGCGCTGTGTTGCGAGTGGTGGAAAAGTTAGCATGAGATTATTTGAAGCCCTCCGTGCAAATCTATCCATGTTGGTGATGATATTTGCTGTGATTTCAACAGCAATAGCAGTGATCTATACCAAACATAGTGGGCGGGTAGAGTTTATTAAGTTGCAAAAATTAGAACAACAACGTGATCATTTAAACGAAGAATGGGGACGTTTGTTATTGGAACAAAGCACATGGGTAGGGCAAGGTAGGATCGAACGGCAAGCACATGATCGTCTTAATATGATTGTGCCAACAGCAGAGATGATCGTGGTAATTACTCCATGAGTCGTCAACGCAGAACAATTAATCATATTGGTGTTTGGCGCTTAAATGTAGTGCGTTTAGTGTTTATCAGTGTAGTGCTGGGTTTAGGCTGGCGGTTGGCTGATATTCAGGTATTAAATCCTGATTTCTTACGCGATCAAGGTGATGCGAGACATATTCGTAAAGTCCCTGTGGCAGCACATAGAGGGATGATTTTAGATCGTCATGGTGAACCATTAGCCATTAGTACACCGGTACATTCTGTTTGGTTAAATCCTCAGGAAGTGAATGCGACTCCCACACAAATAGCCAATCTTGCCAAGGTGCTTCAGCTTAACGCGAACACTATTCAGAAAAAGATTAAACAAAATCAGAATCGTGAGTTTATTTATCTTAAACGACGTGTGACTCCTGAATTGGCCAATAAAATTAAACAACTCAATATTAGCGGTGTGGCCTTACAGCGTGAATACAAACGTTATTACCCGACTGGTGAGGTAACGTCACATCTTGTCGGTTTCACTAATATTGATGATAGTGGTCAAGAGGGTTTGGAATTAACACACGATGCTGTGTTAAAAGGTGTACCCGGCCTGAAACGTATGATACGTGATAGTCATGGTAATTTTGTTGGTGGTGGAGAACAGTTAAAAGCCACTAAAAATGGCAAAAATATTAGTTTGAGTATCGATCTCAGATTGCAATATTTGACTTATCAAGCACTAAAAGCAACGGTGAACAAATATAAGGCTCGCTCTGGTTCAGCAGTTATTGTTGATATTGAAACCGGTGAAGTCTTGGCGATGGTGAATCAACCTTCATTTAATCCCAATAATCGCCGTGGATTAAGAAGTAGTGATTTTCGTAATAGGGCTGTCACTGATCTATTTGAACCAGGCTCTACCGTTAAACCTTTTACGGTGGCTAGTGGTTTGAAGTCAGGAAAATTTACACCTTCAACAATTATTGATACTCGACCTGGGACATTCCGAGTAAGCGGCCATACCATTAAAGATTTTCGTAATTATGGTCAGATTGATGTATCAACATTGATACAAAAATCCAGTAATGTTGGTGCAAGTAAAATGGCGCTATCAATAGAGCCAGATCAGTTATGGCAAGGGTTCTCATCATTTGGCATGGCTGCTCCGACTGGAGCTTATTTCCCTGGTGAAGCGATGGGACATTTACCCGATCCTCAAACATGGCGGAAATTAGATAGAGCGGTATTGGCCTATGGTTATGGCGTCTCAACATCTGCATTACAATTGGCTCGTGGCTATATGGTATTGGCAAATGGCGGTATTTTACGACCAGTTAGTTTTATAAAAACAGAAGAAGTACCTGCCGGACGCAGAGTATTTTCACGTAAGGTGATGAAGCAAGTCCTGACAATGATGGAGCGAGTGGTTCAGCTTGGTGGTACAGCTCGAAAAGCAGCCGTTGAAAATTATACGGTGGCGGGTAAAACGGGCACGATTAAACAAGCGACTTCGGGTGGTTATGCTGAAGGTCGTTATGTATCAACGTTTGCGGGAATTATTCCGGCGAGTCAACCTCGTTTGGCAATGGTGGTGGTGATTGATGATCCACAAGGTAAGGAATATTACGGTGGTTTGGTAGCCGCACCTGTGTTTTCAGAAGTGATGACTGGCGCCATGCGATTATTGAACATTTCACCAGATAATTTGCCAGTGAATCGGTTACAGGTGGCACATAAATGATAGCCATCAATAATATGAAATCGATTGCTACTTTGTTAGTAGGAATGTTGTCAGATCCCTCGGTGATAGACGATGTTGTGGTAGAAGGAATAAGTTTAGATAGCCGAAATGTACAAGCAGATTGGTTGTTTTTATCACTGTCTACAGAAGGTTTCTTAAGAACCAAATATTTACAGCAAGCACTATCTCAGGGCGCGCTGGTTGTACTGTTTGAAAGCTCTCAGGCGTTAACCGACGATGAAATGGTAGCGTTAGAACACGCTAATGCATCAGCCTATGCCGTCAAAAACTTATCTGATAAAGCGGCAGAGATTGCTGCCCGATTCTACGGTCACCCATCCTTAGCATTAACCGTTATTGCTGTTACCGGTACTAATGGCAAAACATCAGTGAGCCAGTTTATAGCTCAAGCACTTGAATCATTAGAGCAGCCATGTGGTGTGATAGGTACCTTAGGTGTAGGTCGAGTTACTGATTTAAAGACAACAGGAATGACGACCCCTGATCCGGTTACATTGCAGGCTATGTTGGCTGATTTTTGTCAACAAGCTATCAAATATGTTGTGATTGAAGCTTCATCGCATGCACTTGATCAAGGGCGTTTAAACAGTGTTGCTATTGATGTGGCGATATTGACTAATTTGAGTCGCGATCATCTTGACTATCATCAAGATATGGCAGGATATGCTGCTGCAAAAAAACATCTATTCAATTTTGACAGTTTAAATACAGCCATCGTTAATAGTGCAGACGATTTTGGCCAAACACTTATCGAAGATTTGGCTAAACGGTCTAATATTTCATTGTCGACGTATAGCTCTCAGACAGAAGAAATAGCTACTCTTTATGCATCAGATATTGAAAGTACGGTTAACGGCTTAAGTTTTACTCTCCATAGTGAATCTGGTGTTGCCAAGATTCAAAGTTCTCTCATTGGCCGTTTTAATGTCGATAATCTTCTGGCGACATCAGCCTATTTATTAGCAACAGGCATTTCTTTTGATAATGCAGTGAATGCAATACAACAATGCCAAGCAGTTGATGGGCGAATGCAAACATATGGTACAGCTCAACAAACCCATATTGTGATTGATTTTGCTCATAGCCCTAGTGCATTGACACAGGCATTACAATCTTTGCGTACACATGTACCGGAAAATGGTCATTTATGGTGTGTATTTGGCTGTGGTGGTGATCGTGATATTGGTAAACGCCCATTAATGGGGCGTGCGGCAGAATTATATGCCGATAAAGTTGTATTAACGGATGACAATCCTCGCAGCGAACAAAGTGAGGCAATTATTAGCGATATTCTTTCTGGTTTTGAAAAACCAGAAAAAGTACAAATTGAACAGGACAGGAAGTTAGCAATTACTAACACGATTTTAGCGGCCAAAACTAAGGATATTATTTTAGTGGCTGGAAAAGGCCACGAACAGTATCAAGAAATAACAGGTGTTCAACATCCTTTTAGTGATGCCAAGGTTGTGATGCAAGCGCTGCAAGCCGCAAATGATGACTCACACCTACTAGCAGGTGCAAAACAATGAGTATGTACCTACTTCTATCACAGATTGCTGACGTATTAGGCTGTGATATGCCGATTAAAGATGTCACGGTGACAGGTGCTGTGATCGATAGTCGAAAAGTACAACTAGGCTCTTTATTTATAGCTCTAGATGGTGAACATGTTGATGGACATGATTATTTATCGGCAGCACGCCAGTTAGGTGCAAGCGCTGCATTAGTATCAAAACGACAAGATGATGAATTGCCACAAATAGTAGTCACTGACGTAGTGAAAGCATTTGGTGAGCTGGCAGCATACTGGCGACAACAATGTCAGGCTAAAATTGTTGCGATTACAGGGAGTAATGGCAAAACAACAGTTAAAGAAATGGTGGCATCCATTCTGGGTCATTGCGGTTCTGTTGTGGCAACACTAGGTAACTTAAACAATGACTTAGGGGTTCCTCTGACCTTGTGTCGTTTGAGTAAGGACACCGATTATGCGGTGATTGAAATGGGCGCTAATCATTTGGGTGAGATTGCGAATCTGGTTGAGATGGTAAACCCTGATGTTGCCGTGATTAATAATGTGGCTGATGCCCATCTGGAAGGTTTTGGCGGAATTGAAGGTGTGGCGCAAGCAAAATCGGAAATTTTCTCAGGGTTAAATGAGAAGGGCGTCGGGGTGATGAATGCTGATATGGATTTTATTGATACATGGAAGCAAGTGCTTACTAATAAGTCACACCTAACATTTGCAATGAATAATGATGCAGATATTACTGCGAAGGATATTCAGCTCGGCCCTAGATCAAGCCATTTTATGGTGGAAGTAGAGGATGTTTTGCATTATGTCAGTCTACCGTTGCCTGGTTTACACAATATTGCAAACTCACTGGCCGCAATAGCGTCAGCGTCAGCTTTGAATATATCAATGCCCAATACAATCAAAGGGTTATCTGTGGTTCAAGGTCTACCGCACCGTCTTCAACTAAGAGCTGGGATACATCAATCACAGCTGATTGATGATAGTTATAACGCTAACCCCGGTTCGTACAAACAAGCACTTTCGACCTTAACAGCCTTTTCTGGTGAGCATTGGTTAGTGTTGGGTGATTTTGGTGAGTTAGGTGATGAAAGTGAGCAGTTACACTTTCAATTAGGGATAGATGCCAAAGCTTCAAATGTTCAGCGTTTATTAACTATTGGCAACGAAAGTCAACGAGCAAGTGAGGCATTTGGTGATGGTGCAGAGCACTTCTCAGATGTAACAGTATTGCAACGCCAATTAGAAAATGAACTTACACAAGGTGTGACTTGCTTGATTAAAGGCTCACGTTTTATGAAATTAGATCAGTTAGCTGATGTGCTGGCGGTAGGGGAAAGCTAATGCTATTAATGCTAAGTGAATATTTAAGTCAGTTTCATAGTGGATTTAATGTATTCCAATATCTAACATTACGAGCAATTTTAGGTGTTATTACTGCCTTAGGTATTGCTTTAGTCGTCGGTCCAACGATGATCCGTCATCTTAGTTTTAAGCAGATTGGTCAAGTGATACGGAATGATGGCCCTGAATCACATTTAGTGAAAGCTGGAACACCAACAATGGGCGGTGCGTTAATTTTGGTTGCTATTGCGATCAGTACTTTGCTGTGGGCAGATTTAGCTAATCGTAATGTATGGATAGCATTAGTGGTGACATTATTGTTTGGGGCGATTGGTTTTGTTGATGATTATATTAAATTGGTACGACAAGATCCCAAAGGTTTACTGAGTCGTTATAAATATTTTTGGCAGTCGGTAGTGGGTGCGGGTGCAGCAGTCATTTTATATTTCACGGCAGTCCTGCCAGCAGAAACACAGCTGATAATACCGTTTTTCAAAGATATCGTTATTCCCCTAGGTGGCTGGTATATGTTGTGGACCTACCTCGTTATTGTAGGTAGTAGTAATGCCGTTAATTTAACCGATGGTTTGGATGGCTTAGCGATTATGCCAACAGTAATGGTGGCCGGAGCATTAGGTTTATTTAGCTATCTAACAGGTCACTACGAATTCGCACGATATTTATCTATTCCATATATACCTGGTGCAGGTGAATTGACGGTATTCTGTGCGGCGATGGTGGGTGCTGGTTTAGGTTTTCTCTGGTTTAACACTTACCCTGCGCAAGTATTTATGGGAGACATTGGTGCATTAGCTTTAGGTGCTGCATTAGGTACGGTTGCGGTTTTGGTACGACAAGAATTAGTACTCCTTATTATGGGTGGCGTGTTTGTGATTGAAACCCTATCAGTGGTACTGCAAGTGGGATCATACAAATTGCGTGGTAAACGCGTATTTTTAATGGCACCGATACATCATCACTATGAGTTAAAAGGTTGGCCAGAGCCTCGAATCATTGTGCGTTTTTGGATTATTACGGTGTTTTTAGTCTTGATTGGTTTAGCGAGTCTGAAAATTAGATGATCAATATGGCAAATAAAACTGAGCATATACACTCATTCCTGATAATTGGTTTAGGCCAAACAGGATTGTCTTGTGCTCGATTTTTAGTGCAACAGGGTTATGCCGTTGCCATTATGGATACTAGGGAACAGCCACCTTCACTTTCAATAGTGCAGCAAGAGTTACCAGAAGTATTAGTGAATACTGGCGGATTGATCAGTGAATGGATGTTAAAGAGTGACACTATTGTGTTGAGTCCAGGCGTGGATCCTCGATTACCAGAAATTAAAGCCGCACGAGATGCAGGTATCGAAATTATTGGTGATATTGAATTATTTGCACGTCATGCGAATGCATCAATTGTTGCGATTACCGGTTCGAATGGTAAAAGTACCGTGACGACAATGATTGCAGAAATGGCGGTAACGGCAGGTAAGCAAGTTCAAGTGGGCGGCAACCTTGGCACACCGGCATTAGAGTTAATTATTGAGCCTGCGCCAGATTTTTATATTCTGGAATTATCTAGTTTTCAATTAGAAACCGTAGCATCGTTGGATGCCACTGTATCGGTAGTGTTGAATATTAGTCCTGACCATTTAGATCGTTATGATAGTGAACAACAATATCAAGATGCTAAAGCCAAAATTTATAATGGTTCTGGTGCAATGGTAATCAACCGTGATGATGTTTTGGTGAGTAGTTGGGCAATAACATCACGCGATCAAATCGGTTTCACACTAGATCAGCCTGTGGATAATGATTTTGGATTGATCAGACAAAATGGAAAGGACTGGTTAGCTCAAGGTTCACAGCCATTGTTAGCGGTAGAAGACTTATACGTTGTCGGAAAACATAATGTTTCAAATGCATTAGCGGCATTAGCGATAGGCTCGGCAATGGCGCTTGCGATGCCCGCTATGCTGACAGCAATACAAAGTTATCGAGGCTTACCTCACCGCTGTTATTTGGTAACTGAATATCAGGGCGTACGATGGATAGACGATTCTAAAGCAACCAATGTTGGCGCTTGTTTAGCCGCTATTGAAGGTTTAGCCGATAGTGGAAATATTATCCTCATCGCTGGTGGGGTAGCAAAAGATCAGGACTTTTCAGCCTTAACAGAAGCATTAAGTAAGCACGTTAAAGTCATTATTTTGTTTGGACAAGATGCTGAGTTAATTGCCCAAGTGGTGCCTGATAATGTACAGAAGGTTGATGCGAGTGACATGGATGATGCGGTTGCTAAGGCGCAGCAATTAGCCAGTAAAGGTGACAGTGTCTTGTTATCACCTGCGTGTGCCAGCTTTGATATGTTCACCAGTTATATCGAACGTGGTGAACATTTTACACAAGCGGTGAAGGAATTGATTGCATGAATGCAGCGACTTATCACTTTGATCGTGGATTAATTTTTGTTGCTTTTGCATTATTAGGTCTTGGCTTGGTAATGGTTGGATCAGCCTCTATTTCAATGGCAGCCAGTAAATTCGATCAGCCATTATTTTATTTTAATCGTCAATTGATATTTGCAATTATAGGCTTATGCTTAGCGTGGGCAGTCGTAAAGGTGCGTCTTTCAGTTTGGCGTGAAATGGCACCGATATTATTGCTAATAGGTGTGATATTGCTTATTTTGGTCCTTATTCCCGGTATTGGCCGAGAAGTAAATGGTAGTCGTCGGTGGCTATCTTTGGGTCCAGTGAATGTTCAAGTAGCTGAGCTTATTAAGTTATTTTCGATTATCTATGTTGCTGATTATTTGCAACGCCATCATGGCCAGCTCCAAGGTTCATTTTTCAAAGTATTTGGCCCGCTAATATTACTTGCTGTTGCTGCTGTGTTGCTATTGTTGCAACCAGATATGGGATCAGTCGTAGTGATCTTATCAACGGTATTGGCAATGATGTTTTTAGGTGGTGCTCGCCTAGATGTATTTATTGCATTGATCATAAGCTTAGGCGGTGCGTTTGCTGCATTAATCTGGTTTGCACCTTATCGAATGCAGCGCCTACAAAGCTTCATGGATCCATGGGCAGATCCTTTTGGTAGTGGCTTTCAATTAACACAAGCCTTGATTGCATTTGGGCGAGGTGACTGGCTGGGTGTTGGTTTAGGGAGCAGCATGCAGAAATTATTTTATTTGCCCGAAGCGCATACCGATTTTCTATATTCGATATTGGCAGAAGAACTTGGCCTTCTAGGTGCCATGAGTGTGTTGTTGTTATTTCTTGTATTCATTTGGCGAGCCCTATCAATAGGACGTGCTGCAGAATTATCTGGACAAGTCTTTGGTTCACAGATTGCTTATGGCATTGGAATTTGGCTCGGTCTACAGGCTTGCGTCAATATGGGTGTGAATATGGGCGTATTGCCGACGAAAGGTTTGACATTACCTTTGATGAGTTATGGCGGCAGTAGTTTGGTATTGGTGTGTGTAGCCATCGCATTATTGTTTAGGGTTGATTTAGAAACTCGTTTTCCGGAAAAAGCGGCTGTGAGGATAAAACGATGATGTCGCGGATCTTAATTATGGCTGGTGGAACCGGTGGCCATGTGTTTCCAGCGCTAGCCGTCGCAGATCTAGTGAAACAACGTGGTGTTGATGTGTTTTGGATGGGTACAGCGAAGGGGATTGAAGCACAATTAGTTCCTGAAGCAGGTTATCCACTTAGCTATATTAGTGTGCAAGGTCTTCGTGGTAATGGCTTATTAGGTTGGTTATTAGCACCATTTCGGTTAATTAAAGCAGTGGTGGAAGCTATTTCAGCTATCCGTTCAATTAAACCTGATGTTGTATTAGGTCTAGGTGGTTTTGCTTCAGGTCCAGGAGGTGTAGCAGCTTGGTTATTAAGAAAGCCTGTTGTCATTCATGAGCAAAATGCCATTCCAGGTTTAACAAATCGCTTACTGTCATCTATTGCTAAACGAGTATTACAAGGTTTCCCCAACAGTTTTGAAAGTAAGGTACATGCACGATGGGTTGGTAATCCCGTACGTGACAGTATCACGTCACTGCCAACTCCCGAACAACGATTAGTGAATCGCAATGGAGTCGCTAATTTATTGATATTGGGTGGTAGCTTGGGTGCACGTTCATTGAATACTATTCTGCCACAAGCACTTGCATTGATAGATGAGCAACAACGTCCTCAAATAAAACATCAATGTGGTCAGAAACATGTTGATGATTGTCGGCGTGCTTATGATGTTAACAATATTACCGTTGATGTGATGCCGTTTATAAGTGATATGGCAGCCGCCTATCAGTGGGCGGATTTAGTAATATGTCGAGCAGGGGCATTAACAATCGCCGAATTAGCTGCCGTCGGTTTAGGTTCAATTTTAGTGCCTTATCCTTATGCCGTTGATGATCATCAAGCACATAATGCATCAGCACTAGTTAGAGTTGGTGCTGCTTGGGTAATTAATGAATGTGAATTAACAGCAGAGTTGTTAGCGCAACAACTGAGTGAATTAATAAGTGACCGCCCACAATTACTAGCAATGGCAACAGCGGCACGGCACCAATCAAAAATTGAAGCAGCTAGCACGATCGCTGATGTCTGTGCGGAGGTCTGTAATGGATAAGCTGACATCTGCAATGCAAAGCCGCATTAAACATATTCATTTCATTGGTATTGGTGGTGTGGGTATGGGAGGCATCGCTGAAGTATTACTCAATTTAGGATATCAAGTTTCGGGCTCAGATCTGCGTGAAAATGCATTAATTCAACATTTACGTGAATTAGGTGCAACGGTGATGATTGGTCACGATGCAACTTATCTAGCGGATACGGATGTTGTCGTTGTGACCACCGCTATTAATGAAGAAAATCCAGAGTTATTAGCGGCGAGAGAACGACGTATTCCTATTGTGCCCCGCGCAGAAATGTTAGCTGAATTAATGCGATTTAGTTACGGTATTGCTGTTGCAGGTACACATGGAAAAACGACAACAACTAGCCTCGTGGCAGCATTATTAAGTGAAGGTGATCTTGACCCGACATTTGTGATTGGTGGACGTTTAAACAGTGCTGGTAGTAATGCACGTTTAGGTAGTGGCCGCTATCTGGTGGCTGAGGCAGACGAGAGTGATGCATCATTCTTATATCTACAACCTGTGATTGCCGTGGTGACGAATATCGACCAAGATCATATGGCCACTTATGAAGGTGACTTCAATAAGTTAAAAGCGACGTTTATCGAATTTTTACATCATTTGCCTTTTTATGGGCTGGCAGTGATGTGTATTGATGATTCTGTGATACGTGAGATATTACCTGAGGTAACACGACCAGTTTTAACTTATGGTACTGCTGAGGATGCAGATTTTCAATTAGTTGACCTTCAACAAGCAGAAGGCATTAGCCATTTCAAGGTGTTGGACAAAAAGGCAAATCAAGACTTTGCTATTACTTTGAATATGCCTGGCGAACATAATGCATTGAACGCCATAGCCGCATTGGCTATTGCTAGAAATTTGGGTGTGTCTGTTGATGCTTGCCAAACCGCACTAAATAAATTTTCAGGTATTGGTCGTCGGTTCAATATCATGGGCGAATTATTAGTTAACACTAATAAAGTATTGCTTATTGATGATTATGGCCACCACCCTACAGAGTTGACAGCCACTATTACAGCAACACGAGCCAGTTGGCCTAATCGCCGTGTAGTCGTGGTGTTTCAGCCACATCGTTATAGCCGAACTCGTGACTTATTTGATGATTTTGCTCAGGTGTTATCGACAGTTGATGTATTAGTGATGCTTGAAGTTTACCCAGCAGGTGAAACATTGATCGCGGGTGCTGATTCGAAAAGTCTATGTCGTGCAATTCGCTTACGTGGGCAAGTTGAACCCGTCTTTGCTGAAAGTAATGATGCCTTATTTGATATTTTGCCCAGCCTGCTTGCAGATAATGATGTGTTGTTAGTGATGGGTGCGGGTGATATTGGAACAACAGTACGTGAGTTAGAAATAAAATTGGGAGGGCAAGATTGATGGTTGCTTTAGCCCAAACATTACAAGGTGAATTGCGTTTCAATGAACCATTATCTAAATATACTTCATGGCGAGTTGGTGGTAATGCACAACGTTTTTATCGGCCTACGGGCGTGCAAGATTTAGCATTATTTTTAACACAATTGTCCTCATCGGAACCTCTCCTATGGTTAGGTTTAGGTAGCAATTTGCTAGTGCGCGATGGCGGTTTCGCAGGTACCGTTATTTCCACTGCGGGCACATTGCAGGATTTTGAAATTCAAGGTCAATCCCTTTATGCGGAAGTAGGAGTGTATTGCAGTAAGTTGGCTAAACAAGCTGCACGAGCAGGGTTGTCAGGTGCTGCATTTTTAGCTGGTATTCCTGGTACGTTAGGTGGGGCTTTAGCAATGAATGCAGGAGCACATCAAGCTGAAATATGGGAGTTAGTATCTGAGGTTACTACAGTCGATCGTCAAGGCGTACTACGACAGCGGAAACCGGAAGAATTTAAGGTGTCTTACCGTCATGTGGAAAGACCTGCTAATGAGTGGTTCGTATCAGCAACGTTAGCGCTTGTTGAAGGTGATAAAGAGAGTGAAACGGCAGAAATTAAAGCATTACTAAAAAAACGTAATATGAGCCAGCCGACCAATCAACCCTGTGCAGGCTCGGTTTTCCGAAATCCTGAAAATGATTTTGCTGGTCGGTTAATCGAGAGTAATGGTTTGAAAGGTTTAAATGTGGGTGGCGCCCATGTGTCAGATAAGCATGCCAATTTTATCGTGAATGATGGGTCAGCAACGGCGGCAGATATTGAGTCATTAATATTACTTGTGCAGCAGAAAATTGAGTTAGCTGAAGGTGTGACATTACAGCCAGAAATTCATATTGTTGGAGAAATTGCATGATGAGGCACTCAATCATGTCAGCTTCTGAATTTGGCAAAGTAGCCGTATTGATGGGAGGGCGTTCAGCCGAACGTGATATTTCATTGACTAGCGGTCAAGCTGTACTTAATGCACTTGTTAGTCAAAATATTGATGCCCATAAAGTGGATGTTGGTTTAGATATTAGTGAGCAGTTGGTATCTGGAAAATTTGATCGAGCCTTCATTATTCTGCATGGCCGTGGTGGTGAAGATGGTGAGATTCAGGGTGTCTTAGAATCATTGTCCATGCCTTATACCGGCAGTGACATTACGGGTGCCGTGTTATCAATGAATAAAATATTGAGCAAAGATTTATGGTTGCAACAAGGTTTACCCACTGCGGACTTTGAGCAAGTAACAGCAGATAGCGATGCAGATTCTTTAGTGGAAAGACTGGAGTTACCGTTGATTATTAAACCAGTCAACGAAGGTTCTAGCATTGGTATGACGAAAGTAAATTCTGCTAGTGAATTAACGAAAGCGATTGAAATTGCGACACAATTCGATGCTGAAGTGATCGCTGAATGTTGGATTGAAGGTGAAGAGTATACGGTCGGGGTTTTAGAACAGAAGGTTTTGCCGGTTATTCAATTAAAAACACCTCGAGAATTCTATGATTTCGAAGCTAAATATCAATCAAATACCACTGAATATTTATGTCCATGTGGCTTAAGTGAACAGGATGAACTTTTGTGCCAGCAAATTGCATTAGATGCATTCAACGGTTTACGGATGACAGGCTGGGGGCGTGTTGATTTTATGCGTGATCAATCTGGTCAATTTTATTTGTTAGAAGCTAACTGTATTCCGGGTATGACGGATCATAGTTTGGTACCAATGGCTGCTAAGCACGCTGGGCTGAACTTTGAGGATCTTGTTTGGCAGATTTTAGAAACCAGCATGGGGGTAAAAACTTAATGGCTGGAAGAATAAAACGTGGTGCAACTCGTAAACCTGTTCGCAAGGTGCGTCAACCTGTTGCTTGGCAACAGACATTGCGTCATATGGTTTTGGCAGTAATGGTGCTCGGAATCGTATCGGGAGGCGTGTATCTACACCAAGAAGATACCTTGCCAATTGTTCATGTCACGGTAGAAGGTGCGTTTACTCATGTGGATAAAGAAGCATTGGTTGCAGCGGTTAGTCCATATGCTCGAGGTAGTTTTACCAGTGTTGATGTGGCTAGTATTCGTGCAGCAGGTGAAGCTCTACCTTGGGTTAAGCAAGTTCGAGTAAGAAGAGTATGGCCTGATAGTCTGCATTTAATCGTTGATGAACAAGTCGCTATTGCACGTTGGGGAAATAAAAGTTTGGTCAATGAACAGGGTGAGAAATTTCTGTCACCTGACAATGCCTTTCCAGCAGGGTTGGCAATGTTGAACGGACCAGACAACAGTCAGAAGGTGGTGACAAAACGTTACCAAAAAATGGCTGAAGCATTAAGTGGATTAAATTTGGCGATTAAGCGTTTGGAAATGGATCAGCGACGTGCATGGAGTATGACCTTGAGTAACAACATGAAAGTGATACTTGGTCGTGCAGATAGTGAGCAGCGATTTAAACGATTTTTAAAAGTATATAAAAATGTACTACACCGTTATCAAGCACAGATTGCTGAAATGGATATGCGGTATACCAATGGTTTGTCAGTGATTTGGAAACAAGGTCAAAAACCCGATTTTAATGGAACAGTATGATGTCTAAAAAAAACGAAAGAGAACTAATTGTTGGTCTAGATATTGGTACTTCGAAAGTGGTAGCAATTGTTGCCGCCCCGGTTATTGATGCTGGTCCAAATGATAATGCAGTCGAAATTATTGGCATTGGCTCGCATCCGTCACGAGGAATGAAGAAAGGTGTCGTGGTCAATATTGAGTCGACTGTTCAATCAATCCAACGAGCTGTTGAAGAAGCTGAACTGATGGCAGGTTGCCAGATCCATTCAGTATATGTAGGTATTGCAGGTAGTCATATTCGTAGTCTTAATTCACATGGTACGGTTGCTATTCGTGATAAAGAAGTCATGCAAGGCGATATTGATAGGGTGTTAGATGCAGCCAAAGCTGTGCATTTTCCAGGCGATCAGCAGCTACTTCATGTCATGCCGCAAGAATATATTATCGATAATCAAGAAGGAATACGTGAGCCTATTGGAATGTCAGGTGTACGTTTAGAAGCAAAAGTTCATTTAATTACAGGTGCAGTCAGTGCTGCTCAAAATATTACAAAATGTATTGAACGCTGTGGTTTGACAGTCGATGGCATTATTTTGGAACAAATGGCATCAAGTTATTCGGTTCTTGAACACGATGAAAAAGAGTTAGGGGTTTGTTTGGTCGATATTGGTGGTGGTACGACAGATATTGCTGTTTTTGTAGATGGTGCTATCCGCCATACAGCTGTCATCCCAATTGCGGGTGATCAAGTTACTAATGATATTGCGATAGCGTTAAGAACACCTACGCAATATGCCGAAGAAATCAAGATGAAATATGCCTGTGCGTTGACACAATTAGCACGTGAGGATGAAACCATCGAAGTGCCGAGTGTCGGTGAGCGTCCTCCTCGTCAATTAGCACGACAAACATTAGCTGAAGTCGTGGAGCCTCGATACGAAGAATTATTAATGTTAGTGCAAGCTGAATTGAGACGTAGTGGTTTTGAAGAATTGTTGGCAGCAGGTGTAGTGCTTACAGGTGGTAGCTCGAAGATGGAAGGGGTAATCGAATTGGCTGAAGAGGTGTTCCATCTCCCTGTCCGATTAGGTTTACCGCAGCATGTAGGAGGTTTGATTGATGTGGTACGAAATCCAATACACGCAACAGGTGTGGGCTTATTGTTATTAGGTAATGCTGAGGAAGTAAATGCGCAATCAGAAGCGCAATTAGGTAGTGGATTTAAGGCTGTTTTGGCACGAATGAAAAGTTGGTTTCAGGGTAATTTTTAAGATTGTACATAATACGAAGATTTGATTTTTAGATAAATAAAAACTGGGGAGAGAGAAAATGACATTTGAACTAATAGATACATATACACAAAATGCGGTTATTAAAGTTATCGGTGTGGGCGGCGGTGGCGGTAATGCACTAGAGCATATGGTGGTTAATAATATTGAAGGTGTCGATTTTATTTGTGCGAATACTGATGCGCAAGCATTGCGTAAAAGTTCAGCAACAACACAATTACAACTCGGAACTGATATTACAAAAGGTTTGGGTGCAGGTGCTAATCCGGATATTGGTCGCCAAGCAGCATTGGAAGATCGTGAACGAATTATCGAAGTGATTAGTGGTGCAGATATGATATTTATTGCTGCAGGCATGGGTGGTGGTACAGGAACTGGTGCGGCACCTGTCGTTGCACAAGTGGCGAAAGAAATGGGTATTTTAACAGTAGCCGTTGTAACCAAGCCCTTTCCTTTTGAGGGTAGTAAACGGTTGAAAATAGCTGAGGCTGGTCTGAAGGAATTAAGCCAACATGTTGATTCATTAATTACCATTCCTAATGAAAAATTAATCGCAGTGTTAGGCAAAGAAATGAGCTTGCTTAACGCTTTTAAAGCCGCCAATGATGTGTTGCTGGGTGCCGTGCAAGGTATAGCTGAATTGATTACTCGTGAAGGCATGATTAATGTGGATTTTGCAGATGTTCGTACTGTGATGTCTGAAATGGGTATGGCTATGATGGGTACAGGTAAGGCTACTGGTGAAAATCGTGGTATTGAAGCAGCAAAACATGCTATTTCTAGTCCCTTATTGGAAGATGTAGATTTATCAGGTGCACGAGGCGTATTGGTTAATATTACTGCCGGATTGGATATGACGATTCAAGAATTTGAAGATGTCGGTAACACCATCAAAGAATTTGCTTCAGAAGATGCAACAGTGGTTGTCGGCACAGTGATTGATCCTGAAATGACAGATGAATTACGTGTCACAGTTGTTGCAACAGGTTTAGGCGGCTCAAAAACGGCAAAAGTTGATCTGCCTCGCGAAGTGGACTTGCCACAAATTGAAATCGTAAGAAGATCAACAGAAGTGAATTACGATGAACCAACAGTAATTAGAAATAAAAGCCAAGAACAGCAAAAACAAGTAGTTAATGGTGATGTTGTGATGGATGATTATTTAGATATCCCAGCATTTTTACGCAGACAAGCCGATTAATTCATTAGTATTCATATGGTTGAATTAATGATATTATTTGCTGATTATTAATGAAGAGGGTAAGCACGTAGTGATCAAGCAGAGAACATTGAAAAATGTAATTCGTGCCACTGGTGTCGGTTTGCATAGTGGCGAAACGGTTTATTTAACCTTACGCCCAGCAGCTCCTAATACAGGCATTATTTTCAGACGTGTTGATCTTGATCCTGTTGTTGAGATCGCCGCTAAAGCTGAAAATGTAGGTGAAACCGCACTATCAACAGCGCTCATTGAAAACGGGCAAAAAGTATCAACGGTAGAACATTTATTATCTGCTTTTGCTGGATTAGGCATCGACAATGCCTACATCGATCTTAATGCACCAGAAGTTCCGATTATGGATGGTAGCGCTGGTCCGTTTGTTTTCTTAATTCAGTCTGCCGGTATTGAAGAACAGGCGGTGGCCAAACAATTTATCCGTATCATTAAACCAGTATTATTGGAAGATGGTGATAAATGGGCGAAGTTTGAGCCATTTGATGGTTTTAAAGTGTCATTTACCATTGATTTTGATCATCCTGCCTTTACTGGCCGACCACAACAAGTTGATGTTGATTTCTCCTCCACATCATTTGTACGTGAAGTAAGTCGTGCTCGTACTTTTGGTTTTATGAAAGATATCGAAAAATTGCGGGAAAACAATCTAGCCTTAGGCGGCAGTTTGGATAATGCTATTGTTGTTGATGACTATCGGGTGGTGAATGAAGATGGTTTACGCTATGAAGATGAATTTGTACGCCATAAAGTTTTAGATGCTATTGGTGATTTGTACTTACTTGGACATAGTTTGATCGGCGCTTTCAATGGCTATAAATCCGGTCATGAAGTTAATAATAAACTGTTGCGTAAATTACTAGCACAAAAAGATTGCTGGGAACTAGTGAGCTTTGATGATGAAAAAGATTCGCCTATATCATTTAGCCGACCAGCAGCATCTATTGTTACCTAAATAGCGCGTTTAACCAGTTTTTCAAGTGCTATTTTAAGCGGTTCGTTATCAACCGTTTGAGCTGCTTGCAGTAAAGATGCAGCCGCCGATTTTGGTAACGAAATAGAGTTTACATTTGTCCTTTGTAGCGGAACATAATTGGGTCTTACCTTAACGTCAATTTTGTCGATGGGCATATCCAATTCGGTTGATAGTGTCTTGCAGAGTACTGGAGCTTGAAAACGAATTAAACTGGCATAGGATGCATTATCAGTATGGATGATAAGTGTTGCATCATGAATATTGGCAAGACGGCAGTGTGCTGCGAATGGAGTGGGTAGCGCTTGCTGAAGTAAATAATTAAGCTGCTCCAGAAGTCTGGCACGTCGTGATAACTGATTCAGCATGGAATTATGCTGGCAAACTGAATCTATTCGCTGTGGCTGTTTAGTCATAGTAATAATAGTAGCAATCGAAAGAGGACACTATGCAGATTATCATTATTTCACCCAATAATACGACTCATCGACATTGGCATGTGCCGCCAGTCAAGTTAGCAATGATCAGCATAATCACTTTGACAATCATTGTGATGCTAACATTATTTACCTATCAGTCATTGTATTCAACTCCAGCGACTATCAATGCAATATTAGCTGTCCAACAGAAAGATTCTGTGTCCAATAATGATAAGTTCACTCAGCAATCAGAAGAGGTGCAGACGTATTATGCCCAACGTCTAGGGGGCTTGCAGGCTGAGGCAATTCGACTAAAAGCATTAACAGAAAAATTAGCGAGAATGTCGGGTTTGGATACGGCAGAATATCTGTTAGATGTTGAACCTGCGCAAGGTGGGATTGAACGTGATGAATTGGCGATCACCGCGGATGAATTCGAATTCAATTCAACAGAATTAGCCGCACTATTTGACCAGCAATCATTACAACTTTCGAGCATACAAGATTACTTAATTACAGAAGATAATATTGAATCAGCTATTCCAAGCGGCAGACCCGTTAAAGCTGGTTGGGTATCTTCCTATTATGGGCAACGAGTTGATCCTTTTACTGGAAAAAAAGCATTCCATCACGGATTAGATTTTGCTGGTAAGGCGGGTAGTGGTGTGTATTCTGTCGCGGATGGTATCGTCAGTTGGACGGGAAAGCGAAATGGTTATGGCGTCATGATAGACATCGATCATGGCAATGGTTACGTTACTCGTTATGCACATAACAAAACATTAAAAGTGAAAGAAGGTGACCGAATCACTAAAGGTCAAACCATTGCTTTGATGGGCTCTACTGGTCGCTCTACCGGACCACATGTTCATTTTGAAATATTACGAGATGGCAAAACAGTTAATCCGTATAATTTTGTAAAATAATAAACTTGTATTTGTCGCTTTGTGGCACCATCTATTGAGAAATAGAATTTAGACCTCACACACGGTACACGGTATAATCACGCGATTTGTCTTCAATATAATGCTCGGATATATTCCGTAAATACAGGTAGTCACAACAATGGTAAGCAAGTTTTTCAGCAAGATCTTTGGTAGTCGAAATGACCGTGCGCTTAAACAGATGCAAAAAGTCATTGATGAGATTGCCACTTTTGAAACGGATATCGAACAGCTGGATGATAATGCTCTGCAAGCTAAAACAGCTGAATTTCGCCAGAGATTAACCGAGGATAAAACATTAGACGATATTTTACCTGAAGCATTTGCTGTTGTTCGAGAAGCAGGTAAGCGTGCTTTAGGTATGCGTCATTTTGATGTGCAAATGATCGGCGGCATGGTACTAAATGACGGAAAAATTGCTGAAATGCGTACGGGTGAAGGTAAAACCTTGGTGGCGACATTAGCAATCTATCTTAATGCGCTTGAAGGCGAAGGCGTGCATCTTGTCACGGTAAATGATTATCTCGCCCAACGTGACTCACAATGGATGAGCCAACTTTATAGCTTTCTTGGTCTAACAACTGGTGTCATCGTAGCAGGTATGGATTCTGATGCCCGTCGTGAAGCATATGCTTGCGATATCACCTATGGCACCAATAATGAATTTGGTTTTGATTATCTACGCGATAACATGGCCTTTACCCTAGAAGAAAAAGTACAACGTTCATTGAACTTTGCGGTTGTCGATGAAGTGGATTCAATTTTAATTGATGAAGCACGAACTCCCCTCATTATTTCAGGTACTGCAGAAGATAGTTCTGAGCTATACCAACGTATGAATTCTATGATTCCAGGTCTAATCCGCCAAATAGGTGGAGAAGGCGAAGATGAAGAGATCGAAGTTGAAGGTGATTATACGGTCGATGAAAAGGCCAAGCAGGTTCATTTCACCGAAGCAGGACATGAAAAAATTGAAAACCTATTAACAGAAGCCGGTATTTTAGATGAAGCGGCTAGTTTATATGACGCAGCAAATATTAGTTTAATGCACCATGTCACAGCAGCACTTCGCGCTCATGTATTATTCCAGCGTGATGTTGATTATATCGTGCAGAACAATCAAGTTGTCATTGTTGATGAATTTACCGGACGCACCATGCAGGGTCGCCGTTGGTCTGAAGGTTTACATCAGGCGATGGAAGCAAAAGAAGGCGTGGAAATTCAAAGTGAAAGTCAAACCTTTGCATCAATAACATTCCAAAATTATTTCCGCTTGTATAACAAATTATCAGGCATGACCGGCACAGCGGATACTGAAGCGTTTGAATTACAATCAATCTATGGTCTTGAAGTACTTGTTATTCCAACGCATAGAGAAATGACACGTAAAGATGAACCCGACCAAATTTATCTAACACCAAAAGAAAAATATCAGGCAATTGTTGTTGATATTGAACGTTGTGTTAAAGAAAAACAGCCAGTATTAGTGGGTACATCTTCAATTGAAAATTCTGAATACCTACATGAGTTATTGGAAAAATCCAAGATTACTCATGAAGTGTTAAATGCTAAACATCATGAACGAGAAGCTCAGATTATTGCTCAAGCAGGTCAACCTGGAGCAGTGACGATTGCCACTAATATGGCCGGCCGTGGTACAGATATTGTATTAGGTGGTAATTTAGATGCTGAATTAGCGGCATTAGGTGAAGATGTATCTGATGCTGATAAAGAAAAAGTAACACAAGCATGGCAACTTCGTCACAATGAAGTATTAGCGGCGGGTGGGTTACATATTATTGGTTCAGAAAGACATGAATCACGGCGAATTGATAATCAATTACGAGGTCGCTCTGGCCGCCAAGGTGATGCGGGCTCTAGTCGTTTCTATTTATCATTAGAAGATAATTTAATGCGTATTTTTGCATCAGAACGCATGAAAGGTTTGATGCAAAAATTAGGCATGGAAGAAAACGAAGCAATTGAGCATCCTTGGGTGTCACGTGCTATTGAGAATGCTCAACGTAAAGTGGAAGGTCACAACTTTGATATTCGTAAGCAATTGCTTGAGTTTGATGATGTGGCTAATGATCAGCGTAAAGTGATCTACGAACAGCGTAATGAATTAATGGCAATAGATGATATGTCGGAAGCGGTTATTGCGATGCGAGCAACCGTATTGGATGATGCCATTAGTCGTTATATTGCACCTGATAGCATTGATGAGCAATGGAATGTTCCTGGTTTAGAGGAATTATTACGTGATGAATTTTCTCTGGATCTACCGATAGCGACTTGGTTAGAGCAAGATAGCGAATTACATGAAGAAACTTTACGACAACGTATTATAGAAGCGGCTGAAGAAGCATGCCAAGAAAAAGAGAAAACAGTTGGTGGTGAAGTGATGCGCCATTTTGAGAAAGCGATTATGTTGCAGACTTTAGATGGACAATGGAAAGAACATCTGGCGCAAATGGACTATTTGCGTCAAGGTATCAATTTACGTGGTTATGCCCAAAAAGATCCAAAACAAGAATTTAAACGCGAATCTTTTGAATTGTTCACCTCAATGTTATCAAGCATCAAACATGATGTTATTTCGCTTATTTCACGAGTGCAAGTCCGTGCGCAGGAAGATGTGGATGCTGTTGAAGAACAACGTCGCCAGTCAGGTGAGGTTGAATATCAGCATGATCAAGTTGAGGGTATGACAAGTGAAGGTGAGGATGAACATCCATCACATCATAAGCCTATTACTAGAGATGGTAAGAAGGTCGGTCGTAATGAACCTTGCCCATGTGGTAGTGGTAAGAAGTTTAAACAATGCCATGGTGCAATAAGCTAATATGCCCGTTAATTTATCTACGCCTAAGCAATCAGTTTTATTGCCTATCGCAGGGATAAAATTGGGCATAGCCAATGCTGGAATTAAATCAATTGACCGTGCAGATTTAGTCTTAATTCAATTAGATGAAGGTACGACTACTGCTACTATTTATACCCAAAATGCTTTTTGTGCAGCACCTGTCACCATAGCAAAACGACATCAACATGAAACGTCGCCACGTTATTTGTTGATTAATTCAGGTAATGCTAATGCGGGGACGGGTGAAGCAGGATTGCAAGCAGCACAAGACTGTTGCCAGGCGGTTGCAGATCTAGCGAATTCTACCAGTAATGCTGTCTTACCTTTTTCGACGGGTGTGATTGGTCAACAATTACCGGTCAGTAAAATCAAACAAGCATTACCCGATGCATACCAAAATCTAACAACGGATAATTGGTTTGCAGCAGCTCATGCCATTATGACCACGGATATTGTGGCTAAAGCAATATCAAAGCAAATACAAATTGGTGGTAAAACGATCACCGTCACAGGTATGGCAAAAGGTTCAGGTATGATTCGCCCTAATATGGCGACCATGCTGTCTTACATTGCAACGGATGCGGCGGTAGAACAATCAGTCCTTGATAACATGTTATTAAATGCGAGTGAGCAATCATTTAATCGTATTACAATTGATGGCGATACATCGACTAATGATGCCTGTGTATTGATGGCAACCGGTAAAGCTGGTAATGATGTAATGACTAGCGGCGATACACCCGCGGCAAGGGCTTTATATAAAGTAATTGCAGATGTCAGTCAGCAACTTGCCCATGCGATTGTGCGTGATGGTGAGGGTGCTACTAAATTTATAGAAATTCAGGTCCAACAAGGTATTGATACAGAAGAATGTCGGCAAGTTGCCTATACCATTGCTCATTCTCCGTTAGTCAAAACGGCGATGTTTGCATCGGATCCAAATTGGGGAAGAATTTTAGCGGCAGTTGGACGGAGTGGAATTGATAATTTTGACTTAACTAAAGTGGCTATTTATTTGGGTGATATTTGCCTTGTAAAAGGTGGTGAGCCCGCTGAGAATTACACCGAACAAAAAGGCCAACAAGTGATGGATCAAGATGAAATCACTATAAAAGTTACACTAGATCGTGGTGATGCCAATGATACGGTTTGGACGTGTGATTTTTCCTATGATTATGTGAAAATAAACGCCGAATATCGCACGTAAAAGATAAGAACTCTGAGTAATTAGTTAACCTTAGATTTATCGCATAAAGTCACACAGATATATGACAACAAATAAAATCACAACGTTAAGCGAGTTCCTTCACCAAAGTGGTGCTAAATATCGTGTGTTTGATATGGGTCGCCGTGTTGTAAAACTATCACCAGATGATTTTGTGGGGTTTGAACGAGCAAAAACATCGTATCCTTATCCATTACAGAAAACGGCTCATTTTGGTGTTATTTTTTGGAATCCGGCAATACCCGATAAACACTATGTTTGGTTTTTAAAATTCCCACTTGATGAACAAGGTTTATTAATTCAAGCGGCACGAGATGAATTTTTAGTCATGTTGCTCGACCGCGTTGGGGAGTCTATGCTGGCGGCGTCAAACGGTGAAGATATTGAAGGCGCCTTAAAAGACAGTGCGTATACTTTTACACCACGTGAAGATAAAATGGCGGCATTTAATGCTCAAGCGACCAAGAGTTTAGCGGCAAAACCATCCTCTTATTATCCCGATGCATTGGCTTATTTTACTGGCCAAAAACAAATAGAGGATTGGCAATCCCTTGGTATGCAAGGTGTTGCTGATGTAGCAGTCAGGCTTGAAGATTATGATGAAACCCTTAGCTTGATTGAAACCATTCCTAAATTGCCTGATGAACCATTTTCAGTGTTAAGTACCTTCCTTGAAATTACCGAGCCTCAAGCAGGGCTTGTTGAAGTATTCGCTCAGCGTGTTGATATGGAACTACAGGAAAAAAAACCGGATATTGTTCGGATCTGTGCTTGTCTACGAGCGGCATCAAATAGTCCGGCTAAAGGTTTGGTTGACCAGATGGTGATGCATGTCTTAAAACATCAATGCAGTCAAAATATTGAAGTATTAGCAACCATTTCAGGCCGAATCTGGCGAGTACTTGAACAGGATAATATTTGTCAGTTATTTGTGGAACAATTGGCACGCAATGATGCAGGTCAGACAGCATTTAGCCAAATATTGGCAGATGTGATGTATATGCCAAATATGAGGCAACATATTATGCAGGCTTTGCGTTCAACCACACGCTCTGCTCAGCTTTCTCGAGCAGTGGGTATCATGTTTGGCTAGTTAGTGATTATCGCTAATTAATTTTAACCACTCTTGTTCCATCATAATATCGAGTGAGTTCTCAACACGATCCAAGAAAACTTTACCATTGAGATGATCGAGTTCATGTTGAAATACACGGGCCAGAAAGCCAAAAAACTCTGTCTGAATAGATTCACCTGTTCGAGAAGTGTATTCCACTTTTATAGCTGTGTGGCGTGGAACCAATGCTCGAATACCGGGAATACTTAAACAGCCTTCCCAGTCTTTTTCAATTTCAGATGATGACCATACTATTTCAGGATTAATGACAAAAGTTGGTTCCATTTCGGGCGCAGAAGGGTAGCGGCTATTAGGTCGAGAAGACATAATAAAAAGTCGTTGTGAGATGCCAACTTGAGGTGCTGCAATTCCCATCCCCTTTTTATCTAAGACGAACTGTAATAAATCATCCAAAAAAGATTGGGTATGATTATCGGTAATATCCATCACAGCCTCAGCCATTTTGCGTAAAATGGGATCACCCAATTGTCGAATTTGAAAAGTGCTATTAGTCATAGTGTTGATTGATCCTAAACCAGCCAGCGATGCTATAACGATCACGATTAGCCGTTAATACTTCATGTGGGAAGCGCTCACTTAGGAATATTACCATTGTTCCAAACTCAGGCGATACGCGACGAAATATTTCAGTATTATCAGGCTGGTAAATAATTAACTCTCCACCATACTCCTGTTGCCAGTCGGGGTTTAGATAGAAAACCGTAGATAAGATGCGATTTGAACGGCCTTTAAAGGCATCTAAGTGGCGTTGGTAATAACTTCCAGCAGCATAAATGGCAAAGTGTGCTTCATAATCAAATAAACCTAAAAATAGCCGTTGATTAAGTTGGAGACGACATTCATCCATTATTGTTAGATACGACTGTTCGATGGGTTTCTTGTCCGATAGCCATCTCGTTTGATCATTACGAACCTGCTGATTTAGTTGCATATCATTGTTTCGCCCAATGCCTGCCGGTTTGAATGATTGAGCAGATAAAGAACGGACATAATCAAATAATTGTTGGGTGAGTTCAGCAGGTAAGAAGTTGGGCAGAACAATCGCACCTTCATTAAAAAGTGCATCAGCAATAAGGTCATAATTTGTATCTAGTTGCATTTGTATCACTATTAATGGACGTGTCGGGGTTGACTAAGAATGACGATATTATCTCAAGGAAAGGCTATTTTAACCAAAGAACCAATAGGCCACAGCAATCGCAGCCAATATTCCTGCAATATCAGCCGCGATACCACAAGCTGCTGCATGGCGAATATTCTTAATACCAACTGAGCCAAAATAAACAGCAAGGACATAAAATGTTGTTTCGGTACTACCTTGCACAATGGATGCAAGTCGACCCGAAAAGGAATCAGCACCATAAGTCTGCATGGTGTCGACCATCATAGCGCGAGCACCACTACCACTAAATGGCTTCATTAAAGCGGTAGGCATAGCATCAATAAAGCGATCATCCATATTTAATGTCAACACAAGGTGTCTTAATCCATCGGCTAATAAGTCTAAAGCACCACTAGCACGGAATACGCCAATGGCCACTAACATTGCAACGAGATAAGGAATAATCTTTATTGCTGTTTCAAATCCTTCAACAGCACCATCAATAAATGCTTCGTAGGCATTTACTTTTTTAATGACGGCACCAGCAATGAATAACATCACTAATGAAAACAAGATAACGTTACTGATCAAAGCGGATTGACTGAGCATCTCGGCTTGAGATAAGTTGGCGAAGTAACTCAATAAGGCGACCACTAATAAGGTGAAACCGCCAAGATAACTGACAATAACCTTATCAAGTAAATTGATTTTTTGTATTGATGCCACAGCTAATAAACCAATCAAAGTAGAGGCATAAGTTGCAATGAGAATAGGGATAAAGACGTCGGTCGGATTAGCGGCGCCCATTTGAGCGCGATAAGTAAAAATAGTGACTGGGAATAAGGTAACTGCCGAAGTATTAATCACTAAAAACAGAATTTGAGCATTACTCGCAGTGTCTTTTAATGGATTGAGTTTTTGTAGCTCCTTCATTGCCTTAATGCCCAAGGGTGTAGCGGCATTGTCCAAGCCTAATGCATTGGCTGACATATTCATTACCATCGCACCTAATGCGGGATGGTTTTTAGGTACTTCTGGCATGAGCTTGCTAAACAGCGGGGTTAACCATCGAGTCAGTAAATCAATAAAACCACTACGTTCACCAATCCGCATAATACCGAGCCATAGGGCTAATATTCCGGTCAGTCCTAATGAGATTTCAAAAGCCGTTTTGGATAGGCTAAACATAGCGGTCATTAACTGACCAAATATTTCGGTATCACCAAAGGCAAACAGTTTTATCAACGCAACGATAAATGCGGTAGTAAAAAAGAAGATCCAGATGATATTAAGCATGAGCGTTATTCTTACATGCTGAAAGAAAGAGTGGAAGATTTGTTTGTGAGAGATATAAAAAAGCCCCCTAAGAAGGAGGCTTTTTTAGTTGGTTTTATTTGTCACGATTTTGGCTTGGGCGTCTTGCCGTATCACGAGGGCGAATACGTGCTTTCCCTGAGCGTTTAGGTTTACGATGGGTATCAGAACGAGGACTATCTGAAGCTTCATCATGGTTAACAAGGCTGAGTTCCAGTTGTTTGTTACATACCCAGACTTTACGTAGCTGTTGGAACAAATCTTTTGGCATGCCTTGCGGTAAATCAATGGTACTGTAATCATCTTGTAGGCTAATTCGACCAATATCTTTACTATCGATACCGGCTTCATTCGCAATGGCACCTACAATATTTTTCACTTCGACACCATGAGTTCTACCGACTTCAACACGGTATGTTTGCATGCCATCTTCACTACGATGTGGGGCTGACTGATTGCCACGACGAGGAGAACGTGCACCACGATCAGAACGTGCACCACGATCAGAACGTGCACCACGATCAGAACGACTACCGGCTTCACGTTCTTTTCTTGCTGGGCGTTCACGCACATGAACAACAGGTTTAAGTGGGCGATTTTTTTGCACTAAATAGGTTAGTGCAGCAGCTACTTCAAGCGGATCGGAATCATGAGATTCTTGATAATTAGCCATAACTTCTTGGAAAAAGCCTAAATCTTGAGATTCAATTGTTTCACTTAACATTTGTGTGAATTGCATTACACGACGATCGGCAATATCTTCAGTGCTAGGTAATTGCAACTTCTCAATAGGTTGACGTGTTGCTTTTTCAATGGCAAACAACATACGTTTTTCACGTGGTGATACAAATAAAATTGCTTGACCTTTACGGCCTGCACGACCAGTACGTCCGATACGATGAACATAAGATTCAGTATCGTAAGGAATATCGTAATTGATTACATGACTGATGCGTTCAATATCTAAACCACGAGCTGCCACGTCAGTGGCAACAAGAATATCAAGCTTGCCTTTCTTCATACGTTGAATTGCTTTTTCACGTGCCGCTTGGTTCATGTCACCATTTAAAGGTGAGCTAGAATAACCACGCGCTTCTAATTTTTCAGCCAACTCAGCAGTCGCATTTTTAGTGCGAACAAAGATGATCATGGCATCAAATTCTTCAACCTCAAGAATACGTGTTAATGCTTCTAACTTATGCATTCCTGTCACTTGCCAGTAGCGTTGGGTAATTGTATCAATTGTTGATGTTTTTGATTTAATACGAATTTCAACAGGATCTTTTAGGTAACGTGTTGCAACACGATGAATAGGGCCCGGCATGGTTGCTGAAAATAAGGCAACTTGGCGTGATTCTGGTGTTTCTTTCAGGATGGTTTCAACATCATCGATAAAGCCCATTCGTAACATTTCATCAGCTTCATCCAAAACAAGTGATTTGAGTTCACCTAGTTTTAATGTGCGACGACGAATATGATCAAGGATACGACCAGGTGTGCCGACAATTACTTGTGGATTACGTTTTAATTGGCCTAGTTGAATTCCCATGCTTTGACCACCATAGATGGGTAATACATGTAAACCTTTAAGGTGACGAGCGTAAGATTGGATGGCTTCAGCAACTTGAATAGCCAATTCTCGTGTTGGTGCTAACACCAACATTTGGGGCATTTTATTTTTAACATCAATGCGGCTTAATAATGGCAATGCAAAAGCGGCTGTTTTACCGGTACCTGTTTGTGCTTGGCCTAATAAATCGCGACCTTCTAAAAGAGGTGCGA
The DNA here is from genome assembly GCA_013215775.1 of Piscirickettsiaceae bacterium. Classification (GTDB taxonomy): domain Bacteria; phylum Pseudomonadota; class Gammaproteobacteria; order Nitrosococcales; family Methylophagaceae. The sequence goes on from JABSQO010000002.1 coordinate 61,836, forward strand.
TACTTTGTGCTTGAATAGGAGAGGGTGTTTCATAACCAGCTTCATCAACAGCTTTAAGAATAGGAGCGGATAAGCCCAAATCCGAAAAGGAGATAGCTGGAGTTTGTTCTGTGTCTGACATGAATGCGCCTGTGAAATTCAGTTATGAGTATAAAACTGAGCTAGGGGAAAAATAAGCGGCTAATTATACGCAAGTACCCATACAAAAGATATATAAATCATATATTTAATTGCAAGGATGCTTTAGATATTACAAACTATGATATAACCATTATTAATGACTTTGATAATTCTAAGATCAAGTCTGAATAATGTCGTTGTATTTTATAAGGAAACAATCATGACTGAACATACATACAAACATATTGAACTCACAGGCAGTTCAGCAGAAAGTTCTGATCAAGCTATTCAAAATGCGATTGCAAAGGCCGCTGAAACCATTAAAAATATGCACTGGTTTAATGTAATTGATACACGTGGATATATTGAAGATGATGGTGTCAAATATTGGCAAGTCACTATCAAAATAGGCTTTAGAGTAGATTAATGACCTAGATTTAAAGAATCTACGAGCGTAAATGAACGGAGAATAAAACCGATCATTTATTTCTAACAGTTGATAGTGTGCTTGCTTAAGCTGAGCGTGAATTTTTTATGCTGTTTTGCTAAATTGATGCACCCATACTTTGTGGCTTTCATTCCATTTCATACCAGCATGCATCCGTAGGATAATGGCTTTATAAGCTTCCATATTTGGATAGCCTTCCGCTTGTGCATCCGCGTCGGTCATATCGCCTAATGTTTTACGCTCAAGACTTGTCACCGTAAATTCAACACCTTCTAATTCAAAGGTTTCTCCGGGATAAGCATAAACTCCATCACGACGTTGTTGTGTTTTAGTGCCAGCTAAAGCAGATTCAACTAATTTGGGATGAGTCACTAGCCGATCTATTTCGCAGCTTTTTTCTGGGTATTCATTTGTCATCTTATTTTACAATTTTGCTAAATTTAGAGCCTTCTATGGTTAAATTGAACATGAGTCCTTTGTTGCTAAATACAAAACCGACAATGGGATCTTCAATATCAATGGTATTGATATCTTCACCTACACCCCACTCAATAACCGCGACTGAACCATCCACACCGGCTTTCCAGCCTTTGCTAGATTGAAAGTGTTTTAGTGCCTCATCAGTCATAAATACTAATACAAGGGATTTAGATTGAGCACCTAACTGAAAACCAATTGAAGCTGCTGCTGTGCTGTAGTAGGAGTCGGTTTTGCCACCAATGATCATAGCGCCTTCACCGTACTCGCCGCCAATACCAAAACCTACTTTGATTACGCTAGGAAAGACAAGAACGGCTTTGCCACGCTTTAAAAATTCCTCGCCTCCTGCAATATCTTGGCGGAAACGTTTTAATGTTTCGATAACGCCAATATCAATTTCGGTGGCCGATGAGGCATTTGCCATGGAGCTAAATGACAAACTGAAACTAGTTAATAGAACAGCAAAAAAAGTGACTAACGAGAAGCGTGTTATGGACATGATGTTTCCTTCATTCAAGTTGATTACTGATACGTTAGCACGGAGTGATATTTGAAACAAAGCACTCATCAACAAAAATGGCCAGATAAAATATCTGGCCACAGAAAATGACTATTATTTAACACCTTGGCTGACTAGGTATTCTTCGTACGTCCCTTTAAAATCCACAATTCCTTCAGGAGTCATATCAAAAATGCGAGTTGCCAATGATGATACAAATTCACGATCATGACTGACAAAGAATAATGTGCCTTCGTATTGCTCTAGCGCCATATTGAGCGATTCAATAGATTCCATATCCATGTGATTGGTTGGTTCATCCATGATCAGAATATTGGGTTTTTGTAATAGTAATTTACCAAACATCATTCGGCCTTTTTCACCACCAGATAAGATGCGGGCTTTTTTCTCAATTGAATGTCCAGAAAATAGCAAGCGACCTAAAGTACCGCGAATGACTTGTTCATCATCTTGAGATGAAGCCCATTGCGACATCCATTCGAATAGATCCAAATCATTCTCAAAGAAATTTTCATGATCTTGGGCGTAATAACCAATATTGGCATTTTCTGACCACTTAACCGCACCGTCTTTAGGCGGTAATTCGGTAGCAAGTGTTTTTGCCAAGGTTGTTTTACCAATACCATTAGGACCAATAATGGCAATACGTTCACCAACTTCAGTCATGAATTTAAAATCTTTAAATAATAGTTCTTCTTTATCATAGCCTTGGCTAATACTTTGTACTTCTACAGCATTCCTAAACAATTTCTTTTCTTGCTCAAAACGAATGAAAGGATTAACGCGACTAGATGGTTTGATATCATCCAATTCAATCTTTTCAATTTTTTTGGCGCGAGAAGTCGCTTGTCTTGCTTTAGAGGCGTTAGCTGAGAAACGACGTACAAAATCTTGTAACTCAATAATCTGTGCTTTTTTCTTAGCATTATCAGATAATTGACGGGCACGAGCTTGGGTTGATGCCAACATGTAGTCATCATAGTTACCCGGATAGACACGTAATTCACCGTAATCCATATCGGCCATATGAGTACAAACACTATTTAAGAAGTGACGATCATGCGAGATGATAATCATCGTGCTGTTGCGTTGATTAATAATTTCTTCTAGCCAACGAATTGTTGCGATATCAAGATGGTTAGTCGGCTCATCAAGTAGCAAGATCTCAGGATCGGCAAATAATACTTGTGTGAGTAAGATACGCAATTTCCAACCAGGAGCGATTTCGCTCATCGGGCCATAATGTTGCTCAATCGGAATACCGACACCTAATAGCAATTCTCCGGCACGTGATTCTGCGGTGTAACCATCCATTTCAGCATATTGACCTTCAAGATCGGCTACTTTTAAACCGTCTTCTTCAGACATTTCAGGCAAGTTATAGATACGGTCACGTTCTTGATGAACTTCCCATAATTCAGGATTACCCATGATAACGACATCAATAACACGCAAATCTTCATAAGCGAACTGATCTTGTTTTAATACGGCAAAGCTTTCATGAACATCAAGGCTAACATTGCCTGAAGTAGGTTCAAGTTCTTTCGATAGGATCTTCATAAATGTGGATTTACCACAGCCATTGGCGCCAATCAGACCATAACGGTTTCCTCCGCCAAATTTGACCGAGACATTTTCAAATAAGGGCTTGGCCCCAAATTGCATAGTGATGTTTGCAGTAGTAAGCAAGATCGTATTCCTGTGTAAGGGAGTTTTAGAAAACTCACCATTATACATGGTCTTACGTTACTGCTGTGCTATAAGTTCTTTTTTTGCTTGCCGAGATAACTTCTTAATAGCAGCTTCACGTTTAGAAGCGCTACTACGGTCAGGATGGGGTTCTTGAAAGACAATTTTTTTGGCTGAACTGGTGTGAAAAAATCGTGCGCCACCCTGTTTTGACTGATGTTCAGAAAATCGACGTTTAATATCAGTCGTGATCCCGGTATAAAAATGTCCATTTTCAGCTTCTATGATGTAAACAAACCAATCACTCTTTGACATTAAAATCTATCGCTACCGAGTTAATACAATAACGTAACCCTGTGGGTTTTGGACCATCATCAAATACATGACCTAAGTGGGCATCACACCGTTGGCAACGTACTTCGGTACGATCCATACCAAGATTTGTATCGCTATGATGTGTCACCATGCCATGTTCTTTTTGAGATGAAAAGCTAGGCCATCCACAACCGGAATCAAACTTTGCATCCGATGAGAATAATGGTTGTTGGCAGCAAATACAGTAGTAGATGCCATTATCATGATGATTAGCATATTCACCTGAAAAAGGTGGTTCAGTTCCAGCCTGACGCGTCACACGATATTGCTCGGCATTAAGTTGTTCACGCCATTGTATATCTGATTTAACCAGCTTTTCTGCCATAATTAATACCGTCAAAAGAGAGTAGACTCAAGAGTATGCTTGTCATGATTTTTTGTCAAAAAATGACTTACGAATAATACTGTTTTCTAACAATATTTCGCATATGGAAAAATTGTACGGTTGCTGTTGTCCAAGTAGCAATGGCGATAGACCACCACACACCCATAATGCCGGTTCCTAAAATATTAAGAGCAATAGTAATAAGGGCCAGTGGCAGTATAAGTTGTCGAATAATATTGAAGTACATTGGAATAATTGGCATTTTCATACCTTGCAAGACCGCACCAGTGACGAAGGAAATGACATAGGCTGGTAAGACAATAGCCTCAATACGTAAATAGCTGGTCCCCACTGTGATCACTGCCGCATTGTCAGTAAATAGTGCAATAAGGGGTTGAGAAAAGATAAAAATAAAAATGCCACTAATAAGCATGATTGATGTGCCAATGGTGATTGAGGTAAGTGCGACTTTTTCCATACGGGGATAGAGTTTGGCGCCAAAATTAACACTGACTATCGATAGTACGGCGATATTAAGGCCGACAGTAGGAAGTAATACTAGCTGTTCTATACGCAATGCGATGCCCAATCCGGCAATGGCATTTTCGCCAAATCGAGCAACAGCAGAGGTAATAATAACTGAACCAACTGCGATCAAAAACATATTGGTGCTAGCGGGGAGCGACTGTCGAAAAAGTGCTTTGTAATGAAGCCAGTTAGGCACTAAGTTCATTAAAGTGAGACTGTTTCCTAGTTTGCTTTGTCGCACTTTAAGGGTTAAATAAACTGCGCTACCCAATTGTGTTAATGCGGTAGCGGCAGCTAGGCCATATATTCCCCAGCCAAAACCAAACATTAATAGTGGATCAAGTACGATATTGGCTAAAAAGGCGACGATTAAACTATTGCGAAAACTGGTGGTATCACCGAGTGAGTTCAATATTCCGTTAGCGGCCATGCCATGAGAGAGAAACCCTAAGGTAGGTAATATAATGGTGAGATAAGCGAGGGCATCATCAATGTAGTTACCTTTGGCTCCCATCATGACAAATAATGTGGGTGTCGATAGCAATATTAACAGCCCAGTGATGAGTGCCAATGCCCAAGCGAATGATATCGCATGCCCCGCGATTTTTTCAGCTTCTAACTGTTTTCCCGCCCCACGAGCATTCCCGACTAAGGCATTAGTCGCTTGACCTACCCCAATTGATATCGCTAGTCCCATAAAATAAATAGGTGCTGCAAGTGAAATACCTGCCAGTGCAGTTGATGACAACATTCCCGCATAGAAGTTATCAACCACGTAATACATGGTACTGAAAAACATACCTATACTCGCTGGAATGGCAATATTTCTAAGTAATTGAGGGACGGGGTCTTTGGTGAGATCCAAGGGGTTTCCTAATGTATTTGTAATCTAATGATGGGGTAATTTGATTTTACTTTTCCATAAGTTTTTGAATTACGCAAGTTATGAATGGTGCAATAGTGAAAATGACATTAGTATAAGCTTTATGAAGTTGATTAATTGTGACTTGGGTGAATGTTTAACGCCAAATCAAGATGAGGAGATTATGTCTTTGATTGATATGGCGAGTATTGCCTGCGGAGGTCATGCTGGTGATGAAAACAGTATGCTCACGGCAATTAACTCGGCTAAACGACATGGTGTCCGAATTGGTGTTCATCCAAGTTATTTTGATCAGGAGAATTTTGGCCGAGTCAGTCACTCAATATCGACAAAAGATTTATTTCAACTTGTTTTTAAACAAGTTAGCTCTTTCAAAACATTGTGTGAACAACAGGGAGCAAAGCTAGAATATATCAAGCCACATGGCGCTTTATATCACGATATGATGCGTGATCCTGATGTGCTAGCTGTATTGTGTGATGTTATTCATGCCGTGGAACCAACAGCATTGTTGGTGGTACAGGTCGGTATTAATACTGAATTATTTGAAGCGATTTCAGATGAGAAAGATATTCAATTTCTTTATGAAGCATTTGCGGATAGGGGTTATGAGTTACATCAACTGATAGCGAGAGGCGAGCAAGGTGCAATATTTGAAGACCCACAGCAAATAGTCGATCAATATCACTATTTTTCCTTGGATTACGCAATCGATATTGACACTATTTGTTTTCATTCAGATAACCCAGCATCAGTGGAAGCGCTTAAAATACTGAAGAAAACCTAGTGTGTACCATTAAGATGGCAGGTGAAAATGCCATCATTATCTATTTTGGTGATCGTGTTTCTTCAGATCTGATTGAAAAAATTAGCTTTTATACACAATTGTTAACGGACGAACTGGCTGAGTTAATTATTGATGTTGTGCCGTCATATACAAGTTTAATGGTGAGCTACAAGCTCAATTTAGTGAACCATGACGGTTTTTGTCAACAGGTCGAACAAATATTATTAAGCAAGAGTGTGGTGTCCGACTCTTATAGTTTTAAAGTAATCGAAATTCCGGTTTATTATGATGTAGACGTGGGCTTAGATTTAGAAGATTTATTGAATTATAAAAACTTGAGCCTTGCACAATTTATTGAGATACATAGTTCAACGAAGTATTTAGTTTATGCGATTGGTTTTAGTCCAGCCTTTGCTTTTTTAGGTGAAGTAGATGAGCGAATAAGAAAGCCACGATTGCAAAATCCAAGAATTAAAATTCCTGCTGGTAGTGTTGGGATAGCTGATAATCAAACGGCTGTATATCCGGCCAATTCATCAGGAGGTTGGAATATTATTGGTAAAACCCCAATGGACCTTTCTCTTGATAACCCAGAGAATTTGACCCGATTTATCGTTGGCGATCATGTTCGGTTTATTCCCATTGATAAACAACAATATCTGTCTTTAGGTGGCTTATTGTGAGTTTTAAAGTCATAAAGTCCGGCTTTTTATCATTAATAGAAGATTATGGTCGCTTTGGTTTTGCACAATATGGTCTCTGTCAATCGGGTGTAGCTGATGAACATGCCTATTGTTGGGCAAACCATTTACTAGAGAATCATTTCAATGATGCGATATTAGAGATTACCTTTGGTGGCTGTGAATTAAAGGCGTTGACGGATAGTTTTATCGTGGTGACAGGCGCAGATTTAGATTTTAAAATTGATGGTAAAACACAGCCATTATGGCAAGTCATTAGCATTAAGTCCGGAGATACTTTAACGTGGTCGGTAGCAAAAAATGGTATGCGAACATACTTAGCGGTGAAAGGTGGGTTTCAAACTGATCAGTTATTTAATTCAAGGTCGGTCACTTTACGTGAGCAAATTGGTTTGCAATTGATGGAGGAGGATGAGTTGCTAAGCCATGCTAATTCATCCAAAGTAGTACAACATTCTATTCCTTCACATTTTTTGCCTGATTATAAACCAGATCTCACACTTCGATTATTACCCAGCTATCAGTTTGACCAATTTGATCAGCAACAAAAAGAGACATTTTTTAATCAACGTTATGCTATCAGTGGTGCATCGGATAGAACCGGTTGTCGGCTTGAAGGACAACGTATTCAAAATATTCCATCTACAATGATTTCTGAAGGTATTAGCTACGGTAGTGTTGAGATAACAACACAAGGATTACCGATCATTTTGCTAAAAGATCGCCCAACGATAGGTGGATATCCTAAAATTGGTACTGTTTTTTCTTTGGATTTAGCTAAATTAGCTCAAAACCAGTCAGGCAGTACAGTATCATTTGAATTAATAGATATTGAAACTGCACAGAAAGAACGTCGCGATTTTAATACGTTTTTTGCTATTAATTAATAGGGAAACAGTATGATTTTAGAAAATGCCCCCAGTTGGCAGCAAGAACTCAATGCGGAATTTGAGCAAGCTTATATGCAAGATCTTAAGCAGTTTTTGAGAATCGAAAAAGATCAGAAAAAGATAATTTACCCACATTCGTCTAATTGGTTTCATGCTTTAGAAACAACACCATTAGATGAAGTTAAGGTTGTTATTTTAGGGCAAGACCCTTATCACCAGCCTAATCAAGCACATGGTTTATGTTTTTCAGTATTGCCAGGGGTGAGAACACCACCTTCTTTGGTCAATATGTATAAAGAATTGCAAGCTGATTTAGATATTGCACCAGCTAATCACGGCTATTTAGAAAGCTGGGCAACACAAGGGGTGTTATTGCTCAATGCAGTGCTAACAGTTGAAGATTCAAATGCAAATGCACATCAAGGCAAGGGTTGGGAAAAGTTTACTGATAAAATAATTGCCACCGTTAATGAACGCTGTAAGCATGTCGTGTTTATGTTGTGGGGAGCTTATGCTCAGAAAAAAGGGGCGGTAATTGATGCGGAAACGCATCTTGTATTAAGAGCGCCGCATCCTTCACCACTGTCGGCTCACCGGGGTTTTTTAGGTTGTAAACACTTTAGTCAGGCTAATACTTATCTTCAACAGCATAGTAAGACAATAATCGACTGGCAGCTACCGACAATTACATAATATTCAAAAGCCTATCTTAAAGCGCAATTACCTAGAGACGAAGGGTATAATGCGCACCATGATAAAGCTCAGTCAACTCTCTATTCGCCGTGGACCACGGTTATTATTCGAATCAGTCAACCTGATTATTCATCCTAAACAAAAGGTTGGGTTAACCGGTGCAAATGGGTCTGGAAAATCGAGCTTATTTGCTTTATTTCAAGATCAATTGCATGCTGATCATGGCAGTGTTTCTATTCCAAATTCATGGGTGATTTCCCATGTGGCACAAGAAACGCCCGCCGTTAATGTGGCTGCTATTGAATATGTATTGGAAGGTGATACGGAATATATTCAACTACAACAGAAATTGCTTAAAGCAGAAGCAGAACATGATGGTCATCTCCAAACTGAGTTGCATGATAAGTTAGCCGCGATTGATGGCTACACGGCACGTAGCCGAGCTGGTCGTTTATTGCATGGCTTAGGTTTTTCTGGTGAACAGGAAAATATACCTGTTACCTCTTTCTCGGGTGGTTGGCGGATGCGGTTGAACTTGGCACAAGCATTAATGTGTCGTTCTGATTTGTTGTTATTAGACGAACCGACAAACCATTTAGACTTAGAAGCTGTTTATTGGTTAGAAGAATGGTTACGTCGTTATCAAGGCACCTTAGTTTTAATTTCACATGATCGTGATTTTCTTGACCGAGTGGTGACTCAAATTGTCCATATCGAACAACAAGGGATGAAAGCCTATACCGGTAATTATTCTGCTTTTGAATTGGCGCGTGCGGAACATTTAGCCCATCAGCAAGCAGCGCATAATAAACAACAACGTGAAATTGCTCATATTCGTAGTTTTGTTACTCGATTTAAGGCGAAAGCAACTAAAGCGAGGCAAGCTCAGAGTCGTATTAAAGCATTAGAACGGATGGAGTTAATCGCCCCTGCACATGTTGATTCTCCCTTCCATTTTAGCTTTTTACCGCCGACTCGATTGACGGCACCGTTAATTAGTTTGGATAAGGTGGCGGTGGGTTATAACGATCAAGCAATTATTTCAAAGGTGAAGTTATCATTAGCTCCGGGTGACAGAATTGGTTTGTTAGGCCCAAATGGTGCGGGTAAATCAACATTAATAAAACTGATTGCAGGTGTGTTGCCACCTTTGCAGGGTAAACGAAAAGAAGGCAAAGATATTAAAATTGCTTATTTTGCCCAACATCAATTAGAGCAGTTGATATTAGAGGATAGCCCCTTACAGCACTTACAGCGGCTTGACCGCTTAGCATCAGAAAGTGACTTACGAAACTTTATTGGTGGTTTTGGTTTTCATGGTGATGATGCACTCGCTCCAGTCGCCCCATTTTCAGGTGGTGAAAAAGCCCGCTTGGTATTGGCATTATTGGTCTATCAAAGACCGGCATTATTATTATTAGATGAGCCGACTAATCATCTTGATTTAGAAATGCGTTTAGCACTAACTATGGCCTTACAAGATTTTGAGGGTGCATTAGTGGTGGTATCACATGACCGACATTTATTACGTACTGTGGCGGATGATTTATGGTTAGTATCAGATGGTCAAGCCAAAGAATTTGATGGTGATTTAGATGATTATCGCCAATGGTTAATGACCAAAGATAAAGTGGCTAAAACAGAGACTAAGGTAGCCGTCGTTAATAATAAAAAAGAGGATCGACGTGCAGCAGCAGAGGCAAGGAAAAAATTACAGCCATTACGAAATACAGTTAAAAAAGCTGAGCAACAGATGGACTCTTTGCAAACCAAATTGAATGAGCTTGAGGAAAAGTTAGCGGATAACAGCCTATATGACGACACGGCTAAACAACAATTAAAAACATTATTATTAGAGCAAGCCACTTATAAATCTGATTTAGAACAGACTGAATTAAATTGGCTTGAAGCAAGCGAAGAATTAGAAACAGCACAAGCTGTTGAGGAATAAACATTGGCGTTATTGTCATTAAAACAAATTACCGTTAGTTTTGGCGGCCCTAATCTACTGGATAAAATAGACTTTCAACTTAAGAAAGGTGAGCGAGTCTGTTTGGTTGGTCGAAATGGTGCTGGGAAATCAACATTAATGAAGTTGATTGCGGGTGAGATCAAACAAGATGGAGGAGAAGTCTTAGGTAAAGGTTTAAAAATTGCCCGATTAGAACAAGAAGTGCCAGCAGGGACAGAAGGTAGTGTATTTGATGTGGTGGCCAAAGGTTTAGGTGATATAGCGCCGTTATTAATTGAATATCATCATGTGATCCACCAATTAGAAACGGATAGTTCGGACAAAGTATTGGCGGCTTTAGAAAAAGCACAGCACAACTTAGAAGCGGTTGATGGTTGGTCGGTGGAACAACGAGTCGAAAGTGTCATTACACGATTATCATTAAATGCAGATGATGATTTTTCATCATTGTCAGGTGGTAAGAAACGACGCGTATTGTTAGCACAAGCTTTGGTTAAAGAGCCTGATATTTTATTATTGGATGAGCCGACAAATCATCTGGATATTTCATCTATTACGTGGTTAGAAGAATTTCTAAAGAGTTATAACGGTACTTTATTATTTATTACTCATGATCGAATGTTTTTGCAGTCGTTAGCAACACGAATTGTGCAGTTAGACCGAGGTAATTTAGTGAGTTTCCCTGGGGATTATGCGAATTATTTGCTGCGCCGGGAAGAAATGTTGTCTGATGAAGCTCAGCAAAATGCACTATTTGATAAAAAACTAGCCCAAGAAGAAGTGTGGATAAGGCAAGGTGTTAAAGCCAGACGCACTCGTAATGAAGGCCGCGTACGCGCCCTTGAACAATTACGTCGAGAACGTAGCCAACGGCAAGAAAAACAAGGCAACGTTAAGATGCAGCTGCAAGATGCCGACCGCAGTGGTAAGTTGGTGATTGAGGCCGAAAATATCAGCCAAAGCTATGATGGCCGAGTATTATTTAAAGACTTTAATACGGTTATTCAGCGTGGTGATCGTATAGGTTTAATTGGCCCTAATGGCTGTGGTAAAACGACATTATTATCTATTTTATTAGGTCGTTTAGAAGCTGAATCAGGCACCGTTAAATTAGGTACTAAAATTGAAGTTGCCTATTTTGATCAATTGCGGAGCCAATTAGATGAACAGGCCAGCGTCGTTGATAATGTCGGACAAGGTAAAGATTTCATTACAATAAATGGTGCTGAGAAACATGTTATGGGCTATTTACAAGACTTTTTGTTTACACCAGAACGTGCAAGAACACCCGTAAAAGCTTTATCAGGTGGTGAGCGAAACCGCCTGTTATTAGCTAAATTATTTACCCAACCTGCTAATTTATTAGTTATGGATGAACCGACCAATGATTTGGATGCTGAAACCTTAGATTTGTTAGAAGATCTGTTGCTGAATTATCAGGGAACATTATTATTAGTTAGCCACGATCGCTCATTTATTAATAATGTTGTCACCAGTAGTATCGTCTTTGATGATGACGGACAGGTGCGTGAATATGTTGGCGGTTATGATGATTGGCTACATCAACGTCAAAAAGATATTCAAGTTGAGGCCAAGAAAAAAATAACGATAAAGGCGGCGGTAAAGCCAAATAAAAAGAAATCAACATTAACCTATCAAGAACAACTTGATTTAGCAGCCTTGCCTCAGAAGATTGAAAATTTCGAACAACAACAAACAAAATTGCACGACACGATCAGTCAGCCAGAGTTTTATCAACAAACGCCAGACAAGATTAGCCAAATTCAAGATGAATTAGAAAATATTACAATGGAGTTGGAAGCTGCTTATCAGCGTTGGGATTTGTTAGAGGCTAAACAGGAAGGCTAAAGAATTAAGTTAGTGTTATTTGTCAGATTAAAGCAGCGTGCTAGGATACATTAACGTTGATTAGTTGAGGATAGTTAAGAGTGGACATGATGTTACTGACAGATTTCATCAAACAGCTTAATGGCATTGTTTGGGGGCCATTGATGCTCGTGCTTATTCTCGGCACAGGTCTGGTGTTAATGATTGGGCTGAAGTTTATGCCAATAGTGAAAATGGGCTATGGGTTTAAGCTACTTTGGAGTGGGCGAGATAAAGAACGTCAACAAGGCGAGGGTGACATTACGCCTTTCAATGCATTGATGTCTTCACTAGCAGCAACCATTGGGACCGGAAATATTGCCGGAGTAGCAACCGCCATATTTCTAGGAGGGCCGGGTGCTCTTTTTTGGATGTGGATGACGGCTTTAGTCGGTATGGCAACCAAGTATTCTGAAGCGGTGTTGGCTGTCCATTTTCGTGAAACAGATGAAAATGGTCATAAAGTCGGTGGGCCGATGTACTACATCAAGAATGGTTTAAGTAGTCGCTTTGCTTGGTTGGGTACTGCCTTTGCGTTATTTGGCGCCTTAGCAGGATTTGGGATTGGTAATACAATCCAAGCTAATTCAGTTGCAGATGTTTTGTATTCAAATTTGGGTGTGCCACATTTGATAACTGGCATAGTGATTGCCATTCTAGTGGCAATGGTATTGATCGGCGGCATCAAACGTATTGCTGAAGTGGCAGGGAAAATTGTGCCCTTTATGGCGGTTACTTATGTCTTAGCCGGTTTTATTATTTTAGTCATGAACATGTCTCAGCTCCCATCCGCATTTGAACTTGTGTTTGTTCATGCTTTTACACCTGTTGCAGCGACGGGTGGTTTTGCTGGTGCGGCAGTCTGGGCTGCTATTCGATTTGGTGTTGCTCGTGGTGTATTTTCTAATGAAGCGGGTTTAGGTAGTGCACCTATTGCTCATGCTGCAGCAACGACAGATAGTCCTATTCGTCAAGGCTCAATTGCCATGTTGGGTACCTTTATCGATACACTTATTGTTTGTACGATTACTGGGATGGTGATTATTGTATCGGGAGCATGGACCAGTGGCGAAACAGGTGCGAGTTTGTCTTCTCTGGCATTTGAATCGGCATTGCCGGGCATTGGTGGGTTTATTGTTGCTTTTGGCTTAAGTATTTTTGCATTTACAACCATACTAGGTTGGAGCATCTATGGTGAGAAGTGTGTGGAATATCTCTTTGGTGTACGTTCCATTGTCCCATTTCGGATTCTGTGGATATTGGCAGTGCCACTAGGCGCTGTTGCTAATTTATCATTTATTTGGCTGGTGGCAGATACCTTGAATGCCTTAATGGCCTTACCAAACTTGATCGCTTTATTATTACTTAGCCCTGTGGTATTTAAACTAACTAAGGACTACTTTTCAGATAAATAAAAGCGATTAGGGCATATAGCTTTTTTTAATAAATTGAACGATCTTAGATGTTGCATCAGCAATGGATTCTGTATCTGAATCAATTATGATATGTGGTGATTCAGGTTCTTCATAGACATCAGATATACCCGTAAAATTCTTCAACTCACCTGACTCTGCTTTTTTATAAAGACCTTTGATATCTCGTTTCTTACAGGTATCTAGATTAGCCTTCACGTAAACTTCAACATAATTAGTGGTCATTTCATTTATAGCTTGTCTACTCTCTTTGTAGGGTGATACAAAGGATGAAACCGATGAAACAGAATTATTTTGTAGTGTTTTTATTAGGTGGCCGACTCTAGTGAGGTGGCGATGACGTTCTTTACGCTCAAATCCCACGTCTGGAATAAGATCACGGATATCTTTTGAGTCGATTCGTTCAAGGGGAATATCATTTTTTTGAAGCTCTATAAATACCGCATCAGCTAATGTGCTTTTACCCGATGAAGGTAAACCTGTGAACCAAAGATTAAAAGGTTCTATACGTTGTTTTCCAAATTTGATTTTTTGCCAAGCACGTTCATGAAAGAAATATAAAAATATTTTTGCGAACGATTCTAGAATACCTGCTGCAATAGCGAGGTCTAGTCGGCCAAAAAAAAGATAAACAATAATAATAGTTGTGCTGGTCGCAAAAAAGCGCCAGCTGATACCTTTGATCAGTGAGCGCTTCTTAGTTTCAATATACATCTTCTATTAAATATTTTTTATTCATCCAATAACGCATCACGATCATCACTATGTAGACGTGGCATTATCCACATTTCATACATAGAAACAATCCACATAAAGCCAAATGATAGTGCCATTGCGCCACCACCAATAATGACTAGCCATGCAAAGTTAGGGTTGAGTTTGGTGAGCCACCATGACGAGATGTCAAGGAGCAAGAAGATATAAGGCATTACGACGACAGATGCCTTCAAATATTTAGGGACACCGGCAGCTAAACTAAAGATTAACCCAACAAACATAAAGATAAAGGCAATACCAAAAAGGTGAATATGTGATACCCGTGCAAGAGAAGAGAAGCTTGCGCCAGTGTCTGTTTTAGCGCGTTCTACTACATTTTCAAATTGAGTAAAATCAGGGATGGGTAATCCAGAGTCAGCGTTATGACACATTACACAGCTAGTATCCATAATCTTGCGAATGCCAGTATCATAAAACGCTTTCTCATCAGCACCTTTATGTACCCAATTGATAATTTTTAATCGATCTTCTTCTGGTGCCATCAGTTGCATTGAGCCATTTAGTTTGGCTTCAAGGACTGAGCCAGAGCGTTTGCCATAATAACTATAAACAATATCATCAACGGATAAACCTATTTCACCATCAGCGAGGCCATGTGTAAATTGGATTTGTACCAATGCCATCATATAACCAATAGCAACTACAATTAAATAGCCGGTGAATAATGCTTTAAGTGCAATACCTTGGCTGCAAAGATTGATTTTATGGGGTACTGACATGGGAGATCCTATTGATATGTTTGGTTAGTGATAGTAACAGATTTACTAATTTCTAAAGACTTGTTTGAGTAGCTCTGTTGTTCTGGCAGCTGGGTTTTCACGAATTTTCTTTTCTTCTTGGGCGATGACTGTGAATAAGCCATTCAACGCTTGTTCGGTAACATAGTCGGGTAAATCAAGATTAACGTTTTCACCTATTAATGGTATAGCGGCAATTTGTCCTGCCAAATCATTGTAGTACTTAGTTGTGCCGACTTGGTTAAGTGAGTTTTCAATAGTTGGGCGAAATAATTCAGTTAATTGTGTAGTGGTTTTATCACGAAAATATTGTGTTGCTGCATCATCGTCACCTTGTAAAATCGTATTGGCATCTTCTATGCTCATATTTTTAATGGCATCAACAATTAATGCAGTTGCCTGTGGTGCAGCTGCTTCAGCTGCATGATTCATGCTTTGTTCAAATGCATCTGCTTGGCCACTTAAGCCAAATTTTCTCATTAAGTCAGTGACTTGTTGTAATTGAGGTGGCATAGCAATGCGGATTAATTCGTTGGCAAGGTATCCATCTACTTGGCTGACATTATCAACCGCATGGCGTGTACCGATATCTAACGCTTCTTTTAAACCAGAAACGATAGTGTCGTAATCAAGATCAGTTGAAGAGTCGGAATTGCTGGACAACAATTCTTTACCGGCAGTAGCAAGGTCTTCAAGGAATGATCCCCAATCGGCATATATTGAGGTGCTGTATAGACTTATCACTAATAATAGTGAGGCTGATAATTTATATACGGATCTCACACTATGTCCTTATTTTATTTTATTTTGTCAGGCTGGCAAATAAAGCAGGTAGTTTTTCGGGCAATTTATTTACATTATCAATGACCATATGTTGATGACCAAAAATATCATCTACGTAGTCATCTGCATGGGGATCCAGCGTAATGCAATAGCTATAAATACCTTGTTGATCAAGTTCTTGTACTGCTTTATGTGTATCTTCAATTAATAGACGTTCATCATCCACGTCGATATCAGCGGGTTCACCATCGGTAATTATTAATAATAATTTCTTATCTGCTTTTTGAGCAGAAAGGTAGTGGGCCGCATGACGCATTGCTGCACCCATACGGGTTGAATAGCCTGCTTTAAGCCCCGCTATTCGTCCTTTAACTTCATCATTCCATTGTTCGCTAAAACCTTTAATATGATGGTAACGCACATCATGGCGGGTATTTGAATGAAAACCTGCTATGGCAAATTTGTCCCCAAGCTGATCGATAGACCAAGAAAGAAGTGACACGGATTCTTGGCAAAGTTCTAAAATAGATTGGCTTGCACCTTGTGGAATATCATTGGTTGATTCGGAGAGATCAAGCAATAACATCACAGCAATATCTCGGCCATCATGACGATGGCTCATATTAATTCGGGTATCAGGTTGGCTACCACTTTTCAGATCAATTAATGAGCGAATGGCTATATCGAGATCAAGCTCAGAGCCTTCTTCTTGATAACGAATACGCACGGTATTTTGAGGTTTTAATAATTCTAAAATCTGTTTCATCCGTTTGAGAACGGCATTATGTTTTTCTAATAGTGTATCAATGTCACTTGCATTACCGGTTGGATGTAAGGCTTCGTACACACTTACCCAGTCAGGGCGGTAGCTTTGGGACTTATAATCCCATTCGGGATAATGGCGGGGGGGTAAACCTTGATGCTCTTCTTCCTCCGGTTGGGTTTGACGATGATCATCAAATGACTCTTCTTCATCCCCTTCTTCGATAAATATCCACATATGACGATTATCATCACGGTAATCAATTTCGGTATCATCAAAAAAAACATTGGCAAGTTGGTCGCTTTGAATGCGTGTTCGAGCAACATACGATAAGGCAATACCGGCAATTTCTTTGGTACTGGATTCACCCTCCGTCATTGTGTCGTGGAAGCGTTCTGTAAACTCCAGTAAATCTGGATCGGTGTAACCATGATTAGGGTCTAGCAATGCCAATGACAACATAGCAAGACGATGGCGGAGACACGATTGTATTTCTGGATCGCATGCGCCCTCAATAGGACGAGGATGCAGTTTAATAAATACTTGCCGTAAACCAGGATATTGTTGGATGGCTAAATGTTCGACTCGAGCATCTTCAATAAACTCTACGGCCATGCGTTGAAAAGGACTATAGTTATCAGCGATGATAGGTTTAGTCCACCGTTGATGTGCTGCCATATGCGCTAAAGTCGCACGATAACGATCGATACCTGTGACGGTATTAATATCATCATAAACATCAGGAATTCTGAAGCCTAATTGATCAAAATAAGGTTGTGGTTTGCGTAGTTCATCAAACCCTAAAGAGTAGGGAACAAGTTGAGGGTCCGACTGCCATAAACCCTGCATATAGAGATTAAGTTTACGTTCATGATCATAGAATAACGTGCCATGTCGCTCGCGTTGCATAATGGCAAGGCTATCAGCAGATTGTAGGGTAAAAAAGTCTCGTTGACGTTCAGGGTGTGTGTTGTAATAGCGAATGCCATAATCAATCCAGTTTTTTAAGCCTGCAAGTGATAACTGGCCGATCAGGTAAGGCATTTTCTCTAATAGATCAGACACACTAGGACTAGGTATAGTGGCATGATGCCCGTGAATTGATACCGATGTTTTTTCCATCATGTCAAAGATAAGATCACAGTAGAGCTGTAAGGCATCAATATCGCCCAAGCGTCGGGCAACCGTTGGCAGTGTCTGCAAAAATATGGGGATCGCTTTGCCATTAATGGTGCGAGAAAATTCCCACACTGTTTGAGAGACTAGGCTGATCACCTGTTCACCAAGGTGTTCTGCCATGGCTGGAATGTCTTCCAAATAGCTCAGTACGGGTTCAACACCACGACCAATTGAGCAAATGAGTGAGGCACCTTGTAGATAATCTTCAATACCTTTCTCAGATAATAAGGCACTTGCTTCTGCCATACATTCATCAAAAATAGGATCGATTTGGTCAAAGCCACATGTTAGCTTTTCACGGTAGGGATTTTCTGCAATTTCAGTGTCACTCATGGTGAACTATCTAAATAGTTAAGCGAAAATAGTATTAATGGCATGATCTAAGGTGTCACGGATATCAGCATCATCAGTAATAGGGCGTACTAATGCCATTTTACAAGCGGCTTTAGCTTCGATACCTTGATCCATTAATGAGGCGGCATAGGTCAGTAGGCGTGTTGAGATACCTTCATCCAGACCATGGCCTTTCAAGTTACGTGCGGTACCTGCTACTTTAACTAATTTTTCTGCTAATTCGGCGTTAATACCAGTCTCTTTTTGCAAAATAGTTGATTCAGTTTCTGCATTAGGGTAATCAAACTCAAATGCGGTGAAACGTTGTTTGGTAGATTGTTTTAAGTCTTTCATGAGACTTTGGTAACCCGGATTATAAGAAATAACCAGTTGGAAATCAGGGTGAGCCTTAAGCAATTCTCCCTTTTTATCTAAAGGTAATACACGACGGTGATCGGTTAATGGGTGGATAACAACCGTTGTATCCTGACGCGCCTCAACGATTTCATCTAAGTAACAAATTGCCCCAATTCGTGCTGCAATTGTTAAAGGCCCATCTAACCAACGTGTGCCATTGGCATCTAATAAATAACGACCGACCAAATCAGAGGCGGTCATATCTTCATTACAGGCAACAGTGATCAATGGCTTATTTAATTTCCACGCCATATGTTCAATAAAACGTGATTTACCACAGCCTGTTGGCCCCTTAACCATGACCGGTAGGCGAGCTTGATAAGCAGCACTATATAGTTCAATCTCGTCATTTTGAGCTTGATAGAAAGGTTCTTCTTTGATTAGGTATTGGCTTATATCAGTCATAATGTCGGCTTTTTGTGAAAGAAAGAATTCAAGAAAAGAAAGGATAATTGTCGATATTATTTATTTTGCTGAATGCTCTCAATGATTGAGAATAAATGGAGTTTTGGTGTTGATATTCCCCCCACCACCGGAGTGGTAGGGAGGTATCTTTTTTCTTTTGGTAATTAGGCTTATTTATGTACGCCTAATTTTTCACGCCAGCCTGGGTAGAGCTTATCAGCATCACCTGGGAATGATTCAAATGCACGAGCAAATTCACGATGCTCCTTAGCAAATTCGATAGGATCTGCACCTGCTTTCCAACATTCAAATGCTTGGCGCAATGATGTTGCACCCGCTGCAGGGCTATCAATATGGCCATAAGCACCACCACCGGATGTGTTAATCACATTACCGTGACCTAAGTTCTCAAAGAAACCAGGTAAACGTAATGCATTCATACCACCAGAGATGATAGGGGTAGTAGGTTTCATGCCATACCATTCTTGATGATAGAAAGGACCATCAGCACTATCACGTTCGATCATGTAAGCGATGTTTCTATCATCAGCTCCGCCTTCCATTTTACCGTAGCCCATAGTACCTACGTGGATACCAGAGGCTCCCATAAGACGTGAAAGCTTAGCTAAAACAAACGCGGTATAACCACGAACAGATGAAGGTGATGTAATCGCACCATGACCTGCGCGATGGTAATGTAAGTATTGATTAGGATAGTTTCGACGAGCCGTTGTTACCATGCCGCAACCACCTACATAACCATCGACTAAGAAGGCAACATGATGAGCATTTTCAGCAAATGTTTCCAAAATATAATCAGCACGAGCACACATTTCATGGTGATCGTCAGCAGTGATGTTGGCAGAGAATAACTTCGCTTCACCTGTTTCATCCTGAGCACGTCTCATTGCATCGGCAACTAATGGCGTAACCTCTTTCATGCGAGCATAAACTTGGTTACCTTGTGGTTCATCATTTTTGATGAAATCACCACCTAACCAGAACTGGTATGCTGCTTCAGCGAAAGGCTTAGGACGTAGGCCTAGTTTTGGTTTAATGATTGTGCCAGCGATATAACCACCATCGACACGTGGGCGACCTAGCGTATTCCACATATCCGTGATGTCCATTGATGGGCCATCAAAAATATCTAGCATTGCTTTTGGTATATAGACATCTTGCATTTGCGCACATTGAACATCACCCATGCCTTGGTTATTACCAATAGCTAGCGTTAAGAATGATACGACCATAGTACGACCATCAATGATGTTACGATCGAATAGATCATTCGGGTAAGCAATTTTCATGATGCCTTTTGCTTCATCAATCTCGTAAACCATTGCATCAAGATCTTTGGTGAAGTCATCAGTGGTTGAAACTTCAACATTAGTACCTGTTGATGATTCGGCTGCAAAGTGAGCTGCTGTTTCTAAATAGCCACCAAAACCTGGCATTGGGGTCATGGTATAAGCGACAAGCATATGCTTGCCATTAGCGATAAGATCTTCCTCTTTCAGACTAAGATCCGCGTAACGTGATGATTGATCCATTATATTTACCTTCTATATAGTTAGTGAATGGCCAAGAAACTACTTAAAATATTTTATTTTTATCTCAATTCTTAAAAAAACTAAAATATTCTAAATAGTTTCTTAAACTTTTCCTAATGTTCTCAGTTCGTACGTTTTTGAATAACGTAGTTGAAGTGTAGGGTATTTTTAGTATAAATAATACTCAAATATTTTGACAATATAGATAAGAAATACTTATGATGATGGGTATGAACATAACAATACGCCAATTTCAAATATTTGAAGCTGTTGCACAACATTTAAGTTATACCCGTGCGGCTGAATTACTATATTTAAGCCAACCTGCTGTTTCAATGCAAATAAAACAATTGGAAAATGAAGTTGAAGTACCTTTGTTTGAACGGATAGGTAAGAGATTATTTTTAACTGAAGCCGGTGAAGAATTACTTATTTACGCACGGAATATTTCACAACAACTCGCCGAGTTAGATGATGTGTTTAATGAAATACGAGGAAGTGAAAGAGGGCGACTGACTATTGCTGTAGCAACAACCGCTAACTATTTTTCTTTGAAATTATTAGGCGAATTTTATCGGCGATTTTCGGGTACAAAAATTAGTCTAGATGTCACCAATCGTGAAAGTTTATTAAAGCATTTGAATGATAATACGGTTGATATGGTGATCATGGGGCAACCACCAGAAGGGTTGGATGTCGAAGCAACCCCCTTTTTGGAAAATGCATTAGTTGTTATCGCTCCTAAAGGACATGAATTAATTACACAAAAACAAATCCCCTTATCTGTTTTGCAGCAGGAGACCTTTATTATACGTGAGCATGGATCGGGTACAAGGATCGCAATGGAGCGTTTTTTTGAACAAAGTGGTTATAGCATTAGCTCAGTAATGGAAATGAGCAGTAATGAAGCTATTAATCAGGCTGTTGAAGCAGGATTGGGTTTAGGTATTGCATCACTGCATACTTTAGAAGCGGAACTTTCTTCAGAACGATTACATGTATTGGATGTAGAGTCATTTCCTATTGTACGTCATTGGTATCTAGTGCATCGTCGAGGTAAACGTTTAACGGCATTAATGGAAGCGTTCAAGCGGTTAGTTATAGATGAAACGGGTACAATATTAAAGATCTAATGATGTTGGTTCTAACCATTTTACTTGGCCGAAGCCTGCTACTAATCTGATTTTAGATAATTTTAGTAAATAAAAATTAAAACCAGGCAATTCTAATATCATCGAAGCTGCAGGAAATTTCTCAAGATAGTGCTTACGTAGTTGAATTTCATCTTTAGTAAGTTCTGCATTTGCCAAGCAGGTCACGCGTGCTCCCGCACTTGGGTTGTCAACATCAGTAGGATCAAAAATTGTTAATGATACTTTAGGATTGGCTTGAATATTATGGGTGTGTTCTGCTAAGTGACTAATGAAAATTGCAATGTCACCATTATCACTAATGATATAAGGCGTGACTGAACCAAAGGGATATCCAGCTTCTGATAGTGAGTGTGTTGATAAAACCCCATAAAATTGATCACGAATAAATTGAGCAGGGTCGAGTATTGTCATGGTGTCATCAGCCAATTAATTTCTTCAGCTGTTGTCTTACCCACTAATACATAACGCAAGCTTTTAGGTATTTTGGACTCGATTTTTGATAGGGGAGTCCGGCCTGCCATAATTTCAGCATTACGTTGAGGATAAAGTGGTTTTTGTTCAGGTTTAGCATAACCCTCTGGATAAATAGGTTGGTTGTTATAACCATATTTATCAGATGCACCAACGGTATGTAGTATTTCATGAGACATGATGATGGCATTTTGTGGGTTTTGTCGTGTATCAGCAAAAGCATGAATAACACCAATTAAACCTTTTTGCAGACCTAAAGAATGATCGAGCGGTTGATTGTCTTGAGTTTGGTGATAGAGAACATAGAGCCGAATACGATCTGTATTGGACTTATTATCAGGGGTGTTTTTCCAAGCCCAATACCGTAAATTAAGACTCCACATCATGACATCGAATATTGAATTACGATTTTCTGGTGGGGCTGGAGGTTTATCTTTAATACTGCTGCTAAGTGTCGTGAGAATAGGTTGTTCTACGATTAAATGATATTGTTTGGCTCCGCGATTGAAGAAATCATCAATATCCTGAAAATCACTAAGTGACAATTGTTCAATATAGTTTTCGGTCTTTTGAGTGTTATCCCCATTGATTGGGAAAATAGTCACTTCTATTGGCTTAAACCATGAAGTGGTATTGAGACGTTGTTCTTGGGTGTAAATGGCCGCTATAGCTAATACTGATAGTAAAATAACAACACGAATGTTTCTAAAACTAAAGACTTTCATGGATAAATCTTAATGAGTATTGAAATATGACACAAATAAAAAAGGCCGGTGGATAACTCCAGCCGGCCTTTTTATATTACTTAAGTGCTATTTAAGCTGGGACTACATTCTCAGCTTGTGGACCTTTTGCACCTTGAGTTACTTCCATTGTTACAGCTTGACCTTCCGCTAAAGACTTAAATCCATCAGCTTGGATTGCACTGTGATGTACAAATACATCTGGACCATCTGTTTGCTCGATAAAACCGAAACCTTTTGCATCGTTGAACCACTTAACGGTTCCAGTAACTTGTTCTGCCATGTCTAACCTCTGTTGTTGTTTACTAGTTGTACTAGTATGTTTAAATTTATTCAGCTACAAAATCTGTTGGTGGTTTTGAGCCTTCACCAAAGAAAAATTTATCCAATTCTTCTTTAAGAAACTGCTGTGATTTTGGATCAGCTAACGACAATCGATTTTCATTTATCAACATTGTCTGTTGGCCTAACCACATTTGCCAGCCTTCTTTTGAGACGGACTCATATATCTTTTTGCCAAGCTCACCAGGGTAGGGTTGAAAATCCAGACCTTCAGCTTCAACGCCGAGTTTAACACAATGGACAATATGTGCCATGGGTTCCTCTTATTGTAATGATTTTAAAAACGATTTTACCGGTGAAGGTAAACCTAGTTGTAATGCATCTTCTATTTTATACCAAGCAAAACTTTTATTCTCAGCAATATGATGATGATGTTCATTACCGGACACAAGGTGGGGGTATATATCTAACCTAAAGTGGCTAAACACATGACGTATAGAAGATTGTGGCGATATGTTTATTACCGCCATATTGAACAAGTTTTTACAAATATTACTAATATTTTCACTGGTATCCGATTCTGGAAAACTCCATAATCCACCCCAAACCCCACTGTTAGGTCGTTGTTGTAATAAAACTTTTCCATCTGATGATTGTGCGATAATCCAATTGGTTTTGCGGATCGGTATGGCCTTTTTAGGTTTAGATGATGGATATTTTGTTGGATCACCTTGTTGAAATCCAAGACAATTAATTTGTATGGGGCAAAGATTGCATTTAGGTTTACTACGAGTGCAAATCGTTGCGCCTAAATCCATTTGCGCTTGAATATAGTTAGCAATACGTTTTTGGGGCAATAATTGTTCAGCACGTTTCCATAGCTTTTGTTCAATATCCTTTTTGCCAGTCCAACCTGACACTGCATCGTAACGAGTAAGAACACGTTTTACATTGCCATCAAGAATAGGATGATGTTGGTGATATGCCAGTGCCATAATGGCACCAGCAGTTGAGCGACCGATGCCTGGTAATGCAATGAGTTGTTCTAAATCATTAGGCATTTCACCTTGATGCTGCTGCATAATAATAGTAGCCGCTTTGTGTAAATTTCTAGCTCGAGCGTAATAACCTAAGCCAGTCCACAAAGCGAGTACATCATCAAGGTGTGCTTGAGCTAAAGAATAAACATCCTTATAACGCTCGATAAAGCGTTGGTAGTAGGGAATAACCGTAGCAACCTGTGTTTGTTGCAACATGATTTCAGATAACCAGACACGATAAGGCGTTACCTGCTGTTGCCATGGAAGATCTTTACGACCAGAATGATCAAACCAGACTAATAAGCTATCACTGAACTCTTTTGAGGTAGTCAAAATAATGCAATGCCCGTAGCCAATATTTAGCTACGGATACCGATCTGAATTTTAGAAGAAGCTTTTCAGTTTATCTTTAAGCGCATCTTCAAGCTGTTGCTCTGGAGCTTTGGCAGGTTCTGGCTCTGGCTCTGAAGTTGGCTCGGCTTCTGTCGTATTACTATCAGCTGGAGCGGTTGTTGTTTCAGTACTATCTGTTCCGAGTAAACCGCCTAATAATCCTCCCAATTCGCCACCTAATTGGTCTTTTAATTTGTCAGCAACGACTTCTTTTGCTTTTTCAGTGGCTTGTTGTTTAAATAAGTTAGCAAGATCGACAGTGGGTTTGGGCTCACTAAATGTGCCGGTGATTTTCACGGGAATGGTTAGACCTTCGAGATCCGCTAAGTCTTCGCTGCCTTGGCCAGCTATTGAGCCAACGATAGATACTTTTAATCCGTAATTAATTTCTTCTTTTGGCACATCGATTAAACCAGCACCAGTAATACGTAACAATGGTGATGATACTTGTAAATCTTGATTATCAACAATACCATTTTTGACGATAAATGAGCCTGTTAAGCTAGAAAAATCTGTTTGCACAGCTTCATCTGAAGAAGGTAGTATTTGACCAGATAATGCTGCTTTAGCTTTACGAATACTTTCAGCGACATTAATACCTTTCAATGCGCCATCAGTAAAAGAAAAATTACCATTGCCACTTAGAGATTGTTTAATCTGATCAACAGTGGCTCCATTACCCGTTAACTTTATTTGAGAATTAGCTATTCCAGAAAGTTTGTCATCGCCGGTTAAATCTTTTAATAAAGGGCCAACTTGCACGCCTTTTAGATTTTCATTAATGGCAAGTTTGAGTGTTTTTCCACGAGCATCAAGATGAACGCTACCGTTATATTGGCCTTGATACAAATTGGCACTCATCGGATCTAGTTTGACTACACCTCCGGCACCATTGATTTCGATATGGATATTTTCACTACGAGTACCACTGATTTTTAACTTGCCAATGTCGAATGTACCTTTGGCGTTAAGTTGTCTTATGGTTTCAAGAGGAAGTTCACTGGCACCAGCGGCGGCAGTTGCTGCAGGTGGAGCAGCAGCTTGTTGCTCCTCACTAACGGGTGGTAAATAGCGGTCAACATCAATTTCATCAAGCACTAATTTAAATTGAATGGCAGGCTTAGCAAAATTAGTCACTGCTAATTGACCGGTTAATTTGCTTTGGTCAAGAGTGAGATTCAATTGTTTGGCATTAAAGTGTTGAGCAGAAGCCGTAAATTCAGTGTTGAGCTCAATAAGTTCGAGAGTTGAGTCATCAGCCATAAGGGGTAGTTCGATGGCTAAACTTTTTGCTAATTGTCTTGCATTGAAAGGTTTAATATTAATATTGCCGGCAACATTGGGATTGTCTGACAATAATTTGCTGACGTTAATATCGCCGTTAAGTAACAAATCTTGTACTTCAAGTATTAAAGCAGAAAGTGATAGCGTCTGCTGTTGCATATCAGCCATAATATCGGTTGTTAACGTCAGTTTTGTTTTGCCACCAGGTAACGCTGGATCAGTAATTTCTGCAGATAATTCAACAGCTTTTAATGAAGTCTGTTGATTAGCAAGATTTGCAGAAATATTTGCAGACAAGGTAGCATCTATAGTTAGTTGATCTTTGTTTGCTTTAGCCGTTAAAGATAAACCCTCAATAGTCACCAGTTGTTTGACCATATCGGCATTAATGTTTCCTTCCAAGGCGATATCTGCTTTGGAAAAAGGAAGTTCTTGTCCTTCTACTTGAGTGGTGAAGTTAAGATCAGTTAACGAATATTGCTGAGATTCAAGATCAACCATTATTTTGGTTTTTAAGGCGATATGTGCTTTGGCCTGTGGCTTTATACTCACAATATCAAAATCCATTTCAACAGCTGTCGGTTTGCCTGGAACTAATGGGTCAGTAGTTAAATTTAGATTGTTTAAACTATAACTTTCAGAAGTGCTGGCATCTGCCCATAGAATGTTAGCATTCGATAAGCTTACACCTGCAATACTAATGCCGGCTAGAGCGGGTGCACTAGCACTTGAGGTGTCGGTTTTTTCCGATGTTTTTTCATCACCACCTGCGAGATCATCCCAGTTAGTCTTACCCTCTTTATTTGTTTCTAAGTTAAGCACAAGCCCATCAAGAATAACGGTATCCATTTCTAATTGTTTTTGTAGCAATGGCATCAGTTTGATACGAATTTGTACCGCATTTACTTTGGCAAAAGTATCGGCTTTAAAACCTTTTGCATTACTGAGTGATAATGGACCAAGTTCAAGTGCAATCCATGGGAAAACAGATAAGCCAATATCACCATCTAGTGTTAATGTCCGTCCGGTGGCTTTTTCTACTTGATCGGAGATTTCTTGTTTGTAATCATTGGGGTCAACAATGAATGGCACAGCAATGAGGCCAGCAATGGCGACAATGATGAGTAATGCAATTAATTTAAACAGAATACGCATGTTATTTCCTTAAGTTGTGTATTGCTATGACAGTAAATGATGTATTTTCGTTTCACCGTTACTTCTTGCTGGTAATATTAAAACTAAATTGCTCATAGTTGAAGGCATTATTGATTATTTTATCAGCAGAGATTGTATATTCCTCTGAACCTTCAACAATATGTAACACTCGATTGGTTGAGTAAATACCTTTATTAACAATCAGTGTTGCGGGCTGTTTGGTGTCATCATCTGCTGATAATAATAACCCCTTTAACGATTTAGTTTCACCTTCAGGGGTAAAAGATATGGCTATTGGATGACCTAGATGGATATCTAAACCTATTTGAACAATGTCATTATTATTGGTGTGTAACCAGCGAATGGTGGCCAATTTTGGTTGTACATTGTTTTCAAATACACCTATTAATTCATTAATATTAAGTTGATAACAACCCTCACTATCTCGGCTAGCCATCATGCCGTTACTTCCTTGATTAATCATTGACCATTCAAGTGTTCTCGTTAGCTTGTTAGCGTTTAGGCAAGTTTGGATTGCGGAGACACCATTGGCTAAATTAATTTGGCGATTTTTCACACTAGGGAGACGATGATATTTTCGTTCATAAGATGTATTAATTTGTGGGATAATTTTTTTCAACAATTGCATATCAAGATCGTAAACGCTATGCCCAGCCTGAGATGCTTTGATAAAACTCTGCTCTATAGCAAGTAATACACCGTGTGTATTTAACATTCTTGTTTGTGGTAATACTCGTTTTTCTGCAGCCGTTTTAGTTAATGGCTTGGGAAGAGTGTCAGCAGTGCAATCAATGCAGAAGTAACCTGACATTAGAAAATCAAAGCTCGCTTTTTTCTGTTTATTCGTCAAAGACTTGATTTCTACTTTATCGGTTAATTTTTCCATTAAATTATAAAGCCGGAATACAGCATATTTTTCTAAGCTGTATGGATCTGCGAGGCCAGTCAGCATAATTTGGCAATAGAGTTGATAAACCGACGTGTTGATTTCAATCCCTTTAATCGAGACTGTTTTATGTGATATTTCACTTGCTTCACTATAAATATAGAATTGGTGTAATTCATGTATTGTGTTTGTTGGAGGCGAATGATAATAACGGTAAGCATGGAGAATACGCAGACTATTCAGTTCTGTAGCACGATTAAGAGCGATTAAAAAGTGATCATTTGATTGCGGTCGTTCACCCTGCTGGTAGGCATTATTAATGATAATTTTATAGCCGATAGCTAGCTCTTCGAGTAACAAGCCAAGGGCATTAACTGTTCTTAGAAATTCAGTAGGTGAATCTATTTCACGTTTGATAGCAACCATATCACGGTGGAAAACTAATTTACTGATAGGTTGACGATAAATATCTAATAGGGCGATGCGTGTTTTTGCCGGGATAACAGCACGGTTTAAGAGGAGAATGTTGCTCAAGATTGAGCTGATGATTTTGTCATCATCATGTTCAGGCAGTCCATCAAGCCATTGTTTAAGTAAAGCAGGATCTAAAATTGTGTCCGGTTTTGTTTTGTTTTGTTCCGGTAAATATAACGTTAAATTAGGCAGATCTTTAGCGGGTGATTTTTTGTTTGTTAATACTTTAGAAATACTTGATGACAGCGAAGTAAGCAAGGATGGCTTTTTAACTTTTGTTTGTTTTGTTTTAGCAGGCTTTTCCGTAGATGTTGTTTTTGCTATTTTCTCGGAGGCATTACTAAGTTTGATTTTTTTCTCAATAGCATTAAGTGCCTCGGAGAAATTTTTCGCCCGCAGTGGTTTTTTTAAAATAATATCAGCGGTTTCAAGATCTGAATTATTGCCTGAGATTAATAAGGCTGTAAGACCTTTTCCTCGTTGTAGCCATGCGATTTTACTTTCAGCAGTATCTAAGGAATAAAGGCAAAGATCAGCTGTGCCGTGATCAACAATGATCCATTCATGAGTGAGCAGATCGCCAGCTAGGCCAAGCATAGACTTCAAAGAAATATTATCGATGCTACTTAAACTACAGGCTTTAAGTCGTAAAGGTGGCATTATTCCTTTGCCTTGAGTTGTATTTTATCGGTACGAATCCGAATTGTACGTACGATATTATCAGTGGTCTGAATCACTTCAATGACATAATCTCCGATACGTAAACTGACACCTGGATCTGGAATACTTTCTAAATACTCGAGAATAAGACCATTAATAGTTTTAGGGCCATCGGTAGGTAGATGCCAGTTATTATTACGATTGATATCACGGATATTGGCCGAGCCATTAATAAGGTAACTTCCATCATTTTGAGGATGAATATCTTTATCCTCATCAATGATATCGGCAGTAAATTCACCAACGATTTCTCGGAAAATATCTTCTAGTGTCGTGAGACCAAGAATATCACCATATTCATTTACGACTAGGCCCGTCCGTCTTCGATGACGCTGAAATTGAATCAATTGTGTATTGAGTGGCGTATCTTCTGGAACGAAATAGGCCTCTTTAATAATGCTATTCAATGTTTCTTGTGTCAGATTATCTTGAGCGAGTAAGTGCATTGCCTTACGAACGTGCAAAATCCCCGTTATATTATCCAACGTGTCTTGATAAACAAGTAATCGTGTATGGCCACAATACGATAATTGTTTGATGATGTCGGGCAAGGAGCCATTAATATCTAATCCTTCGATTTCATTACGAGGAATCATGACATCATTAACCGTCATTTTCTCTAGATCGAGAATACTGACTAGCATTTCTTTATGGCGTTTTGGGATGAGACTGCCAGCCTCTTTTAAGGCCATGCGAAGTTCTTCTGTATTAATGGCTGCAGAGGAGGAATCTTTTGGAGATACACCGAATAAGGCTAATAAGCGATTTGTAATCACATTGATAAACCAAACTAAAGGGTAGAGCAATATTAGTAATGGTTTGAGTATAAAACTGGCTGGGAAGGCGACACGTTCAGGGTGTAGTGCTGCTAGTGTTTTAGGTGTTACTTCTGCAAATAACAATATAATTAAGGTCAGTGAAAGTGTGGCAATAACAATCCCGTTTTCACCATATAATTTCACCCCGATAATGGTAGCAATGGCAGAAGCAAAGATATTAACGAAATTATTACCGAGTAAAATTAAACCAATTAATCTGTCAGGGCGGGCTAATAATTGGCTTGCTCGAATAGCGCCTGCATGGCCCTCACTCTCAAGATGACGAAGGCGATAGCGATTGAGTGACATTAATGCCGTTTCAGAACTGGAAAAGAAAGCTGAAAAAAGCAGTAAGATGAATAAAATAAAAAATAATAAAGCGAGCGATGTTGATTCAAGCATATTTTAGTTATATAGGGTTATAAGATAAATTCTAATACTAATTTGCTGCCCAAATAGGC
Source organism: Piscirickettsiaceae bacterium (assembly GCA_013215775.1). GTDB lineage: Bacteria > Pseudomonadota > Gammaproteobacteria > Nitrosococcales > Methylophagaceae. Next base: position 92,416 of record JABSQO010000002.1, read on the forward strand.
CAGCACCAGAAATATAGACCCTGTGATCGTCCATTTCACGGCTGTATTACCACGCCAGCCATATTTCCATCGGCCCCATAATAATGTAGCAAAAACAATCCATGCTGTGATAGATAGCACAGTTTTATGGACAAGATGTTGAGCAAACAGATCTTCAATAAAGATTATGCCAGTAATGAAACCAATAGTTAACAGAATAAAACCGACGGTAATAAGTTGAAATAGGTTGTGCTCCATCGTTTGTACGGGTGGCAATTTTCGCATAACGCCACTAATATTATGTTGGCGTAATTGGCGCTCTTGCATTGCTAAAATAATGGCTTGAATCGCTGCTAAAATAAATAACCCGTATGCTGCTAGGGACAATAAAATATGCCATTCAAGTGCTGGGTTAATGAGGGCAGTTGTTTGAGTGCTAGGTAAGCTGGATTTTAATACCAGAGTGATCATGACCAATGGATAAATCACTATTCCCGGATGTGCGCGGGATGATTTTGCACCGATTATTAAGGCAATAACTGCCATTAACCAACTTGCAATGCTTAAAGATGAAAATAGACTTAGATCCCAGCCGCCAGCATATTTCATTGTAAAAAATATATCAGCCGCATGGAAAATGAGTGCGAGTAATGTCACCAGATTAACTGGAAGAGAGATACTAGAATCACTTTCACGTTGGACAAAAATCCGTATTAATATGACGCTGCAACTCAGATAGAGCAAAATAGCTAATGCGTTTGCCAAAGCCATGGCATTTTATTCCTCAGTGGTTTCTACAAGTTCTATTGCGACTCGCCATGATAAACGAGTCACCGTAAACCTGCTAATCATATCAGTTATAATGACACCATAATATATGCTGGATTTTCCAGTATAGACAACAGTTCAAGGTGAACCATGTTTGATAGTTTGAGTGAAAGACTTGGCAGTACGCTGCAAAAGATTCGTGGCCAAGGTCGAATTACGGAAGATAATGTAAAAGATAGCCTACGCGAAATACGCATGGCATTACTTGAAGCTGATGTTGCTTTGCCCGTCGTTCGTGAATTTATTGGCCGAGTGAAAGAACGTGCAATGGGCCAAGACGTGTTACGTAGCCTTACCCCTGGGCAAGCATTAGTTAAAGTGGTTAATGATGAATTAATTGCTGTAATGGGCGATGCGAATGAAACGCTTAACCTTGCCACTCAGCCTCCGGCCGTTATTTTGATGGCAGGCTTACAAGGTGCAGGGAAAACGACCAGTGTAGCCAAGTTAGCTCGATGGTTAAAAGAGCGTGAAAAAAAATCAGTTATGGTGGCTAGTGCTGATGTCTATCGGCCTGCAGCGATTGAACAATTGAAAACATTGGCGAATGAAGTTGATGCGCATTTTTTCCCAAGCCAGTCAGATCAAAATCCTGTTGAAATTGCTAAAGCGGCAGTAGCACAAGCGAAATCCCAACTTATTGATGTTGTGATTATCGATACGGCTGGTCGCTTGCATATTGATGACGATATGATGGCGGAAATTAAACAAATCCATGCTGCCATTAATCCTATTGAGACCTTGTTTACTGTTGATAGTATGACTGGACAGGATGCTGCCAACACAGCTAAAGCATTTAATGAAGCATTACCGTTAACAGGGATAATTCTAACGAAAACAGATGGTGATGCTCGCGGTGGTGCGGCGTTATCAATTCGTCATATAACTGGTAAGCCGATCAAGTTTATGGGGGTCGGTGAAAAAACAGCGGCGTTAGAGGCTTTCCATCCAGATCGTGTTGTATCACGAATTTTGGGAATGGGCGATGTGTTGTCTTTAGTTGAAGAAGCGCAGCAAAAAATGGATAAGGGCTCTGCCGAGAAATTAGCCAATAAACTTAAAAAAGGTAAAGGATTTGATTTAGATGACTTTCGAGATCAACTTCGCCAAATGAGCAATATGGGTGGTATTGGTTCGATGTTAGAAAAAATGCCAGGAATGAGTAATATTCCGACGGCGGCTAAACAACAAGTTAATGATAAAGAAATGGGTAAATTGGAAGCGATCATTAATTCAATGACCAAAAAAGAACGTATCCGTCCTGATATTATTAAGGGGTCTCGTAAAAAGCGCATTGCCGCAGGTTCAGGCACGCAGATCCAGGATGTTAATCGCTTACTAAAACAGTTCGCTCAAATGCAAAAAATGATGAAAAAAATGAGTCAGAAAGGGGGTATGGCGAAGATGATGAGAGCCCTTGGTGGTAAAATGCCAATGGGGGGCGGACTACCTTTCTAAAGATAAAGCAAACTTAAGCTTTTCAAACGCTGGATTGTTGCGTAGAATGTGTCTGTTTTTCGATCCAGTTTTGAACAGGTAGGAATATGGTAACAATTAGATTATCTCGTGGTGGCGCAAAGAAGCAGCCTTATTATACAGTTGTAGTCGCGGACTCACGTAACAAGCGTGATGGTCGTTGCATCGAACGTGTAGGTTTTTTCAATCCATTGGCTCAAGGCCAAGAAGAAACATTACGTTTGAATATGGAACGTATCACTCATTGGATTGCTGAAGGCGCGCAAACGTCAGCTCGTGTGACGAAGCTTATTGAGCAAGTAAAAACAGCAGCTTAATTGCTGTTGATACTTTAGGTTTCAGCGTGTCCGAGGAATTTATCCCGGTCGGAAAAATATCCGGCATATTTGGGGTGAAAGGATGGATGAAAGTATTTTCATTCACCGAACCTAGACGAAATATTTTAGCTTATTCACCGTTATATATATCGCGTAAAGGTGAGTGGGTTGAAGCAAAGATATCGGGTGGTCGCGCACAAGGTAAAGGTATTGTAATTGGTTTGGTTGATATAACAGACCCTGATCAGGTTTTACCTTTAATCGGTAGTGAACTAGCGATTACTAAAAAACAGTTAAAACCAACAGCGAAAGATGAATTTTATTGGTCTGAGTTGATTGGTTTGGAAGTGATTAACTTGCGAAATGAAGTGCTAGGGCAGGTTAAAGAAATACTTGCGACAGGCGCACATGATGTGTTGCTGGTACAAGATAAAGAACATGATGTTGAACGATTGATTCCCTTTGTAATGGGAGAGATTGTTGAACAGGTTAATTTGGATGATAATGTCATTCGAGTTAATTGGGAGTTGGATTACTGATTTGGATAACTGGGGTAACAGGTCATGCGAGTAGGTGTGGTGTCTTTGTTCCCTCAAATGTTTGATGCAATAACGCAATATGGTGTGACGGGTCGAGCGGTAACGCAAAGCAAATTAACCATAGATTATTGGAATCCGCGTGAATTTACGCAGGACAAACATCGAACAGTAGATGATAGGCCTTACGGTGGTGGTCCGGGCATGGTGATGAAAGTTGAACCATTGCAGGCTGCTATTCATGCTGCAAAAAAGGCATTAGGTCAGCAAACTAAAGTGGCTTATTTATCACCACAAGGTCGGAAACTCGACCAGCAAGGTTTGCAAGAATTAGCAACAAGAGAAGCGATGATCTTTGTTGCAGGACGTTATGAAGGGATTGATGAACGTCTGATAGAACAAGAGGTTGATGAGGAGTGGTCTGTTGGAGACTATGTTCTCAGTGGTGGTGAACTGGCAGCAATGGTCATTATTGACGGTGTAGCAAGGTTATTACCGGGTGTATTAGGAGATGAAGAATCAGCGCAACAAGATTCTTTTATGGATGGTCTATTAGATCACCCACATTACACACGGCCCGAAAATTTATTGAACCAGATAGTACCAAAAGTACTGTTAGGTGGAGATCATGAGGCAATACGAAAGTGGCGTCTTAAACAGTCTCTAGGAAGAACGTGGTTAAGGCGGCCTGATTTGTTAGAAATAAAATTATTATCTAGCGAACAGACAGTATTATTAGAACAATTTATTGCCGAATATAGGCATGAAGAGAAGTAGGAATTAGGAGTAGAACAATGAGTAATATTATTGAGCAGCTAAATGCTGAACAAATGAGACAGGACCTTCCTGCCTTTTCTTCAGGTGATACTGTTATTGTGAAAGTGAAAATTAAAGAAGGCGACCGTGAACGTGAACAAGCGTTTGAAGGTGTCGTTATTGCTAAACGTAACCGTGGTTTACATTCAGCATTTACAGTCCGCAAAATTTCCAATGGTGTTGGTGTTGAACGTGTTTTCCAAACACATAGCCTAGCGGTTGCTAGTGTAGAGGTGATACGTCGCGGTGCTGTTCGTCGCGCTAAACTATATTACCTGCGTGAATTAACAGGTAAAGCAGCTCGTATTAAAGAAAAATTGTCTTAATACGATTTGTATCAGAGATCGTGTTAATCGATCTGACAAATTTAAAAGGGTGCTACTAATTATTTAGTGGTACCCTTTTTTTGTATTATGAATATACAAACCCATACAATTATTGATGTACCTTTTGGCCAAATAACGATATCGGCATCTGGTCACTATTTGCAGGGTATTGATTTATTCTCCTCACCAGTAGTGGCAAGCACTCAAAGCAATCCGACCATACAGAAATTTATTCGAGAGTTAGAAGCCTTTTTTGTACAAGCTCATAATACTTGGTCGACACCACTATTGTTTCAAGGCACCGATTTTCAACAAAAAGTATGGCAGTATCTACGTACTATTCCTATCGGTGAAACGCAGACTTATTCAGAGGTTGCTAAAGCACTAAATAGTTCAGCACGTGCCATTGGAAATGCCTGTCATGCCAATCCATTCCCTATTGTTGTACCTTGTCATCGTGTAGTATCAAAACATGGAATTGGTGGTTTTGGTGGCAAAACAGAGGGTCAAGAAATAATGGTAAAACAATGGTTATTAGAGCATGAGCGAAATAGATAACGACAGCCATTATTTACAGCCATTTCTGGATTCACTATGGTTGGAATCGGGTTTAAGTAAAAATACAGTCGCGGCATACCAACGTGATCTTGTCAGTTTTGCAACATGGCTAGGCAAGTTTGATGTTGATTTGGCAGCGGCGAGTCGCCAAGATATATTACGATATCAAAGTCAGAGGATGCGAGAAGGACGAAAAGTCCGCAGTGAAGCACGATTATTATCGGCCTTACGTCGTTTTTATCGTTATTTATGTCGTGAAGAAATTCGTGATTCTGATCCGACTGCACAAATTGAATCGCCACGATTAGGCCGTCCCTTACCCAGTAGTTTAACTGAGGATGAGGTGGAGTCATTATTAGCACAACCTAATGTTGATGATGCGCTAGGTCTACGAGATCGGACAATGTTAGAAGTTCTCTATGCGACGGGTCTACGTGTGTCGGAATTAGTTGCCTTAACATTTGAACAAGTGAATATGCGGCAGGGACTTGTTCGTTGTGTGGGTAAGGGTAATAAAGAGCGTTTAGTGCCGCTAGGTGAAATTTCTTTGGATTGGTTACAGCAATATTTATTAGCTGGTCGACCTGCGTTATTAAATGGCAAGGTGACTGACGATTTATTTCCAACTAAACGCGGAAAAGCAATGACACGGCAAGCATTTTGGTATTTGATTAAACGTTATGCTAAACAGGCCAATATAGAAAAGGACTTATCACCACATACGTTACGTCATGCTTTTGCAACACATTTACTGAACCACGGTGCAGATTTGCGAATCGTACAGTTATTATTAGGTCATTCTGATTTATCGACTACACAGATTTATACCCATGTGGCTAAAGAACGTTTGAAAACATTACATGCACAGCATCATCCAAGAGGCTAATAATCTTATTCACGATGATCGGCAAGTGATAAACTGCACATCAATAATTACCGTTTTAGGAGAGCACAATGCCATCATTTGATATTGTTTCGGAAATTGATAAACACGAATTAACCAATGCTGTTGATCAAGCTAACCGTGAATTAGCCAATCGATTTGATTTTCGAGGAACTGATGCCCGGGTAGAGCAGTCAGACAAAGTGCTGACGATGCATGCAGACAGCGATTTTCAATTGGACCAATTGCAAGATATCCTTAGAATGAAATTGGTGAAGCGAGGCATTGAGGTCAGTTGTTTGGATGTTAAAGACTCCGTTGGTAATGGCAAAATGCGTAAACAAGATGTCATTATTCGTGAAGGAATTGATAAAGATTTATCACGCAAAATAGTCAAAATGATTAAAATAAGTAAAGCTAAGGTTCAATCTGCAGTACAGGGTGACAGTGTACGTGTTACCGGTAAAAAACGTGATGATCTGCAAGGAGTAATGGCTTTGTTACGAGATAATGATGATGTAGAGATGCCATTACAGTTTAATAATTTTAGAGATTAAGGAACGTTAAATTTTGAAACGACATTTTTTATGGTTGCCCCTATTAGCATGGATGAGCTTTTCGCAGGCGGCTGATGAATTAGCAGCAGGTGAGGCCACGATACAAGCACAATTAGAATCAATTATGCCGGGCATCGAGATTGACAGTATTCAACCATTGGATAATACCGGCTTATATGAGACGGTTATTAAAGGTGAAGTGATTTATTTTTCTAAAGATCTTCGATATGTTTTCCAAGGAGAAGTGATTGCTCTGGAAACACGCGAGAATGTGACTGAAAATAAGCGTTCTAATCTGAGACGATCGGCTTTAGCGGCATTAGATGAAGCAGATTTGATTATCTATGAACCTAAAGAAACAAAATATACGCTGACAGTATTTACAGATATTGATTGTGCTTATTGTCGTAAATTACATCAACAAATGGCAGATTATAATGATCTAGGAATCCGAATCCGTTATATGGCTTTTCCTCGTGCAGGCATTGATTCTGAATCATTTGATAAGGCTGAAGATGTATGGTGTGCTAAGGACCGGAAACAGGCCATGACAGATGCTAAGAATGGTCAACTGGTTGATTCGGATAGTTGTGATACACCCGTGAAAGCGCATTATGAAATGGGCCGTCGTTTAGGTGTGAGTGGTACACCATCATTATTCTTGGAAAGTGGTGAAATTTTACCGGGATATGTACCACCTAAAAAACTAAAACAAGAATTAGATAGACGCGCTTTATTAGCGGGTACTTAGCCTGTTTTTAGCGACGCGGTGATCAATCAGCTGATATTGTTGGTCATCGCATTTTAAGTAGCTTATTTCATTGTCCCAGTCACCTAATACAATACGATTGGCCGCCTTACCATTAACTTCAAGTTGGTGGATTGCGGGTCGATGGGTATGCCCATGAATAAGCTGATTGACCTTAAATTGTTCCATGACTCGAATCACTTCCGCTTGGTTTACATCCATAATCATGGTTGATTTGAACTGTTTCTGTTGATGACTTTTTTGTTTAATTTTATCGGATATTCGTTGGCGGTAGCGGGTAGGAATATGATAGATAAACCACCGAAAGAGTTTAGTACGGCTCCAACAACGAAAACGTTGATAACTTACATCGTCAATACACAAAGTATCACCATGTAATAGCAACGTTTCTGTTCCATATAGGTTTATTACATAATCGTCTGGGAGTAATTCACAACCTGTTTGCTGGGCAAAGTCTTTACCCATTATAAAGTCACGATTCCCCACCATTAAATAGGTTTTAATACCAGATTGATGTAACCGTTGTAGTTGTCTGATCAATGGGTTAAACGCAGTGGGCACAATATCATCCCCCAACCACGTATTGAACAAATCACCTAAGATGTAGAGTGATTCTATGTCCTTTGTTTCTTCTTGCAGAAAATTGACAGCAAGTTCAATACAGTCTGGATTATTAGGACTAAGATGAAGGTCGGAAATAAACAGCGTGGTCATAGGAGAATATTTAGCCCCCACGAAGGAGGGCTAATGTAAGTAACGATGTTATTCAATAACAGTTGCTTTGGTGATAATAACATCTTCATCAGGTGCATCTGTTGGGAACGGACCTTTGCTACCTGTTCCAACCATGCGAATTTCATTCACAACATCCATGCCGTCAATCACTTTTCCAAAGACAGTGTAGCCCCAGCCAGCTTGGTTTTCTTCACGAAAATCAAGGAAATTATTATCTGCGACATTGACAAAAAACTGTGCTGTTGCAGAATGTGGGTCTCCTGTTCGCGCCATAGCAATTGAGCCGATTACATTACTTAAACCATTATTAGCTTCATTATCGATAGGTGCTTTTGGTGACTTTTGGATGAAGTCTGGTGTAAAACCGCCACCTTGAATCATAAAATTAGAAATGACACGGTGGAAAATGGTGCCATCATAAAAGCCATCTTCAACGTAGCTTAAAAAATTAGCGACAGTATTCGGTGCTTTTTCTTCATTTAATTCGATGATGATATCACCATGATTAGTTTCTAGTTTTACTTGTGGCAAGGCATGGTCTCCTTCTGCATTTGCAGAGAATGATAGGGTTATTAATAGTAGTGGTGCTAAGTATCGGAAAAAAGTATTCATAACTATTTCATATTTACTTTATTAAAAGCGTAATGATAGAGCAATTAACATTTTAAGGGGAGTGTTTAAACTACTTTTCATGACCAACATCCCGTAAAATATGCAGCCAACGGTCAGAAGCGTAATCGATAAGTGAGTATTACATGCTACAAATTCATAATAGCCTAACTAAACAAAAAGAAGTGTTTACACCCATCGTACCAGGCAAGGTTACATTGTATGTTTGCGGTATGACGGTGTATGACTTATGCCATGTTGGTCATGCACGGGTGATGGTGGTCTTTGATGTGGTCACGCGATACTTACGTACTAGTGGTTATGATGTCACTTATATTCGTAATATCACTGATATCGACGATAAAATTATTGCTCGCGCTAATGACAATGGCGAAACCATCCAATCTCTAACCGAGCGTTTTATTGATGAGATGAATCAGGATGCAGATGCCTTAGGCGTGATAAGACCGAGTCAAGAACCTAAAGCTACAGAGTCAATGACTGAGATCATCGCAATGATTGAAACGCTCATTGAGAAAGGGTTTGCTTATGCTGCAGATAATGGCGATGTTTATTATGATGTGAGTGAATTTGAAGGCTATGGTAAATTATCCGGTCGCCATATTGATGAATTGCGCGCGGGAGAACGTGTCGCCGTTAATGAGGCTAAAAATGATCCTTTAGATTTTGTGCTGTGGAAAGCAGCAAAAGTAGAAGAGCCAGCATGGGATTCACCATGGGGCCAAGGTCGCCCGGGATGGCATATTGAATGTTCTGCGATGTCAGCAACAAGTTTAGGACAGCACTTTGATATTCATGGTGGAGGGCAAGATTTACAGTTTCCTCATCATGAAAATGAAATCGCCCAGTCAGAAGGTGCGCATGGTTGCCAGTCAGTCAATTACTGGATGCATAATGGCTTTGTGCGGATTGATGATGAAAAGATGTCTAAATCATTAGGTAACTTTTTTACGGTTCGTGAAGTGCTAGTGAGATATTCAGCGGAAGTCATCCGATACTTCATATTAACCAGTCATTATCGTAGCCCACTGAATTATTCTGATGAATCTCTGGAACAAGCTAAAGCAGCTCTAACGCGTTTTTATACCGCGTTACGAAATATCACTCCCCAAGCGGATGTTAATTGGCAAGATGACAGTCACTTTGGTTCACGATTCCGTGATGCAATGGATGATGATTTTAATACTGCTTTAGCTTTATCAGTCATGGCGGATGTTCGACAAGCTATTAACAAGGCGAGTGAACAGAATAATGGCGAACAGGAAAGTTACCTAGCTGCATTATTACGCTCTTTTGGTGATGTTCTTGGATTATTTCAACAAAACCCAGAAGACTTTTTGCTTGGCGATAACGGTGATGTTGACAAGATTGAAAGCCTTATTGAACAGCGCAATATTGCGCGAGCTGAAAAAAACTGGGCGATGGCCGATCAAGTACGTGATGAATTAACCACAATGGGTATTGTATTAGAAGATAATGCTGGTCAGACTAGTTGGCGTCGAGTGTAATTTTACGCTATCACTTAGTTATTATGTAACTTTTCAGCTGCATACAAGGTGTTTTCCATTAATGTAGCAACTGTCATCGGGCCAACGCCACCAGGAACTGGCGTAATCCATGATGCTTTTTCTTTTGCGACATCAAACTCAACATCCCCTACCAATTTGCCATTTTCAAGACGGTTAATACCGACATCAATAACAACAGCACCTTGTTTAATCCACGCACCTGGAATGAAGTTGGGTTTGCCGACTGCGACGACTAGAATATCTGCGCGACGGACTTGATCTTCTAAATTAGTTGTCATTCGATGGCAAACAGTCGTCGTACAACCCGCTAGAAGTAACTCTAAAGCCATTGGGCGACCAACAATATTAGAGGCGCCAACAACAATTGCTTCTTGGCCTCGCAAATCAATACCTATTTTTCTTAATAAGGTAATTACACCTTTGGGTGTACAAGGACGAAGTTGGGGATTACGTTGAGCTAAACGTCCGATATTATAAGGGTGGAAACCATCAACATCTTTATGCGGCACAATATGTTCAATAACGAGATCGGTATTAATATGATCAGGTAAAGGTAACTGGACTAAGATGCCATCAATCTCATCATCATTATTTAATTGTTCAATAAGTGCTAAAAGTTCGGCTTCGGTAGTGCTGACTGGCAGGTCATAAGAATCTGACTTGAAACCAATTTCTTCACAACTGCGACGTTTACTACTGACATAGACTTGGGACGCAGGGTCGCCTCCAAGGAGTATTACCGCTAAACCTGGCCGACGTTTTCCAGCTGCTAAGCGTTTGTCAGTAGCCTTTTTAAGGTCTTGTTTAAGTTCAGCCGCAATAGCTTTACCATCTATCAATTGTGCACTCATTAAGAGGTTCCGAGCAATCAAAAAGGGCTATGTTCTCACGTTGGCTTAATAACATCAAAGCAGTGATTGACTGATGATAGTCAACGGCGTATCATTTCGCCTTTCTTCGGGGATGACTGTCTTCGAAATGTCGGGGCATAGCGCAGTCTGGTAGCGCATCTGGTTTGGGACCAGAGGGTCGGGAGTTCGAATCTCTCTGCCCCGACCACTTCAAAACTCTATATAATATCCCGCCTACGATTTCATAATGCGCCCGTAGCTCATTTGGATAGAGCATCGGCCTTCTAAGCCGAGGGTAACAGGTTCGAATCCTGTCGGGCGTACCATTTTCTATATCCAAATTCTCTAACAGCGTTAACTCATAATTTAGAGACAAGTAATTTTTTGATTTATATGAAATAATCACCCTTAATTTTTATTCAAGGATTGAAGTCGTTTCTTATGTCTCACGCGATTATGTCATCTGTTTCACAATGGTTTTTATCACGCTCGCGATCTATGAAGCGGCTTATCACGTTAAGCGTGGATCTTATCGCAATTGTGATTGCCTTATGGATGGCATTTTCTCTTAGATATAGTGAGTTATACCTCCCACCACAAGAGCAGTTCTGGATTTTTGCATTGGCTCCGATTACTGCCATTCCAGTATTTATACGGTTTGGATTGTATCGTGCCGTTGTTCGATATATTGGGCTGCATGCATTAGCAACAATATTCCAAGCAGTTGCGTTATATACCGTATTGTTTGCGACAATGATATTGATTTCAGGTTCTTTAGCAGGTGTGGTTCCTCGTACCGTCTATGGCATCAATGCCCTAATTTTATTGTTATTTGTTGGCGGTAGTCGTTTAGTTGCTCGTTGGTGGTTTTCAGATCTTCAGAATAACAAACAGTTTGATGTTAGCCTAAACCGACGTATTCCACCGGTTATTATTTATGGTGCAGGGGCATCAGGAGTACAGTTAGCGACAGCCTTGAAGAGTAAAAACCAACAAAGGCCAGTTGCCTTTATTGATGATGCAAAGCAACTCCATAACCAGCAGGTTGATGACCTTACTGTTTATCCTTTTAGCCGATTAAATCACCTAATTGAAAAATTCTATGTGCAAGAGGTACTACTGGCAATTCCCTCTATTTCTAGAGCTCGCCGTAATGAAATTATTGAGTTATTAGAACCCTATCCAATTCATATTAAAACACTACCGAGGTTGAGTGATATTGCTGAAGGTAAGGTGACCACCTCGGATATTCAAGAAGTTGATATTGCTGATTTATTGGGTCGTGAGCAAGTTACACCAATGCAGAATTTGTTAACTGCCAACATCAATAATAAAGCGGTGATGGTAACAGGTGCCGGTGGTTCAATTGGTACTGAATTATGTCGCCAAATTGCACAAATAAGGCCAAAGATACTGGTTTTGTTTGAGCTTAATGAATTTGCTTTATATGCCATTGAAAAAGAATTGAAACAGCATCATGCGACATTAGCTGTTATGGCTGTTTTAGGTTCCGTTCAAAATCAGCAACGCTTAGAAGTGATTTGTCGACGATTCTCAATCGATACAATTTATCATGCGGCAGCTTATAAACATGTGCCCTTGGTAGAGCAGAATGCCAGTGAAGGAATTAGTAATAATATTTTTGGCACGTTGAGTTGTGCCAAGGCCGCGCTGGCGGCCAATGTTGAAACTTTTGTTTTAATTTCGACAGATAAAGCGGTTAGACCAACTAATACGATGGGGGCGAGTAAGCGTTTTGCCGAATTGGTATTACAGGGACTCGCTGCTGATAAACAGAATTCGACAACACGATTTACAATGGTACGCTTTGGCAACGTATTAGGTTCTTCTGGGTCAGTCGTACCATTATTTCGTGAACAAATTGAAAATGGTGGCCCTGTTACGGTCACTGATACCCGAATTATTCGTTATTTTATGACTATTCCAGAAGCAGCAGAATTAGTTATTCAAGCAGGAGCAATGGGTAAAGGCGGTGATGTCTTTGTATTAGATATGGGCTCTCCCGTTAAAATTCTTGATTTAGCAAAACGGATGATTCATTTAAGCGGCTTTATTGAGAAAGATGACGATCATCCAGAAGGTGACATTGAAATTATTTTTACCGGTCTACGATCTGGTGAGAAACTCTATGAAGAATTATTAATTGGCGATAATGTCACGGCTACCGAGCATAGCAAGATCAGTCGGGCTCAAGAGCTAGTCATTAATTGGCAACAACTGAGTAAGATTCTGGAACAACTGGAACGACTTAATAATAAAAATGATTGCCAAGGGGTGAGGCAATTATTGCTCAAGCATATTGAGGGGTTTCAACCGCAATGTGAGGTTCAAGATTGGTTAGGTTAACAACCATAAGAGACCTTAAAATTACTATTGTGTAAAAAGACCTTAAATATAGAGATATTGCTAGCTGAAAAGCTGGTCAATGCAGTGTAGAATCAATCGTTAATTTAGTAATAGGATTTCCAGAATGTGTGGCATTGTTGGTGGTATAGCTGAACGTAATTTAGTACCTGTGCTACTTGAAGGCTTAAGGCGGCTTGAATATCGAGGCTATGATTCTTCAGGTATTGCACTTTTGGACTCGGAATCTAAAATAAATCGAGTGCGTTCTATAGGGAAAATCAAAAAACTTGAAAGTAAAATCAAGCAAGAAAACAATGAATTTAAAGGTAATATAGGGATTGCTCATACTCGATGGGCTACGCACGGTATTCCTTCTGAAAAGAATGCACATCCACACATCTGCAATAACAAAGTTGCCGTTGTTCATAATGGAATCATTGAAAACTATCAGATTTTAAAAAATGAACAATTAGCCAGTGGTTATCAATTTACTTCTGAAACAGATACCGAAGTAGTAGCTCATGCTATTCACCAAAAACTTGAGAAGACAGATGATTTATTACAAGCAGTGACGCAATCTGTTAGTGAATTTGAAGGTGCATATGCTCTGGGAGTGATATCAATTAGTGATCCAGATACGCTGATTGCAGCAAGAAATGGCTCACCACTTGTTATTGGTGTTGGTATTGGGGAATATTTTATCGCATCAGATGTTTCAGCATTATTGCCTGTAACCCAACGATTTATTTTTCTAGAAGATGGTGATATTGCCAAAATAAGCAAAGAAAATGTGCAGATTTATGATGCTAATGGTCAAGCCGTAGAGCGAGCTATTAAACAGTCAAGCCTGTCAGCAACAGCAGTGGAATTGGGTGGATATAAACATTACATGCATAAGGAGATTTTCGAACAACCACAAGCTGTAGCCGATACGCTTGAAGGTCGAATTAGTCAGCAGCATGTTTTACTATCAAGTTTTGGTCATGATGCCGAAGCGATATTTAAAAAAATTGAGCAGGTACAAATTATTGCCTGTGGAACCAGTTATCATGCTGGATTAGTAGCGAAATATTGGTTTGAAGATATTATTGGTATGCCGTGTCAGGTAGAAGTAGCAAGTGAATATCGCTATCGTAATCCAGTACTACAAGATCATACTTTGATAGTGACGATTAGCCAATCAGGTGAAACAGCCGATACTTTGGCTGCACTACAACAAATAAAGAAAAAGATCGGACAAGTATTCAACAAAAACGATGGAAAATTAACGATTCCTACTCTAGCTATTTGTAATGTGGCTGAGTCCAGCCTAACGCGCGAATCAGATTTAATATTTCTAACTCAAGCAGGACCTGAAGTAGGTGTCGCTTCTACAAAATCTTTCACGACCCAACTAGTAAGTTTAGCATTACTTATAGCATCAATTGGTAAAGCTAAAAATACGCTAGACATAGAGCGTGAGGCTCTAATTGTCAAAGGACTACAAAAACTACCTAACTTGATTACAAAAGTATTGAGTCATGAAACTATCATTGAAAAAGTTGCGGAAGACTTTGCTGATAAGCAACATGCACTCTTTTTAGGCCGCGGCACAATGTATCCGATTGCTATGGAAGGCGCTTTGAAATTAAAAGAGATTAGCTATATTCATGCCGAAGCTTATCCGGCTGGAGAGCTTAAGCACGGTCCTTTAGCGTTGATAGATGAAAAGATGCCGGTTATTGCTGTTGCTCCACTGGATGATTTATTGGAGAAACTTAAATCGAATCTGCAAGAGGTTAAAGCTAGAGGAGGGCAGATGATTATCTTTGAGGATGAGGATTCAAACATCAGTTCTGAACAAGGCATGAAGGTCATAAAAGCCACAACTAATGTCGGGCGAATCACTGCACCGATAGTATTTAATATTGCTCTACAGCTGCTCAGTTATCATGTTGCACTTATCAAAGGTACCGATGTCGACCAGCCGAGAAATTTGGCTAAATCTGTTACGGTAGAATAATGGAAAATACCCGGGCGGCAAAGACGATTTCATTATTGTGGTTCGGATCAATTTTGACCGCAGGTTGCGTGTTTCTTATTCAAGTAATTTTGGCCCATAATCTCGAACCAGATGATTTTGGTACATTTTATTCCGCCTTGGCGACAATAAGTTTACTTATTTCATTAGCTGGATTTGGAGTATCCCAATACTGGCTCAAAGTATTTGGGAAAGAGGGTCGGCCAGCGGTACGTTGGTTGTCTAGCTCGTTTAGATTCACGGGAATAAGTACGGTAGTGGTTATCTTGCTTTTAGTCATATGGGCGGTATTTGGCCCACATGATAGTCTAATGACTACTATATTACTGATATTGGCAGTTTGTATTCTTGGTCAAATTGTTACAGATTTTGTGAATACTAAGCTACAACTTGAAGAAAGGTATATTGCTTTCTTCATTTTGCAGCTTCTCCCTCAATTAATGCGTTTACTGTGGGTCGCAATTTTTATTTATGTAGCAAGCACGATTACTATTCAATTAGCCGCTTCTTTTTATGCTGCGATTTCATTGATATTTTTTATAGTGGGGATTTATTTATTATTCCGGATGCACAAAGGCATTTTTTTACCAAAAGGCCATTATGTTATTGAACCCCCCCCCCATGTGAGCAGCTTAAATAAACCAGGAATATTTCAAGTTGCTGTTCAATCATGGCCGTTTGGTATGGCTCGTTTATTTTATCTTATATATCTTCAGAGTGACATCATACTTCTTAAATACATGGCGGGAGGAGAGGTTGCTGGTATTTACAATGTTGCCTTTTCAGTAATGGCTGCTATTTTTTTGCTGCCAAATGTGGTGCAAACGTTTTTATTACCTAAAATGCATCGGTGGGCTAACCATGATAGAGATAAATTTGATCAGGTTTATCAACAAGGCCCCTTGGTAATGTTTGCAATAGGGATTATAGCAATGGCTCTGATATGGGTTTTAGCTCCATGGGCTATCCCATTCTTGTTTGGTAATCCTTATAAGCCTGCTGTAGAAATTTTATTTATCCTAGCGATATCAGCACCTATTTTTTTTGTTGCAAGCAGTATAGAAGTGACATTAGTAACGCAAGATAACATTAAGAAAAAGGTTAAAATAATAGGGGCGGCAGCAGTGATAAATGTCTGTTTAAACATAGCTTTTATACCAATATATGGTGCAGTCGGTGCAGCTGTGGCAACAGTATTCTGTAATAGTTTTTTGTTGCTATTCTATTATTTAGAAAGTTTAAAGGTTTCTAAATAATGAAATATGAAAAATCATTAGATGGAAAGTTTGAACAGCTATTTCTATATCATAAGCGCGGGTTAGTCATTGAGTAATGAGGAATATGAGCAGGAAAAAATCAGTTTCTATCATTGGCACTGTGGGTCTTCCTGCACAGTATGGTGGGTGGGAAACTTTAACAGAGCATTTAGTTCTAGAGTTAGAAGATAGATTTGATTTTACAGTCTATTGCAGTGCACCGCATTATGAGGAAAAAAGCACCCACTTTTCTAAGGCAAAATTAAAGTATATACGATTGAAGGCAAATGGAATCCAGAGTATTCCTTATGATATTTTCAGTATGTTGCACGCGATCAAGTACAGTGATTATTTACTCGTTTTAGGTGTTTCGGGATGCATTTTCTTGCCGGTTCTCCGCTTGCTCACTAATAAACCAGTAGTAGTGAATATAGATGGCTTAGAGTGGAAAAGAGACAAGTGGGGGATATTGGCGAAATGGTTTTTAAAACTGTCTGAGGCAACTGCTATACGTTATGCAGATAGGGTAATTACTGATAATAAGGCAATACAAACTTACGTCTTTGAGGAATATGGAAAAACCAGCGACTTGATTTCTTATGGTGGTGACCATGTAGAAAAAATAACCGATATTGAAAATGTGGATATATATCCGTTTGTAACTGAATCCTATTCTTTTACTGTTTGTCGAATTGAACCAGAAAATAATATACACATTATTTTGGAAGCATTTGAACAGAGTGATTTGACGTTAGTTATTGTTGGTAATTGGAATAATAGTCAATACGGAAAGCAGTTGAAAGCTAAGTATCTAAATGCTGACAATATTTATCTCATTGATCCTATTTATAATCCTGAAAAGTTAAATTTTTTGAGATGTCATTGTTCAATTTATATCCATGGGCATAGTGCAGGAGGAACAAATCCTTCTCTGGTTGAGGCTATGTCATTAGGGCTTGCTATAGTAGCCTTTGATGTAATATACAATCGTGAAACTACTAGAAATAATGCATGTTATTTTAAAGGTGCAGCAGAGCTGATAATGACGGTTAATTTATTGTTAGTAGATGATGAACGTAGAAATGCCTTGGGGAAAAGTATGTATAACCTTGCTACCAATTATTATCGTTGGGAGAATATTGCAAATCAGTATGCGGTTTTGCTCAATCAAATAGATGGAAAAAAGTAAATTAAAACTCAAATAAAATTGTCGGATAAAAGCTTATCACTACTACAAATATATTATTAACTGGCGCAACAGGCTTTGTAGGCAGTGCTTTAACAGATGAGCTTTTATTACAAAAGTATCAAGTGTTCGCTAGTATTCGCGAATATTCTGCTAAGTTATCAACTGAAATAAAGCAAGTCGATGTCGGTGATTTATTACCTTCTACAGATTGGACTGATGCACTAAGAAGTGTTGATGTTGTTATTCATCTTGCTGCTAGAGTTCATGTGATGGATGATGATGCTTTAGAATCGCTCACTGAATTTAGGAAAGTTAATGCTATTGCTACATTAAATTTGGCTCAGCAGGCAGTTGATGCAGGTGTGAAACGGTTTGTATTTATCAGTTCTATTAAAGTGAATGGAGAAGAGACAAAGAACGGATCAAAATTTTCACCAGATGATAATTATATTTCAACTGATCCTTATGGATTGTCTAAATATGAAGCTGAACAAGGTTTATTGGACTTGGTAAAGAAAACGGATATGGAGGTGGTAATTATTCGTCCGCCTTTAGTTTATGGCCCCAGTGTACGAGCTAATTTTTTATCAATGATGAAATGGATTAACAAGGGTATCCCTCTTCCTTTGGGTGCAGTAGATAATCAACGATCTTTAGTGGCATTAGATAATTTAGTGAGTTTTATCATTCTCTGTATCGACCACCCAAAAGCAGTTAATGAAGTATTTTTAATTTCTGACGGTGAAGATGTATCAACAACTGAATTATTAAAGAAAGTGGCAAATTCTTTTGATAAAAAATATTGTTTACTTCCCGTTCCAGTTGGTTTGATGAAGTTTGTGGCTAAATTATTGGGTAAAAGTGATGTGGCCGATCGTTTATTTGGGTCATTACAGGTAGACAGCTCTAAGGCGAGAAATCTACTTGATTGGCAACCAGTTATTACAATGGATGAACAATTAAAAAAAACAGCGGACTGGTATTTGCATGAAAAAACTGTTTGATTTAATTCTGGCAGTTATTGCCTTAATGGTCCTTTTGGGTCCCATTATCGTGATTGCATTTATGGTTAAGCTAACATCAAAGGGACCTGTTCTGTATTGGTCTGATCGTGTTGGTCAGGATAATCATATTTTCAAAATGCCTAAATTTCGTAGTATGAATATTAATACACCTGCGGTAGCAACACATTTATTAGCCGATCCCGGAAGCGTTTTAACACCGATAGGGAATTTTTTACGTAAATCTAGTTTGGATGAATTTCCACAGCTTTGGTGTATTTTAAAAGGAGATATGAGTTTTGTAGGACCTCGCCCGGCTTTGTTTAATCAGGATGATTTGATTGAGTTACGATCGAAAAAGGGTGTACATAAGCTTGTGCCAGGTTTAACGGGTTGGGCGCAGGTTAATGGTCGTGATGAGTTGCCTATTCCACAAAAAGTTGAACTTGATATTGAATACATGCAGCGGCAATCTTTCAGTTTTGATTTAAAAATCTTGTGGTTAACATGTTTGAAAGTACTTCTAAAAGAAGGGGTATCACATTAATAAAATATTCAACCCTATCCTTCAAGATAATGATTTAGTTGTTACCTAATACGTTTTGAATTATGCTCTAGGTTGGCTGTTCATGAGGAATGGCTTTAACAAGGAGTAGGGACAGATGTTTAAGAAATTATTTTTGTCAGTATTAATGGCGATGATTTTATCGACAGGGCTTGCATTTGCAAGTGATAAAATTAACATCAACACGGCAAGTAAGACTGAGTTGCAAATGTTGAAAGGAATTGGTGATGCAACTGCTGATGCGATTATCAAATATCGTGAAGAAAATGGAGACTTCAAAACGGTAGATGCGCTCATTAATGTCAAAGGTATTGGCAATAAAAAAGTGGAAAAATTAGCAGATAAGATTACCGTATCAAATTCTGAATAATTCGATATTTTTTAACACCAAATAGATGGCGTAGTCAGAATCTCTGACTACGCCATTTTTATATTAGTGTCTTTTCTTTTTGTATCAGCTTGGCAAGCAATTCTTGTTTGAGCTGGTCTCTTTCTGCCCTGTTTAATGACAGATTATCATTACTAGTAATAAAGAATATATCTTCAACTTGATCGCCTAGTGTCATGAGTTTGGCATTAATGAGTCGAATATTACATTGCAGAAATACTTGGGCGATAGTGGAAACTAAGCCAGGACGGTCATGAGTGCCGAGCTCCAGGATCGTATGATTTTTTTGTTTGTTCGTCTGGAAGTGAATAGTAGGCGTTGTTTTAAATAATTTCATCTGCCTTGGAACGAGGACTGGATGGTAAGGTTTGGTGTCTGCTAAATCGTTCAATTGACCTTCTAATGTTTGAGCAATTTCTAACTTATCTTGGTCAACAGGTGCATTCACAATATAGGTGTGAAGTGAGGAACCATTAGATGTAGTGTCAATGCGAGCATCAAGAATATCGAGCTGGAAATGTTCTAAGCATGTTGTGGTTGTAGCAAAAACACCTGCTTGGTCTTTAGAGCAAATAAATATTTCTAGCGTATTTTCGCGGCCATGAGCTCTTATTTTGACCAGAGTTGTGATTGTAGGGTTTTTAAGTCGACCAATTGTCTGCCATACGATTTCATTGGTAGTGTGGCGTAGAAAATAATCTGAGCCATAGTATTTCCATAATTCAGTCACCTGTTGTTCAGGCCAAGATTGATATGTTAGTTGTTGGAGAGCTTGTTGCCACCGTTGTTCACTTTTTTCAGCAATATTTCTAGCCGTATCTGTCTTATGTTCAAGCCATCTTTTTGTGGCGTGATAAAGTTGTCTTAATAGTGAATCACGCCAACTATTCCATAAGTTATTGTTGGTGGCACGAATATCAGCAACCGTTAATAAATAGAGATAATTAAGTCGGTCAACCGTCTTTACTTTGGCTGCAAAGGCTTTAATTACATCAGGATCATTAACATCAGATTTTTGAGCAGTGGCTGACATGGTTAAATGTTGTCGAACTAGAAAAGTAACCGTTTCAGTATCAAATTTACTGAGATCGTGGAGTGTACAAAATTTCTCAGCATCAACGACACCTAATAAACTGTGGTCGCCGCCACGCCCTTTGGCAATATCGTGGTATAAGCCAGCAATATAAAGTAGTTCATGTTTAGGCAGTTGATAAAACACCTCTGAACACAGTGGAAATTCCTCACGGTATTCTTCACATGAAAATCGACGTAGGTTTCTCACTAGAAATAAAGTATGTTCATCAACAGTATAGATATGAAATAGATCATGTTGCATTTGGCCGACAATTTGCCCGAATTCAGGCAAGTAAGCCCCTAGAACGCCCAGTTTATTCATTCGCCTAAATTCATGAGTAATGCCTGTGGGTTGACGAATGATCTCCATAAATAAGCTACGGCTTTTAATATCGGTACGAAATCGATTATCTATTAAATGAATATGAGCATGAAGTTGCCGAATAGTATCCGCCCGAACACCCAGAATTTCAGGGTGTTGTTCTAATAGTAGAAACAACTCAAGCATTGCATAGGGATAGTAGGCAAAGATGCCGTGATTAATTGTTTCAATATAACCATTATGAATTTGAAATCGTCTATTGATGGGCAGGATATGGCGTGGCTCATCGGCGAGAATGATGTTTTCTTCGAATAGCTGCAATAACAATTCATTCATTTGGCCGACACTGCGAGCACAAAGGTAATAATCCTTCATAAATTGTTCAACAGCGAGGCGTGTATCTGTATCGTGATAACCAAATTGTGTAGCAATATCGCGCTGATAATTGATCATCAATTTTTCTTGTTTTCGCTCGGCTTGGAGATGTAGTGCAAAGCGTACTTTCCATAAAAAGTAGCGTGCTTGTTCTAAATATTCATACTCGTTATCTGCGATAAAGCCTTTTTGCATCAGGCCATGTAGGTCTTGAACATTAAAATGTTGTTGGGCAACCCAGCTAATCACTTGCATATCACGTAAGCCACCAGGTGCTTCTTTTATATTGGGTTCAAGACTATTAGCGGTATCATTATATTTTTGATGGCGTTGAATTTGTTCTTGTTGTTTTTCTTTATAAAATCGACGGGTATCCCATGTTTTATTGTCAATAGTCAGCTGTTTTAAAGAAATAAACAGTGAAGAATCACCACATAATAAGCGTGTTTCAAGCATATTTGTAGCGATGGTAATATCCGTTTCTGCCAACTGCCTACATTCGGAGATTGTACGAACGCTATGTCCTATTTCAAGACCAATATCCCAGAGAAACGTCAGAAATTCAGTTAAGCCTGCAGGTGGCTCTTTAGAAATGGAGTCATCCAGTAAAACGAGTATATCGATGTCTGAATAAGGGTGAAGTTCATTTCGACCATATCCTCCCACTGCAAGTAAACTAACAGGGCAGTTATCACTAATATTTTTATGCCAAAGATGTTGCAATACTTCATCAACAAAAGCAGAACGTTGTTGAACTAACTCGATGACATCGGCTTGAGATTCAAATTGTTGTTTAAGGTAAGTTTGGCCCTGATGAAGAGCATCTCGATAGAAAATGCAATCTATGGTACTTTCAGTGGGTCGAGTATTATGACCAATCTGCCATAATGATAATGGTGAATCAGTCATAAATTAAATTACTTCGTCTTCACGCAAGGTCAGAATTTCATGTCCATCATCTGTGACTAAAATAGTGTGTTCCCACTGTGCTGAGAGGCTTCGATCCTTGGTGACCACCGTCCAGCCATCAGGTAATTGCTTCATATGGCGTTTGCCCGCATTAACCATTGGTTCAATTGTAAATGTCATTCCAGCCTCTAAAACCAACCCTTCGCCAGGATTTCCGTAGTGTAAAACTTGTGGTTCTTCATGAAATACTTTACCAATGCCATGACCACAGTATTCACGAACAATAGAAAAGTGTTGAGCTTCGGCATGTTGTTGGATGATATGTCCAATATCTCCCAAGGTGGTACCTGGTTTGACGATGCTGATGCCGAGCAGCATTGCTTCTCGGGCGTTATTACATAATCGGTTAGCTAAAATAGACGTTTTGCCAACATGAAACATTTTGCTCGTGTCACCGTGGTAACCATCTTTAATAACAGTGATATCAATATTAATGATGTCGCCTTCTTTTAGTCTTTTGGTCCCTGGAATACCATGACAAATAACATGATTGACAGAAGTACAAATTGATTTTGGAAAACCGTGATAATTTAGTGGGGCAGGGATTGCTTGTTGCTCATCGACAATATAATTGTGACAAATTTGGTCTAACTCATCAGTCGTAATTCCTGCTTTAACATGGGGCTCAATCATGGTGAGGACCTCTGCTGCAAGGCGTCCTGCGATATGCATTTTTTGAATTTCATCTGCGGTTTTTATGCTAACAGCCATGAGTGAATATTCCTCATAATAATATAGGTAATTAGTAGGACATTTTGCCGTAAAATAGATCAAACAACCAGAAATGGATTTTCTTTTGTAACAAATATGCCGAACTAAAAATTACGTTGGGTCATAATTTAACGATAAAGTCTTGAATGTCGGACTTGTTTTACATTGTTATTTGTTCGATTTTATGGTATAAAATGCGCGCCTATTAAGGCAAAAATCACACATACATCGGCACAAGTACCGGGGTGCTATCTGCTGGTCAGGTTAGTCGATACTTGGGATGTATGGAGGTTTAACCCCACATTAATATAAAGGTAGAATTTTAAAATGGCAAAAACAACTATGCGCCAAATGTTAGAAGCAGGCGTTCACTTTGGTCACCAAACACGTTATTGGAACCCTAAAATGGGTCCATTTATCTTTGGTAAACGTAATAATATTCACATCATCAACCTTGAGCACACTTTGCCAATGTTTAACGATGCGTTGAACTTTGTTGGTAAATTGGCTTCAAAAAAAGGTCGTATCCTATTCGTAGGTACTAAACGTGCAGCACAAGATGTTATTCGTGAAGATGCAGA
Source organism: Piscirickettsiaceae bacterium (assembly GCA_013215775.1). Classification (GTDB taxonomy): domain Bacteria; phylum Pseudomonadota; class Gammaproteobacteria; order Nitrosococcales; family Methylophagaceae. Next base: position 116,024 of record JABSQO010000002.1, read on the forward strand.
ACGTGCAGGCATGCCTTACGTTAACCGTCGTTGGTTAGGTGGTATGTTGACCAACTATCAAACAATACGTCAATCAATTAAACGTTTGGATTCAATCCAAACCATGATCGAATCTGGAAAATTAGAAGGTTTGAAAAAGAAAGAAGTATTGAATTTGACTCGTGAGCAAGAAAAATTAGAAAAAAGTATCGGTGGTATCCGGAAAATGGGTGGCTTACCTGATGCAATGTTCGTAATTGATGTTGACCATGAACGTATTGCAATTAAAGAAGCAAACAACTTAGGTATTCCTGTTATCGCGATTGTTGATAGTAACAGCAACCCAGATGGCGTTGATTATGTCATTCCTGGTAACGATGATTCTATGCGCGCTATCAAGCTTTATACTTCAAGTATGGCTGATGCGATTTTAGAAGGTCGTGCATCTGTTGCAACAGGTGATACTGAACAAGAAGTAGAGGTTGCTGCAGAAAGCACAAAAGCGGCTTCTGAGTAACATCGATAATTGAATGAGAATACAGGCTCGCTATTTCTAGTGGGCCTGTGTTGTATATGTGGATCTGTTTGCATTAAAACGGATCGACAGAAAGTGAATTAAAGGTAAAAAGAAATGGCAATTACAGCAGCATTAGTTAAAGAACTGCGTGGGCGTACTGGCTCAGGCATGATGGAATGTAAAAAAGCATTAGTAGAATCAAATGGTGATATTGAAGCAGCAATTGAAGCGATGCGTAAATCAGGCTTAGCAAAAGCAGATAAAAAGTCAGATCGCATTGCAGCTGAAGGTGTAATTGCCATTGAAACAAGCGCTGATGGTAAACGTGCAGTAATGATTGAAATTAACTCAGAAACTGATTTTGTCTCTAAAGCAGATGATTTCATTAACTTTGTAAATCAGGTGTCGAGCAAAGTTCTTGAAGCTCAACCTGCTGATATTGAGGCATTAATGGCACTTTCATTGAGCGATTCTGGTGATAGTGTTGAGCTTGTTCGCCAAGCACTCGTGGCAAAAATTGGTGAAAACATCCAAATCCGTCGTTTTGAATTAATGAGTAATGATAATGGTATTATTGGTTCATATCGTCATGGTGAACGCATCGGTACTCTGGTTAAATTAACGGGCGGTGATATGGCCTTAGGGAAAGACTTGGCTATGCATGTTGCTGCAAGTCGACCACAAGCTGTGTCAGGTGATGATTTACCTGCGGAATTGCTTGAGAAGGAACGTGATATCGTAGTCACTCAAGCTAAAGACAGTGGTAAGCCAGAAGCAATTATTGAAAAAATGGTTGAAGGCCGCATGAAAAAATTCATCAATGAAATTAGCTTGCTAGGTCAGGCATTTGTTAAAGACCCTGATGTGACAATTGAAAAATTGGTCAAACAAGCTAATGCGACAGTTGAAGCTTTTGCATTCTTTGAAGTAGGTGAAGGTATCGAGAAGAAAGAAGATAACTTTGCTGAAGAAGTAATGGCACAAGCTAAAGGCAACTAAAGGAATGGCAGAAATGGGAAATCAACCAATATTCAAACGCATATTACTTAAATTAAGTGGTGAGGCGTTAATGGGTGATGCTGATTACGGTATCCAACCTGAGGTGATTTCCCGCTTTTCCAAAGAAATTGCTGATCTCAGCGCTCAAGGCGTTGAGATCGGTATTGTCATTGGTGGTGGCAATATTTTCCGTGGTGCAGGATTGGCCGCTAGTGGTATGGATCGTGTGAGTGGCGATCATATGGGTATGTTAGCCACGGTAATGAATGCATTGGCATTACAAGATGCGCTTGAACATCACGGTGCCTTCTGTCGTGTGATGTCAGCAATACAGATTAATGAAGTATGTGAAGACTATTTACGCCGTCGCGCAATCCGTCATTTAGAAAAAGGTCGGGTAGTGATTTTTGCAGCTGGTACAGGAAATCCATTTTTTACCACTGACTCAGCAGCAAGTTTACGTGCAGTTGAGATTAATGCTGAATTGATGTTGAAAGCGACACAAGTAGATGGTGTGTACACTGCAGATCCTAAAAAACACCCTGATGCAGTGCTTTATAAAGAGCTTAGCTATGATGAAGTCATTGACAAGCGATTAGGTGTAATGGATACCACTGCGGTTGTGATGTGCCAGGAGCAGAATATGCCATTCCGGATATTTGATGTTCATAAACAGGGTAATTTAACTAGAATTATTCACGGTGAAGATATTGGTACTTTAGTGAAATAAGGGCTGATATAGGATAGATAAACATGATTGAAGATATTAAAAAAGACGCAGCAGATAGAATGCAAAAGAGTGTGGCAGCATTGACCAATGCAATGGCCAAAATTCGTGCTGGACGAGCCCATACCAGTCTTTTGGACCATGTGATGGTTCCATATTATGGTTCAGATGTGTCACTTAGCCAAGTCGCTAATGTGGGCATTGAAGATTCTCGTACTCTGGTTGTGACACCGTGGGAAAAACCGATGTTGTCGGTAGTTGAAAAAGCAATAATGACATCAGATCTAGGGGTGAACCCGAATAGTGCTGGTATGACTATTCGTATTCCTATTCCGCCATTAACTGAAGAACGTCGTCGAGATTTAGTGAAAGTGGCTAAATCTGAAGCAGAAAATGCACGTGTTGCTGTGCGAAATATTCGCCGTGATGCAAACAGTACGTTGAAAGAATTACTAAAAGAAAAAGAAATTTCAGAAGATGAAGAGCGCGGCGCGGAAGAAGCTATTCAAAAATTGACTGATTCTGGTATCAAACAAATTGAAGCGGTATTTGCAGAGAAAGAAACAGATTTGATGGAAGTGTAATTACACTTAATTCAAGTATATGTCTGAGGAAGTCCCCCGCCCAGTTCCACAACATATTGCGATTATCATGGATGGTAATGGTCGCTGGGCAAAACAACGTCATCAACCTCGTCTTATGGGGCATCGAGCGGGCGTCAAAGCTGTTGAAGACATTGTAAAGCATTGTGTGGAGCGAGAAATTTCTGTACTAAGCTTATTTGCCTTTAGCAGTGAAAATTGGCGACGGCCGAGTAAAGAAGTGAGCTTGCTAATGGAATTGTTTGCATTGGCATTGAAACAGCAAGCTAAACGTTTGCACAAAAATAACATACGTCTACGTATTATTGGCGAGTGTAGTAAATTCTCTCTAAGCCTGCAAAAACAGATCACTGAAGCGGAGCAATTAACAGAAAATAATACAGGTCTTATTATTAATGTGGCTGCGAACTATGGTGGTCGCTGGGATATCACTCAAGCTGTCCAAAAAATCGCTGAAAAAGTGAAGTCAGGTGATATTTTACCGGAAGAAATTACCGAAGAAAGTATCAGTGCCGGACTCGCAACATCATCATTACCTGATCCTGACTTATACATTAGAACGGGTGGTGAGCAGCGAGTGAGTAATTTTCTACTTTGGCAATTGGCCTATACAGAATTTTATTTTACAGATACCTTATGGCCAGATTTTAATGCCCAAGAATTAGATAAATCTATTTCATCATTTTGTCAGCGTGAACGTCGCTTTGGCAAAACATCTGAACAAATACAAGAAGAGCATGATGCTTAAGCAGCGTTTATTAACAGCAGCCATATTAATTCCATTGGTAGTTTGCAGTATTTTGCTATTACCGACATTGATCTTTCAGTGGTTACTAGCAGGGATTGTGGCTTTAGCCGCATATGAATGGTTCACAATTATTGGGTTTAATACTCGCAGTAAGATGATTTTTGCAATGGTAGTACTGGTCTTTATTACGGTTGTGGGATGGTTGTTGCCAGTGACAGTATTATTCTCATTTGTAGCATTGACTTGGGGATTAATTTTATTGTTTGTTAGTCGTTACGCCCATCAAATTTTACCAACCAAAATACAAAAAATATTGATGCAGCCTCTTTTTTCTTTATTGTTGGCCGCAACAGTACTTGCACTATTTTTGCATGGCGGAATTCAGCTTCATCAATCAACAGGCCTAGGTCCACAACAATTATTGTATATATTGGTTTTAGTTTGGCTGGCGGATACAGGTGGCTATTTTGCAGGTAAACGGTGGGGGAAAACACCTTTAGCAAAGTCAATCAGTCCTAATAAAACATGGGAAGGTGTTGCCGGTGCAGTTGTACTAGGCACAATATGGACACTTATTAGTTATGGTTTAGGATTCTCTGGTTCAGTGGGTTTGTTGGGTTGGCTGTTGTTATCAATTATCGCATTGATAATATCTATTATTGGTGATTTGTTTGAGAGTTTATTTAAACGATTTCATCAGATAAAAGACAGTGGTACTTTATTGCCAGGTCATGGCGGCATGCTGGATCGTATTGATAGCCTTATTGCTGCAGTACCCGTCTTTACTGCTGGATTATTTTTCTTTGGAGCAATATAAGTGCAATCAATAACATTGCTTGGTTCAACAGGTTCAATTGGTGTCAGTACGCTAGATGTTTTATCCCGACACCCTGACAAATATAGCATTTATGCTCTTACAGCTAACCGTTCGGTTGATACTTTGTTTGAACAGTGCCAGAAATTTCAACCCAAAATCGCCGTCATGCTGAATGAAAGTGCTGCAGCGTTATTGGAGGAAAAACTCAAAATAGCAGGTCTAGAGACGCAAGTATTAGCTGGGGAGCAGGCTTTAGTTGATGTTGCAGAAAGTGAAAATACGGACTATGTTATGGCGGCGATTGTAGGTGCTGCGGGATTGTTGCCAACACTTGCTGCTGCAAAGGCTGGCAAACGTATTTTATTAGCGAATAAAGAAGCGTTGGTGATGAGTGGTGGCTTATTTATGCGTGAGGTTGCAGCTAATGGTGCAACGTTATTGCCGGTGGATAGTGAACACAATGCGATTTGGCAATGTTTACCGGTCGGTGACCAACAACAACATCGTTTTGAAGGTCAGGGTGTTCGCCGAATCATTTTAACGGCTTCAGGCGGTCCTTTCCGGGATTATGATGCTGCCGATCTAGAACATGTCACGCCAGAGCAGGCAGTAGCACATCCAAATTGGTCTATGGGACAAAAAATATCAGTTGATTCAGCAACTATGATGAACAAAGGCCTAGAAGTGATAGAAGCACACTGGTTATTTGGCTTGCCAGCTAGGCAAATTGAAGTGTTATTACATCAACAAAGTATTATCCATTCGATGGTAGATTATGTCGATGGTTCGGTATTGGCTCAAATGGGAAATCCTGATATGAGAACACCGATTGCTAATGCATTGGCATGGCCAGATAGAATTGACTCCGGTGTTGCACCATTAGATTTGGTTACGGTTGGCCGATTAGACTTTTCGGCAGCTGATTATCAGCAGTTTCCATGTTTGGCTCTGGCATATCAGGCTTTAGATGCGGGTGGTACTAGTACGGCAATTCTGAATGCAGCTAATGAAATAGCAGTAGAAGCTTTTTTACAGAGACAGATTAAGTTTACTCAAATTGCCAAAATTATTGAACAGGTTTTGTCTGAAATAACTGCGAATGATGGCGATACTTTAGAGCAAATTCTTGCAGATGATCAACAGGCAAGACTACTAGCCGAGCAATTGATAAAATAGTATGCAATCACTGTTCTTTTTTATAATTGCACTGGCATTACTGATTGTTGTGCATGAGTTTGGACATTTTTGGGTTGCTCGACGTTGTGGCGTCAAAGTACTTAAATTTTCGGTTGGTTTTGGTAAGCCTTTATGGACTAAACAAGGTCGAGATGGTACTGAATATGTAATTGCAGCCATTCCGCTCGGTGGCTTTGTAAAAATGCTAGATGAACGTGAAGGCGATGTGCCACCCGATCAATTAGATAGAGCATTCAATCGACAACCCTTGCGCTCACGTGTTGCCATTGTCGTTGCTGGTCCTGTTGCAAACCTATTATTTGCTGTTGTTGCTTATTGGTTTATTTTTGTGATGGGTATTTCCGGTATTCGACCGATCATTGATGAAGTTCATATAGACTCACCAGCTGCTATAGCGCAGCTCATGCCGGGTGATGAACTTACAGCAGTTAATGGTCGCAGCACTCCTACTTGGTGGAGTGCATCAAAAGCATTATTGGAGCAGTCTGAGTCCGGTGGTACAGCACAATTGATCCTACGATCAGGTGGTCGTGAGATTCGGCGTGCTCTTGAAATAAAGAAACAAGATTTCATGTCATTTAATTCAGTCACTATTTTACAGGAATTGGGTATAGCGCCTATTCGCATTACGATAGCGCCTATTATTGGTTCGATTGTAAAAGGTGGTGCTGCTGAAAAATCAGGTTTGCAAATTGGTGATCGACTGTTATCAGCGAATGGTGAGATCATCAACAGCTGGAGAGTGTGGGTTGAATTAATTAGAACAAATCCTAATAAACCTTTAGTCATTACCATTGAACGATTAGGCAAACAATTAGAGATTTCTATTACGCCTATTAGAACAGGTGAAAATATTGGTCAGATAGGTGCCGGTGTTGATAGTAGCCAGATAGTTGTACCGGAAGAATTACAGGCAGTGTTTCGCTATGGACCGATAGATGCAATAGCACCGGCTATTGCTGAAACACAGAGATTTATTGTACTTACACTAAAAAGTTTAGTGGGAATGATTACGGGCTCAGTTTCAAGTAAAAACTTAGGCGGCCCTATTAGTATTGCTCAATATGCGGGCGCGTCAGCGGAAAGAGGGTTGATTTCATTTGTCAGCTTTTTAGCGATGATTAGTATTAGCCTAGGCATTTTAAATTTATTGCCTATCCCAATATTAGATGGTGGTCATCTTGCTATGTATTTAGTTGAATGGTTACGCGGAAAACCTCTGTCAGAGAGTACTCAATTACAAGGCCAGAAAATTGGCATCATACTGTTACTAATGTTGATGTCTTTAGCGTTTTTCAACGACTTATCAAGACTGTTTGGATAATGGGCTAATTGCAGGTACACTAGCACTCTCGATTCGTAGACTGACTAACATAATAACGATGAATAAATTACTCAAGATTCTTTCTTTATTACTGATTGCCAACATGGCGATGGCTGATAGCTTCGTAATAAAAGACATTCGGGTTGAAGGTTTACAACGCCTGTCAGCAGGTACAGTCTTTAATTTCTTGCCAGTGAAAGTTGGCGACGAAATGAGTGACAAAGATGCTAAAAATATTATTCGCGCTTTATTTAAGTCTAAATATTTTAATGATGTTGGTGTTGAAGAAGAAGATGGCGTCTTAGTCATTAAAGTCAGTGAACGTCCTGCGGTTGCGAGCATTGAGTTTGTGGGTAATAAAGATTTAGACAGCGACCAATTATTAAAGTCTTTACGTCAGATAGGTCTTGCTGAAGGTCAAGTGTATCAAAAGGCAAAATTAGACCAAGTAGAATTAGAGTTGGAACGACAATATTTTAGTCGTGGTAAGTATGGTGTCATTATTGAGTCAGAAGTTACTCCATTACCTCGAAACCGAGTAGCTGTTCGCATCACGATGGCAGAAGGTATTGTAGCGACGATTAGTGATATTAATATCGTAGGGAACACTAGTTTTGATGAAGATGATTTACGGGCAGATTTTGAATCAACAACAGGTACTATGCTGTCATTCTTCACCAAAGACAATCAATATTCACGTCAGAAATTATCAGCAGATTTAGAAAGTTTACGCTCATTCTATTTAGATCGTGGTTATGTTGACTTTACCGTTGAATCAACACAAGTTTCGATTACCGATGATAAAAAGCAAATGTTCATTACCATTAATATTTCGGAAGGCGAGCGTTATAAGATTAAAGAAGTACGACTGGCCGGTAATTTGATTGTGCCGGAGCAAGAATTATTTGAGATGGTCACGATTAAGCAAAATGCTATATTTTCTCGAAAAGCAATTACAGAAAGTACTGAATTATTGACTAATCGTTTGGGTAATGATGGTTACGCTTTTGCCAACGTCAATGCGGTACCAGATATTGATCGTGAAAATAATGAAGTAATACTGACATTTTTTGTTGATCCTGGTCGTCGGGCTTATGTACGCCGGATTAATATTGCGGGTAATAGTAAAACGCGAGATGAAGTTTTACGCCGAGAAATGCGCCAGCATGAAGCTGCATGGATTTCAACAGGTAAAGTCGATCAGTCCCGCGCTAGAATTAAACGTCTTGGCTATTTTGAGGATGTTAACGTAGAAACAATTCCAGTGACGGGCACAACAGATCAGGTTGATTTAGACTTTAATGTGACCGAAACGCCTTCAGGTAGCTTGTCCGCTGGTGTGGGATTTTCGCAGTCAGACGGTTTGATCTTCAATGCCAACATAACGCAGAAGAATTTTTTGGGTAGTGGTAAACATATTAACTTTGGGTTTAATAATAGTAGTGTGAATACGGTATACAGTATTGGTTACACTAATCCGTTTGCAACAGTCGATGGTATCAGTCAAGGCTTTAATGCTTTTTACCGAGAAACAGATGCTAACGAAGCGGATATCGCAAACTTTAGTACTGATGTATGGGGCGGTGATATCAGCTTAGGTATTCCTATTTCGGAAAACAATCGTATTCGGGTGGCATTTGGTTATGAAAATACGCAATTAACGCTTTCAGATACCGATCCAGTCCAATCCTACCAAGACTTTGTAGATAGAGAAGGTGATCAGTTTGATACATTTTCATTCACATTAGGTTGGTCTAATGATAGTCGGGATAGTGCTGTTTTACCCACAAGCGGTATGGTGCAGAGTTTAAGTGCACAAGTAGCGATTCCTGGTGGTTCATTGCAGTATTATAAATTACGCTATAAAGCAAGCTGGTTCCATCCTATTACAGATTCATTAACATTCGCCTTAAAAGGAGCGCTGGGTTATGGCGACGGCTATGGCGATACTGAAGAGCTTCCCTTCTTCGAAAACTATTATGCTGGTGGTATAAAAAGCGTTCGTGGGTTTAGATCAAATACATTAGGCCCTAAAGACGGTGAACAATCTTTAGGTGGTAGTTTATTGACAACGGCAGGAGCAGAAGTCATATTTCCTTTCCCGTTCCTCAAAAAAGCATTGAAATCAGTTCGTTTTAGTGCCTTTGCCGATGTGGGTAATGTGTATGCGGATGGTGAAGGGTTTGATGCTGGGTTATTACGCTATTCAGCTGGTGTTGGTGCAACATGGCTTTCACCATTTGGTGCATTGAGTATTAGTTTGGCTCAACCATTTAATGAACAAGACGATGATGAAACGGAAAGTTTCCAATTCTCATTGGGGTCAACATTTTAGTTAAATTGTTTTGGAGAGAAGTGTGAAAAAAATGAAGTTGTTCTGGCTGTTTTTGGTTCTTGCTTTAGTAGGAACATCGCTTAATGCGGCTGAATTAAAAATTGGTGTGGTTAATGCTGGAGCAGTATTAGAAAAATCACCACAAAAAGCACAAGCTTTAGCACGATTAGAAAAAGAATTTTCTTCGCGTAGTTCAATGTTAGAGAAAAAACATAAAGCGTTACGTTCAAAACAAGAACAATTAGCAAAAGATGGCGCAATACTGGGCGCTGATGAGCGAAAACTGAAAGAGCGTGCAATTCTAAGTGACCAACGTGAATTAAAGCGTTTGCAAGATGAATATAGTGAAGATTTATCTATCCGACGTAATGAAGAATTACGCAAGTTAGAAAAAGATATTGCTCAGACGATTGTAGAGCTAGCTAAAAAAGAATCTTATGACTTAGTGATTTATCAAGGTGTCATTTTTGCCAGTGATAAGGTAGATATGTCTGATAAAGTGTTGGAGCTTCTTAAAGCAAGGTAGATATTGAAAATGGCTTGGACTCTACAGCAAATAGCTCAGCATGTTGGGGGTGTTGTATATGGTGATAAAGATTTTCAAGTAGATAGCTTTGCTACCTTGCAAGATGCGACTAGCAATCAGATTAGCTTTTTATCTAATACCAAATATAAAAAATACCTAGCCACAACAAATGCTGGCGCAGTTATTATTGGCAATCATGTTGTTGAAGATGTTCCTTATCATGCAATTGTCGTTGACGATCCTTATGTTGCCTACGCTAAAGCGGCCGCTTTATTAAATCCTCTTCGATCAGCTCAACAAGGTATTCACGACATGGCATCCGTGAGTGTGGATAGTAAAATTCACCCGACGGCTTCAATTGGTGCTCAAGTAGTCATTGAGTCAAATGTTGAGATAGGTCAAGGTGTTGTTATCGGTCCTGGTTGTGTGCTGCAAAACGGAGTTAAGATTGGTGACGATACACGGTTAATAGCAAACGTTACACTGTGTGAAAATGTTCAAATTGGTCAACGTGGCATTATTCATCCCGGTGTTGTGATTGGTGCGGATGGTTTTGGTATCGCTAATGATAAAGGTAAATGGATTAAGGTGCCTCAAATCGGTAGTGTCGTTATTGGGGATGATGTAGAAATTGGTGCCAATACATCAATTGATTGTGGTGCCATTGATAATACAATTATAGGCAATGGCGTTAAGCTAGATAATCAAATACAAATTGCCCATAACGTTGTTATTGGTGATCACACAGTTATTGCGGGTTGCACGGGTATATCTGGAAGCACACAAATAGGAAAACATTGTATTATTGGCGGTGGCGTTGGAATTTCAGGGCATCTTTCAATTGTAGATGGTGTGCAGTTAACCGGCATGGCATTTGTGACTAAATCAATAACGACAGCAGGAAGTTACTCCTCTGGTATTCCTGCAGAACCCACACAACAATGGCATCGCAATGTCGTTCGCTATCGACAAATGGATAAATTGACAGATAGAGTTAAGCAATTAGAATTAAAAAACAAATCTTAAATTTTAATATTTGATGCTTTACCATACAAGCTTGGCACAGTAAGATTAAACGACTATTTCATTCAAAATAAAGCTTAAGGATCCAAATTGAATACTATAGACATACATGAGATTCAAAGACTTTTACCTCATCGGTATCCTTTCTTATTGATTGATCGTGTTCTTGAATTTACGCCTGGAGAGCATTTGATAGGCATAAAAAATATTTCTTATAATGAACCACAATTTATGGGTCACTTTCCCAAAAGAGTGATTATGCCGGGTGTATTAATTCTGGAATCATTAGCACAAGCTACCGGATTATTAGCATTCAAATCTATCGATGACCTTCATGCAGATAATGCGCTATATTATCTTGCAGGTATTGATAAGGCACGGTTTAAAAGGCCTGTTGAACCAGGTGATCAGTTACTTTTGGAAGTGAGAATAGTTAAAAATAAGCGTAATTTTTGGAAGTTTACAGGCGTGGCAAGTGTTGATGGCGAAATTGTGGTGAGTGCCGATATTCTGTGTGTTCATCAAGAAATGCCAGAATGATTCATAGTACTGCAATTGTTGAACCAAGTGCGAATATCGCAGGTGATGTTAGCATTGGAGCCTATACAGTTATTGGGGCCAATGTTGAGATAGGATCAGGTTGTGATATTGCGTCACATGTTGTGATTAATGGCCCAACAAAAATTGGTAGCAATAACAAAATTTATCAATTTTCTTCAATTGGTGAAGATCCTCAAGATAAAAAATATGCCGGTGAGCCTACTTTATTGGAAATCGGTGACAATAATCTGATTCGCGAAAATGTCACTATTAATCGTGGTACCGTTCAGGGTGGGGGGATCACCAAAATTGGTGATAATAATTGGATCATGGCTTATGTGCATATTGCCCATGATTGCATCATTGGTAATGACACTATATTAGCGAACAATGCTTCATTGGCTGGACACGTTGTTGTTGATGATTTTGTAATTTTGGGTGGCTTTACTCTAGTCAGTCAATTTAATCGTTTAGGTGCATATTCTTTCAGTGCTATGGGTAGTGTGATATCTCGCAACGTGCCTCCTTATGTACTCGTATCTGGCCACATGGCAAAACCTATTGGTGTCAATGTTGAAGGTTTACGCCGTCACAATTTTACAGATGTACAGATAAGAAACATTCGTCAAGCATACAAATTGATTTATCGTTCCGGTTTTAGAATGGAAGAGGCTGAACAAAAGCTTGTCAACATTGAGCAAGAGCAATCAGAGCTGGATTGTTATATTGAGTTCTTAAAAAACCAACAAGGCGGCATCATCCGATAAATCTATTGAATGATAAGATGTGGTTGATTCTCTATCTTAAAGTTAAAATTGATGGAACCGCAGCTATTACTAAATAAGCTGTATCAGGTGGCGTCTACATTCATTGCCGACTTTAACGTATAATCCCCGCTTTAGAATTTTAAACATCATATTTAGCTGTATAAACAAGTGATTTTGGGAGAATGGGTGTGGACATATACGCATCGGATGAAGAAAAAGGCGAAGAGATAAAGCAATGGTGGCGTGATAATGGCACTTCAGTCATTGTGGGCTGTATTTTGGGTATTACTATTCTAGTAGGTGGCCGGTATTGGACTACTTACCAACAGTCATATGCAGAAAATGGATCAAGTTACTATCAACAAGTTATTTCGCTATTAGCAGATGGAAATACTGTAGAAGCTGAAGATACAACTCAGAAATTATTGGGTGAATTTTCTAAAACACCTTATGCCGTATTTGCAGCATTTGAGATGGCAAAACAATCTGCTACTGTTGCTGATTTTTCTACTGCGAAGTCATATCTGCAATGGGTGGTTGCGAATGCCGAACTGGTAGGACAGATTGATATCGCTCAATTGCGTTTAGCACAATTGTTGCTGAATGAAGTGGAATACCAGCAGGCTTTAGATCTAGTTGAACAGCCACAAACAGCAGCATTTGAATCCTTATTTGCAGAGCTACGTGGTGATATTTATGCGGCGCAAAGCCAGAAAAAACTGGCACAAGTCGCTTATCAAAAGGCATTGTTAACATTGAATCAAGGTGAAGCACGCCAGCAATTACTACAACTGAAACTGGACGATATGATGGGCGAACAGGATGGTTAAGTTATTACGCACGAGCATTCTAATGGTGTCGACAGTGGCACTAACAGCGTGTGGGACAGTAACTGACTGGATGACAGAAGATGTTTATGAAGCCCCGCCAGCTGAATTAGTAGAATTTACCTCTGAATTTCAGCCAACGACAGTATGGTCTGTAGATTCTGGTGATGGAGCCAATGATTACAGTGATTTGGCTGCCTGGGTGCAGGGAAACAGAATTATTACTGTTGATTATGAGGGTGATGTTAGCAGTTATGATACTAAGACAGGCCATCAAGTATGGCAAGTTGAACTCGAGGTTTCTGTTACTAGCGGTGCAGGTGGTGGAGAAGGCTTAATTCTCATCGGTACAAAAGATGGTGAAATTTTGGCATTAGATGAATCAAATGGCAATTTACTTTGGAAACATCAACTCAGTAGTGAAATTCTTGCTCCTCCTAAGGCTGATATGGGTGTAGTCGTGGCTCGTACAGCTGATGGTCGTACGAGTGGCTTGTCAGTTACTGATGGCGCCGTATTGTGGAATTATCAGCGTGCTGTGCCACTACTAAGTTTACGAGGTGCAAGTGCACCTGTATTAGCCGATGATAAAGTGATTGCAGGGTATGCCAATGGTAAATTGGTTGCTCTATCATTGTTAGATGGTAAAGTCATTTGGGAAAAAAGTGTTTCGATACCGCGCGGTCGTAGTGAATTAGACCGATTAGTTGATATTGATTCAGAACCCGTTATCAGAGATGGTCGAGTTTATGTGGTCGCTTATAATGGCCAACTGGCAAGCTTTGATTTAGAGACCGGGAAAAAACTTTGGTCTAGGGATATGTCTTCCCGAACAGGTTTGGCTGTCGTTCCCCGTAACGCTGTATATGTAACTGATGACAGTAGTTATGTTTGGGCGCTGCAGGATGGTTCTGGTGATGCTTTGTGGCGCCAAACACGTTTATTACGTCGTAATATAACCGCTCCAACTATTGTAGGTGATTATCTGATTGTAGGTGATTTAGAAGGTTATGTTCACTGGATTTCTCGTGAAGATGGTCGCTTTGTTGCTCGATTAAATATTACCGATGCCGCTATTCGTAGCAAACCAGTAGTGAAAGATGGATTGGTATTTATTACTGCTTCAGATGGCACGTTAACCGCATTACGAGTTCAGTAATTAATGAAACCTATTATTGCCTTGGTCGGACGACCTAATGTTGGAAAATCTACGCTATTTAATAGGCTGACGGGAAGCCGTAATGCCTTGGTTGCCGATTATTCAGGTCTGACTCGAGATCGCATCTATGGCACGGCCAAGATAGAAGATTGCTCCTTCATTGTAATTGATACGGGTGGTTTGACAGATTATAACGATGACATCTCTGGTTTGATGCGTAAGCAGGCACAACTTGCGATTGAAGAAGCCGACCTTATTTTCTTCTTAGTTGATGGTCGGTCAGGCCTAACGGCAGCAGATGAAGCTGTAGCGACTACTTTACGTAATGTTGATAAACCCATTATTTTAGTGGTTAATAAAAGTGAAGGTGCGCTACGTGAAATAATGGCGGCAGATTTTTATTCCTTAGGCTTTGGCGATCCACAAGTTATTTCGGCATCACAAGGTCGTGGTATGGCTGGTCTAATGGATAGTTTGCGGCATGCGGTACCCAATATTGTTGTAACTGAATCTGATGAAGAACGAGAAGACACCTCAAATACAATAAGATTAGCTGTACTTGGGCGTCCTAATGTTGGGAAATCAACATTGATTAACCGTATTATGGGTGAAGAGCGAGTGGTGGCTTTTGACGAGCCTGGAACAACACGAGACAGTATCCATATACCATTTGAAAAAGATGGAACAGAATATATTTTAATTGATACGGCTGGGGTGCGCCGACGCTCTAAAGTATCGGAAATGCTTGAGAAGTTTAGCATTGTGAAAACATTACAAGCATTAGAAGATGCCAATGTCGTGATCTTGGTGCTGGATGCACATGAAGGAATTGTTGAACAAGATCTTCACCTTGCTGGACTCATCATTGAGAGTGGTCGAGCAGTGGTAATTGCTGTTAATAAATGGGATGGGTTGGAAAAATCAGAACGTGAATGGGTCGCAGGCAATGTTGAGCGACGATTACCTTTTTTACATTTTGCAAAAACACATTTTATTTCTGCCTTACACGGTAGTGGCGTAGGGTTATTATTTAAATCTGTTAATCAGGCCTATAATTCGGCAATGTCGCAATTGCCAACACCAAGACTAACAAGAGTGTTAGAAGATGCTGTTGCTGATCACCAGCCACCACTAGTTCGTGGTCGCCGAATTAAATTTCGTTATGCGCATTTAGGTGGTAAAAACCCACCTCGTATTATCATTCATGGCAATCAAACAGATGTGACTCCAAATAGTTATCGCCGTTATTTAGAAAATACTTTCCGTGATGTGCTTAAATTACATGGGACACCGATTATGATTGAGTTTAAGAAAGGTGATAACCCATTTAAAGACCGCAAAAAAAGAACCTCAGGTCAAGGTACGAAACATCCGCGAGAGCAGAAGCATAGAAAGTAGACTTGTACTATAAAATACCTTCATCATCTGCCATCAAATTGTCTAGGGTCGTTAAATGACCACGTATTTTTTCTCGATTAGATAATTTTTCTCGTGCAGCCATAGGTAAGTCAGTAAATAAAATCACTTTTTGGTCAATCAATGTATTGATCAAATCTTCCAACACACGTATTAGGGTGACATCTGATTCAGATAATGCAGCTCGGGCATCATCACGCCTCGCAGATTGCACGATATATTCAATTACCTCAGCGGCGTCTAAAGGTAAAATCTCTTGGGCATTATCTTGCAGTGTTTCGAATACTGCGATGATTTTGCCATCATTGTCACGTTGAATGTATGCCATGATATTTTCCAGATTGGTACATAGATGGACAGTATCATAATCAGTAGAAGAGGGGAAACCCTCTAAGTAAGGGTTTACAGTAATTAAAAAAACTGTGACACTCCACACATCAAAAAACAAATGTAGGTCTTATGGAAGAAGAGCATACAATTTTATCTGATGAGAAAAAGCAGTGGGATACTGCTGATAGTTACAACACGGTAGATGATGTTCTATTAGGCTGTTTGACTATCCTCACCAAAATCTTGAAAAAACCGCATAGTGCAGAGTCATTAATTGCGGGTTTGCCGTTGGTTGATAATAAACTCACGCCTAAATTATTTTCTCGTGCGGCTGAACGAGCGGGTTTATCTTCTAAAGTCGTTGAGCGTCCGCTTCGGAAAATATCTAATTTAGTCTTACCCGCAGTTTTATTACTAGAAAATAGTACAGCCTGTGTAGTACTTGAATTCAAACGTAAGACCGCACGTATTATTTTCCCTGAAACAGGTGAAGGCGAGACGGAAGTTTCGTTAAAAGACTTGAAAGCACAATATTCTGGTTTTGCAATTTTTATCAAAGCGGTACATCATTTTGATAAACGCACGGAACATAGTGAAATCCCCCGTACTAAACACTGGTTCTGGGGAACAATTCTTCGCTTCTGGCCAATATATGGTGAAGTTTTTATTGCGTCAATTTTGGTCAATAGCTTTGCCTTAGCATCACCATTATTCATCATGAATGTGTATGACCGAGTGGTGCCTAATCATGCGATAGAGACATTATGGGTGTTAGCAATTGGTGTCGCAACAGTATTTATTTTTGATTTACTGTTAAGAACCTTGCGAGGCTATTTTATCGATATGGCAGGTAAAAAGGCAGATGTCATTTTATCGGCTACTATTTTTGAAAAAGTGTTGGGTATTAAGATGGCATCACGTTCAAATTCTGTCGGCGCCTTTGCTAATAATATGCATGAGTTTGAATCGTTTCGGGATTTCTTTACTTCTGCAACACTGACAACGCTTATTGATTTGCCATTTATGTTTTTATTCATCTTCGTTATCTGGTCGATAGCAGGTGAATTAGCATACGTACCTTTAGCGGTTATTCCACTGGCGATCATTGTCAGTTTGGTTATTCAAATTCCGTTAGGACGAACGATTAAACAGCTGTTTCAACACTCTGGCCAGAAAGGTGCGATATTGATTGAAACGCTGACGGGTTTAGAAACGATTAAAAGTATTGGTGCCGAGTCGCCGATCCAAAAAAAATGGGAGCAAACAATAGGCTTTATTGCTAAATATAGCCAACGCTCTCGTATATTGTCATCAATGGCGGTTAATTTCACTACATTCTTACAGCAAATGGCCTCTGTGAGCGTCGTTGTCTTTGGGGTTTATAAGATTACTGAGGGTGACATTACCATGGGTGCATTGATTGCCAGCACCATTCTAACGGGACGCGCTTTAGCGCCTTTAGGACAAGTCGCAGGCATTTTGACACGCTACCATCAATCAAAAGCGGCATTGAGTTCGCTTAATACATTGATGAATTTGCCCGTTGAACGACCTTCTGGTCGTGAATTTCTTGATCGTCCAGATTTTAAGGGTGGAATAGAATTCAAGAATGTCACCTTCCGATATCCGGAACAACCAATGGACGCATTAACGGATATTTCATTTACAATCAAACCCGGTGAGAAAGTTGCCTTTATCGGTCGGATTGGCTCGGGTAAGAGTTCAATCGAAAAGTTAATATTAGGACTGTATGAACCAGCCGATGGTGCGATATTATTGGATGGCACGGATATTCGCCAGATTGATCCTGTTGATTTACGTCGAAACATCGGTTATGCGCCACAGGATGTTGTACTGTTTTTTGGTAGTATTCGTGACAATATTGCATTAGGCAAACCTTTTGCAGATGATACGGCTGTACTTAAGGCTGCGGAAATTGCTGGTGTTACGGAATTTGTGAATCGTCACCCATCAGGTTTTGATATGCCTGTCGGAGAACGTGGTGAGGGTTTATCGGGTGGTCAGCGCCAGAGTGTTGCTGTTGCTAGAGCATTATTACTTGAACCCCCAGTACTGGTACTGGATGAGCCAACCAATGCTATGGACAATAGTACGGAAGAGCGGTTTAAAGCAAAATTAGCAGAGACGTTAGAAGATAAAACATTATTATTAGTAACGCATAAAGCGTCTTTACTGAGCTTGGTCGATAGGATGATTGTATTAGATCAGGGGCGTATAGTTGCTGATGGTCCACGCGAACAAGTATTAGAAGCCCTTAAGAAAGGGCATATTAAAGTGTCGAAAGGATAGCGCGCATGGCATGGTTAAAAAGAACGCATCCCGATGATGCTGAATTCATGTCTGAAGTTAGTGCTGCGACGTTAGAATCCGCACCTCGTACAGGCCACTCATTATTAATATTAACAGTGTTGTTTTTTATCGCCGCAGGCTGGTGGGCGAATACAACGGAACTGGATGAGGTGACGCGAGGCGAAGGCAAAGTCATTCCGTCGAGCAAAATTCAAGTGATTCAAAATCTGGAAGGCGGCATCTTGGCAGAAGTGCTTGTTGCTGAAGGTCAAATTGTTGATAAAAATCAAGTTTTATTGAAAATTGATGACACTCGTTTTGCATCATCGTTTAGAGAAACTGAATTAAAATATTACGAGTTACAGGCACGAACTGCACGATTAGAAGCGGAAAGTAGCGGTAGAGAATTTGTCGTGCCGAAAGGTGTTGTTGAACATCAAGCAATCCTAGCCATGGATGAACAGGCATTATATGATGCCCGTCAGTTAGAATTAGAGTCAACTATTCGGGTGTTGAGGGAACAAGAGGCACAGCGTCGGCAAGAGCTGGTTGAGCGCGATGCACGTCAGAAACAACTGCAACGAAGCTTTGAATTGAGTGATCAAGAATTAAGGATGTCGATACCATTAGTTAATGCGGGCGTCATGTCAGAAGTAGAATTGTTACGTTTAAAACGAACAGTGAATGAGATGCGTGGAGATATGGATGGTAATCGCCTAGCCATACCGCGGATTCGTGCATCGTTAAATGAAGTTCGTCAGAAAATTACTGAGCAAAGAGTCCGGTTCAAAACGGATGCTGCAAAACAGCTTTCTGAAGTTAAAGCTGAATTGGCTAGAACACAAGAAACGGTATTTTCACTGCAGGATCGAGTGACAAGAACGCAAGTTCGCTCCCCAGTTAAAGGAACGATCAAAGTATTAAAAATTAATACAGTCGGTGGTATTATTCAGCCTGGCATGGATTTGGTTGAGATCGTGCCTATTGAAGATAATTTATTAATTGAGGCGAAAATCAGGCCATCAGACATTGCGTTTTTACGACCAGGTCAAGCAGCAATGACTAAAATGACGGCATACGATTTTTCAATTTATGGTGGTTTGCCAGCAAAACTTGAACGAATTAGTGCCGATACTATTACCGATGAAAAAGATGAGAGTTATTATTTAATTTACCTTCGAACTGAAAAGAACTATATTGATAGCAATAAGGGAAAATTGGAAATTATCCCTGGGATGACGACAACGGTAGATATTTTAACAGGTAAGAAAACAGTATTAAATTACTTACTAAAACCAATATTAAAAGCCAAGAACGAAGCTTTGCGTGAAAGATAGGGACGAACGATATTCATGACCGGTGCTGCTAAATCAACACTTTATGTGGTTATTCCAGAAAAGTATTTACGTGACTCGGTTGAGGCCGGTTTACCGGATGAATACGATATATCATTCTATGAGAACTTGGATGGTTATTTATCTGCAGTTAATCAGCAGCAGCCAGAATTGGCATTATGCCATCAGCGTTTTCTTGAAGATGATCAGGCTTTAGTTTTGGCCACCATTAAAACAGCGAGTCCTGCAACACAAATTCTAGTTATTGGTCCAAGTAGACCTATTGAGACTCAAATTGCAGCATTGAAGCATGGTGCTCGCGGTTACTTTGATAGTGCATTAACAATGGCAAAACTACATATTGCACTGCAAAGTGTTTTACATGGAGAGGTGTGGGTTGAGCGCCATGTTATTTCTGGATTAATCGATGAATTAACTCATGTACCAGAAGTAACCGAACAACAGCGATTAGCAGTTGAATCATTATCACCTAAAGAGTTAGAGGTCTCGGAGCTAGTCAGTCATGGTGCAACAAATAAGATGATTGCTGATAAAATGTCGATTACAGAGCGTACAGTTAAGGCGCATTTAACAACTGTTTTTCAGAAAATGAATGTGGCAGACCGTTTATCATTAGCAATATTTTTCCGTGATTTACGTTGAAATGTTAGGTAAACAGTAGACAAGTTTCGTTTTAATACATATACTTAGAAAAAATTTCTAATAAAGTTGATTACATATAGTTTTGGATAAGTTGATCTCGTCCAATTCGCGGAAGGAAACAATAGGGATAGACACATGAAATTAAAGCCATTAATGACCAGCATTGCTCTACTGTTGGGCGCGTCAGCATCATTATCTGCGACCACATTGCAGGAAGCAGTTGATACAACGATTAAAACCAATCCAGATGTTCTTGCTGCTAGCAATGAACGTAATGCGGTCTCAGAAGAAATCAAACAGGCTCGCGCTGGTTATTTTCCAACATTAGATTTAGCGATAGCGACAGGTTTTGAATCATCTGATAACCCTACTACACGGGCAAGTGATGGACATGAAAATGTCCATATGAACCGTGATGAGGCAAGCTTAAATTTACGTCAAATGTTATTTGATGGCTTGGCGACAAAAAATGAAGTTAGGCGTCATACCGCTCGTACAGATGCGCGTGCATACAGCGTATTTGGTGCTTCTGAAAATACCGCTTTAGAGGCAACTCAAGCGTTTATTGAAGTATTACGAACTCAAAAACTAGTTGAATTAGCAACGACAAACTTTGAAGCTCATGAGCGTACACACGATCAAATAACATTACGTAGTGATCGTGGTGTTGGTCGAACAGCAGACATGGACCAAAGTAGAGGTCGTGTAGCGCTAGCAAGAGCAAATCTCATTGCAGAACAAAGTAATTTACGTGATGCGGAAACTGGTTACTTACGAGTAATTGGTGAAGCAGTAGATGGTTTGATTAATCCTCAATCCCCAGTAAACCAAATTCCAGAAACACTTGATGAAGCAATTGGTCAAGCGCTAGGAAATCATCCAACCTTAAAATCAGCAAATGCAGATGTTGAATCAGCAAATGCTCAACATGACACAGCGAATGCACCGTTCTTACCACGCATTGATTTTGAATTGGGTGCAACAGCAGATAATGACTTGGATGGCGTAGACGGCCACAACAATGATCTGACAGCAATGTTTCGGTTGCGCTACAACCTATATAACGGTGGTAAAGACACAGCGCGTCGTCAAGAAACTGCACATTTGATTAATCAAGCATCAGAAATTCGTAATAATACACATCGCCAAGTTGAACAAAGTGTTCGTTTGTCATGGAATGCTCTGCAAACGGTTAATAATCAAATGAGATATTTTGAATTGCATGTAACATCAAGTGAAAAATCACGAGATGCTTACCAGCAACAATTTGGTCTTGGACAAAGAACATTATTGGATTTATTAGACTCTGAGAATGAGGTGTTTACATCACGTCAGGCTTTAGTTAATGCTCAATATGACCAATTATTTGCGATGTATCGTATATTAAATAGCATGGGTGCATTATTACAAAGTCTTGAGGTTGCATTACCTGAAGCTGCAGAGATTGCTAGTAATTAGCAGTACGTTTTAGGGAATATTAAAAGCCACAGTACACAGTCGTTGTTCTGTGGCTTTTTTTTGTCAAAAAATTGAATAGTCAGTCACGTTTTTTCCTTGTTTCTACTAGGTCGTGATATTATTAAACCTTACCGACAAAGGGCATTTTAGAGAAATTCATGAGTAATCAATCATCCTATACATACGAAGAGTTATTACAATGTGGTCATGGTGAACTATTTGGTCCAGGTAATGCCCAATTACCCACACCAAATATGTTGATGATGGATCGCATTACACATATTTCTAATGAAGGTGGACAATATGGCAAGGGTGAAATTATTGCCGAATTAGATATTACGCCAGATTTATGGTTCTTCGATTGTCACTTTCCAGGGGATCCTGTCATGCCAGGTTGTCTTGGTTTAGATGCGATGTGGCAATTGGTCGGTTTTCATCTAGCATGGTTGGGGAGTCCTGGTCATGGTCGTGCCTTGGGAGCAGGTGAAGTGAAATTCTCTGGTCAGGTTTTACCAACGGCAAAAAAAGTCACTTATAAAATTGATTTGAAACGTGTTATTGCTCGAAAATTAGTTTTAGCGATTGCTGATGGTACGGTATCCGTTGATGGTCGTGAAATATATACGGCAAAAGATCTTCGTGTAGGTCTATTTACCACTACAGATAATTTTTAGGAAATAGTAATGAAACGTGTAGTTGTCACAGGTTTAGGTATTACATCATGTTTAGGATTGGATGCCGAAACAGTAACAGAATCGCTACGTTTAGGGCGATCAGGAATTCGCTTTAAACAAGAATATGCAGATATGGGTTTTCGGAGCCATGTTGCAGGTAGTGTTGAGATTAATTTTAAAGAACATATAGATCGTAAGGTTTTACGATTTATGGGCGATGCGGCGGCTTATGCTTACATCTCAATGAAACAAGCTATTGCTGATTCAGGCTTAACAGATGAGCAAGTCTCTAATCCACGTACTGGTTTAGTGATGGGCTCAGGTGGCGCTTCTTCAGCCAATCAAGTAGAGGCTGCTGATATTCTTCGTGCTAAAGGTATCCGACGCGTCGGCCCATACCGTGTTACACAAGTCATGGGGAGTACAACATCAGCGTGTCTAGCAACACCTTTTAAAATTAAAGGCGTGAACTACTCAATGTCATCGGCCTGTGCGACTAGCGCCCATTGTATTGGTAATGCTATGGAACAAATCCAACTTGGTAAACAAGACATAGTATTTGCAGGTGGTGCTGAAGAAGAGCATTGGACCATGAGCTCGTTGTTTGATGCAATGGGTGCATTATCAACTAAATATAACGACACACCGGAAAAAGCATCGCGTGCTTATGATGCTGATCGAGATGGTTTTGTTATCGCAGGCGGTGGTGGTGTATTAGTTTTAGAAGAATATGAACATGCTAAAGCACGTGGTGCCAAAATTTATGCTGAATTAACTGGCTATGGTGCAACATCGGATGGCTATGATATGGTTGCACCATCAGGCGAGGGTGCTATTCGCTGTATGCAATTAGCAATGTCAACAGTAGATGCTCCAATTGATTACATCAATGCACATGGTACAAGTACACCGGTAGGTGATTTGGCGGAATTAGGTGCGGTGAAAAAAGCTTTTGAAGGTAAGGCTCTTCCGCTTGTAGGTTCAACAAAGTCATTATCAGGTCATTCTTTAGGTGGTGCGGGTGTACAAGAAGCTATTTACTGTTTATTAATGATGGAAAATGATTTTATCGCTGCATCAGCCAATATTGATAATTTAGATCCCGAAGCCAAAGACGGAGTGTCAATTATTCGCGAACGCAAAGATAATGCGGACCTAAAAACTATAATGTCGAATAGTTTTGGTTTTGGTGGAACTAACGCTACCTTGATTTTTGAAAAAAGAGAATAAAGCGTAATTAGTCAGGACTAGCTATAGCTATATGGGTTCACAGTAGTATGAAGATGGTAAGGTTGACATCAAGGGTTTCCATATTGGGAATGGGCTCCCCCTTTTAGTTATCATGTGTGTAGTGTTTTGTACTGTATTAGTACTAATTTATTTGAAATTATAGTTCTAAACCAAATCATCATCGGTAACTGGCCCACGCTTTCCAGCTAATGCCTCTTGAATTAAGACAATTAATTGTGCCTTTTTATCGGCATCATCAAGATGCTTAGAGCTAAAAGTAATACCAAACTTACCGGCATATTGTTGTACCAACATGATTAAAATAGTTTCATCTTCCACAAAAAACTCCAAATGACATAAAATTTACGTCATTATAAACGTCCACGATAAAAAAGCATTCAATCAATGAAATTGAGTTATCAAATTATTGGTTCTGGTCAGCCATTAATCATACTGCATGGGTTATTTGGCTCATCTGATAATTGGCGTGGTTTGGCAAAACATTTATCACAATATGCACAAGTGATTACAGTTGATTTGCGTAATCATGGCCGTTCACCACACAGTACACGGCAAAACTATCAATTAATGGCGGATGACTTAGCTGAATTACTTGATGAATTAATGCTAAAAAAAGTTGATATTATTGGCCATTCTATTGGTGGAAAAATGGCGATGGTATTTTCTCAATATCATCCTGAACGTATTAATAAATTGTTAGTAGTTGATATTGCCCCGAGGGCATATGCGGATGAACACAGTACTATATTCAAAGCATTATTATCTGTTGAATTGTCACGATACAAAAAGCGAAGCGAAGTTGATGCAGTATTATCTTCTTCCATACTGGAAAAAACAGTGCGTCAGTTTTTGTTAATGAATCTGGATACACTCAATGATCAATTAGTCTGGCGGATAAATGTACAGGCTTTGTTTGATAATTATCACCATCTCATGGCTCCTGTGTGTCAGAATCAACAAATTACTATCAGTAGTTGCTTTATTCGTGGTGGTCGTTCACCTTATATCAAAAGTGAAGATGAAATACTGATTAAAACCGTTTTCCTCAATTCACAAATAGTCACAATTGACCAAGCTGGACATTGGGTTCACGCTGAACAACCACAAGAATTTTTACAGAGGACAATCACATTTTTTAACTATGATTAAGTCTGAATTACTAGAAAAGTTAATAGCATTTCGTCGAGAGCGAGATTGGGAGCAATTTCATAATCCGAAGGACCTGGCTATTTCATTATCGATTGAAGCAGCCGAGTTATTAGAATGGTTTCAGTGGAAAACAAATGATGAAATTGTGGTGCAATTGGACTCTGATAAACGAGAGTCGCTTGAAGATGAGGTGGCAGATGTTGCTGTGTACTTAACGTATCTGTGTCACGATCTTGGCATTGATCTTAATCAGGCTATCGCCGCGAAGATTAAAAAGAATGCTATTAAATATCCGATAGAAAAAGTCAAAGGGCGTTCGGATAAATATAATGAATATTCATAATATGAGTTGCTATAGTACGAACATACAATTTAATAAAAGGTTTAAAGGAATATCTAATTCATGAACGCGATTGTTTTTCTTATCCAATGTAATGATCAAAAAGGTTTAGTCGCTGGTATCACCAGTTTTTTTGCTGAGCGACAATACAATATTCTACATTGTCAGCAATATACTGATGTACAATCTGGCCGCTACTTCATGCGCATCAAGTTAGAAGATGAAGCCGTGTTAAATCGTGCTGAAGTAGAGGAACAGTTTACTGAATTTGCGACAGGTCTAGGTTTAAGCTGGTCTGTTCGATATTCAGATCAACCTTATCGTGCTGCCTTATTAGTTACTCGCGCTTCACATTGTCCTTATGACTTGTTATTACGAGAATTAGAAGGTGAATTAAAGTGTGAGATTCCACTTATCATTGGTAATCATAATGATCTTGCTGGAATGGCCAAACAGTTTGATAAGCCGTTTTATCACTTGCCTATCACCAAAGAAACAAAACCACAGCAAGAAGCTCAGATTAATTCATTACTGGCCGAATATAATATTGATCTAGTGGTTATGGCTCGGTATATGCAAATTTTATCTGAGCAATTTGTAACACAACATGCGGGTCGTGTTATCAATATTCATCATGGCTTTTTACCTGCATTTCAAGGAGCCAGACCATACCATCAAGCCTATGACCGTGGGGTTAAGATGATTGGTGCTACATCTCATTATGCCACCGCTGATTTAGATGAAGGTCCTATTATTGAACAAGATGTTGAGCGAGTAATGCATGATAATAGTCCAGAAGATCTCATTATGATTGGTAAAGATATTGAAAGGTTGGTATTGGCTAAAGCTGTTAAAGCACATATTGAACACCGAATTATTATTTCTGGTCGGCGTACGATTGTATTTTCCGAAGGCGCTTAATGTTGTGGATCGATCTTAACTTAACAGAGGAGCAAGCTCGAGAGCAATATGGCGATGTTATGTGATGCAGATGTGGATATGTTTGTTGAAAGCACTTTTAACTTCCCAACATTGGCTGAAGTCTACCGTATAGCAGCTTTAGAAATAGTAGAAAAACGTTCACAAGAGTTATAAATGACAACTAAAACAATATTAATTACTGGCGGTACTTCTGGTTTTGGCGAAGCAATGGCACGTTTGTTTGCCAAAAATAACTGGCGATTGATTATTACCGGACGCCGGCAACAACGCTTAGACTCCTTACAACAAGAATTAGGTGGCCCAGACAAGGTGCATACTTGTTGTTTTGATATTAGCGATCGTGCTGCGGTAGAACAGGCCATAGATTCTTTACCAACCGCATTTGCTGATATTGATGTATTGGTCAATAACGCAGGTCTAGCCTTGGGCTTAGAACCAGCTGATAAAACTGATCTCGATGATTGGGAACGTATGGTGGATACCAATATCAAAGGCCTAATGTACTGTACCCGTTTTGTATTACCCAAAATGCGTCAACGTAAGCAAGGTTATGTGCTTAATATTGGCTCTGTAGCAGGTAACTGGCCTTATCCTGGTGGCAATGTGTATGGTGCCACCAAAGCGTTTGTGAAACAGTTTTCCCTTTCCCTACGAGCAGATTTATTAGGGTCAAATATCAGAGTCACTAATATTGAGCCGGGCATTGCCGAGACCGAATTTTCACTGGTACGTTTTAAGGATAATGAAGAGCAGGCCGGCGATGTTTACCAAAATACAGTTGCTTTATCAGCAGATGATATTGCCAATACCGTGTGGTGGTTGGCGAATACGCCTGAGCATATGAATGTGACTACCATGGAAGTGATGCCTACCCATCAGGCCACCGGTCCGCTGGCGATTTTTAGAAATGAATAGACTCAGTCAATCATCCACGTTACAGCATTAGGATGTGCTTGCCGATTATCTAGGTATTTCAAGCCTTTAACACAGCGGATAATAAACCACAGTGCGGTGACTAATAACAAGAAATAACCAATCAGGATAAAGGTCAGTAAGCCGCTAATCAGACTGAATAATATGCCTATCCAGAAGGTGCGAATTTGGTATTGATAGTGACTTTGTAGCCAGTCTTCACTGTCTTCTTTATTGATATAGGCCATAATTAAACCTATCAGAGTCAAAATAGGTATGACGATGCCGACTAAATATAGAAGATAGATAATCTTTGTTGTGCCAGCCTTGTTAGATGATTCCATCACTTTATCCTTTATGACGCTGTTCTAACCAGTAAATGATACCTAAAATAACTAATGTGTAATCAGTCTCCTACTTACGAATCTAGCCAAAATGTACATTTTTTAATCAAGTCTATTTGATTTACTGCATTTAGTGCTTCTCGAGCATTTCGAAGTTGATTTTCTATTGTACGAGTAGATTTGCCTAGTTCATAGGCAATTTGCTTATAACTCATGCCTTTAGCAGATAAACTTATCGCAGCTAACTCTGCACGGCTTGGACGTTTTATTATTTGTTTACTTTTAGCACCATGCCAATATTGGCTGATCCCTGCTAGCGGTCCAAAAAAGGTTTCACAAAATGAAGACATGAACGCTATTTCTTCTGGTAACCACACATGTTGTTCATTGGTAAAGTCAACACAGGTTAGCCCGACCGTTTTTTTGTCTAAAGATAAGCGTTGAAAAAGTACTGATTCACTTTGAATTGCTTCAAAAGTAGCACGCGAATCAGCCATGATTTTATCATCATGAATACTGGTACACACTACGGGTGTACGTTGTCGCCATGTTTTTTGGAACACAGGATCTTGGTTGGAGTAGCTAACATTTGTACAATCAGGCGGCTGAGAATACTGGCTATGATGGACAAATGTAGGTTCATATAGTTTGTCTGTTGGTGTTGAAAATCCCATATCAGCTCGGCAAGCCGAAAATTTATCGACGATGTGCGATAAGGCTATATTCATCATCTCATCAGGATTATCAATTGTGAGAATCATATAAGCGACACAATTAATCGTATCTGAAGGAAAAGATTGTATGTTTTTATCTATAAAATATTGTTTGAGCGCTTTTTGTGAGGGAGGCTCACTAATATAGTCAAACATAATTGTTATGCCAAATTGATTTATTAAACAGAGTGTTACACGTGTAAATATCCGTTAACAGGTGCAATGGTATTTTAACTATAGATGAAAAACAACCTAAAATCCAGTAAGAAAAAATTTGTCAAGACTTAATTCGGTCTATGGGGGAGATAAATAAAAAATAGGGGTTTTTTGTCATGTTTTAGAATTTTGGAATCGATAAAGTAGTCATCAGTGAGAGAAACAGGTTTCCCCCACTTTACACTTAAAGAGGATTCAATATGAAAATGATACATACCTTATCAGTTAGTGCAGTGGCTATTGCTTCGGCATTATCTATCTCATATTCGGCGGGTATTTTTGCCCATGGTGCCGACGATGATGTTGTTGAAATGCAATATCTTCAAAATGCAAAAGACATGACGATCAGACAACTGGATGGTGATAATGCCAATGCCTTTCTAGAAGACATTGTGACATCAGGAGATGAGCACCACCCAATTTCTTGTGGTCTATTTAGAATGGAAAAAGGTAATCCACTCGTATATACCTATGAATACCCTGAAGCAAAAGTCATTTTGGAAGGTCAAATGACAATATCAGATGGAATAACGACGGTCAGTGCTGAAGCTGGAGATGTTTTATTCTTCCCGATCAACTCGACTATTACGTTCTCATCAGATGATTATGGTCTAGGTTTCACTTGTGGCTTACGTTCACTTAATGGAACTTAATGTTGATGTTCTTAATAAAAACAAGATGAAAACTAAAAATTATAGAGATGCTATTTAAGCGTTTGTTAATGCGAAAGTGTATACCGACGCTTAAATAGCCAGGAGAGAGAAAATGAATAAATTGTGTAAACGTACGATATTGCCGACTTTAATAGCTTTTGCAATACCCGTATTCCAATTGCATGCAAATGAAAACCTTCAGTTAAACGATCTGACTCAAAATGATCCATTTTTTTATACCAGTGACCAGAACATTAAAGATGATGATGAAACTAAGGTGTTATTAGGTACAGGAAGACCAAATAAAACACATTCACAGATTCCACATCTACCAGCCTACTATGGTTATATGAACACTAACTCAACGTACCGTTTTGTAAATGTTGTTGAGCAAGTATTTACCATGATCGGCGAAGGTAAGCATGGCTTATGGCGAATTCAAGAAAATGGGTCAGTACGTGAATACTTAAAATATGGAAAAACTGGTCTGCCAGAAGGTGCTGATCTGTTTTCAGCTGAAAACCAAAAGATCATTAAAAATAATTATAGCAATTACCTGCCAAATGAGAGCTGGTCAGGCTATAAATATCCGGATCAAAAAATCAATGAGAATGGTAATTTAAACTTCGTTGATTTGCCTATTACACATCCAAAATATGAAGGTAAGTATGCTAAGCATGAAGCTGTTGAGCTACCTTCATTCTACTGCACCATGTCAGGTCCTGATTATGTTTATGCAAAAAAGGCATTAGATTTTTCATTCAACCAACCGGGTGCTAATAAAGTAGGCCCATTAGGTAAGCGTGCAGGGCTAGATATCAATGAGAATTATACGAAAGTACTTCGTTTAGACGCTTTTCCTGATGCTCGATCTTGGGTTAATGTTGGTCAAGAAGGTAAAGATGAAACATATATGAAATGGTTAGCTGTTGATGAAGATAAAACGGCAGCTGAATATTATTTGTTAGAGCGCCCTTTCTTTAATAGAAAATACATTTTTGTAACGGCTGTTTACGATAATAAAGATAATGATGACTTTCAGTACATACGCCCACAAGGGGTTTATTTCGACTCACTAAAAGCGCGAGGATTATCACCTAAGACAACCGTAACTCAAGCGCCGAGGTTCCATATTGAAAATGGCGAACTTGAAAAAGTGCAAGGCCTACCAGTATTTGGCATTCATCATCACAACAGAAAAGTTTATGGAGGCGGCGGTGCCTGCCCATTAAAAGGTGGCGACTATGGGCGCTATCCAGAAACGACTGCAGGTTCTGCTTGGCCAACTAACTATGAAGAAATTACACCGCTATGTGATGGCGTTCTGGTTGATATCAAGTTCTACGCTAACTTAGATGGTTCGAGCTGGAATGATGAAAATAAATATTTAGGTAACGCAGGTGTAGGTACCGAAACAGTTACTTATCAAATGCAAAGTGGTGAATATGGTGTTTTCACCGATGAGTACAACACGGACTTAGGCATTAAAAATCCAGACAGTCAGCAAGTACCAAGTGAACTTAATTTAACATTCCCATCGGTATCTGAACCCACTGCTTACACACCAACCTATATGGGTGAACCAGGCGTGGCGATGTTGCCTTTGCAAGGCTCATCATGTCGTCCCATTCCACAGTCATAAACATAAACGATGTTTATTAAAGAAAACAATTTAGAGATTAATTTTATGAAAAACTATAAAGCACTTTTGTTATTGTCATTAGCCACTGGCTTCAGTTCGAATGCTATGGCCGAGAATGGTCCAGAGCGTCAAGCTCAACCTGAGAGCAGTTTTGATGCCTTTTTGGATAGCGAGACAGTATTCAATGGTAAATTTACCACGTGGGTTGAAATCGCTACTGATTATGTCTTCCGTGGTGAATCTGAAACGAATGATGGTGATATTCCATCACTAAAAGCGGCGATTACCTGGACTCATGATAGTGGAGTTTATGCGGGTTTGTATGTTGCCAATAACTTATTCCCAGGAGATGATTCAGAAGGTCACAACCCAAATATCAACTCAATTTATGGCCCTTATATTGGTTATTCCGGTGAGATAGGTAATTCAGGTTTTAACTATAATGGCTTCCTGTTTCAATATCTTTACCCTGGTGACAGTGATTCTAATTATTTAGAAATGTTTAACTATGTGGATAAACAGTTTGGTGATGTAAACATCAAGTTGGAATACTCACCGACATTGACGGATTGGTTCGGTGTGGATGGTGTGCAGTCACATAATGTTGCTATTCATCCAAGTATTGCATTACCTCATGGGTTTACCTTGTCAGGTAGCCTTGGTCGCCAAATGTTTGAATCTGAATTTGATGCAAACTGGACACACTGGAATGTTGGTGTAAGCCGTAATGTCTTCGGTTTCAATGTTGATCTTAGATACCACGATACTGATATTAAGATCGGCGATAATGATTTTTATGGTTTTGAATCTAATAATCATATCGTTGATTCACGTTTTGTAGCGGCTATTTCAAAGAGCTTCTAATCAAGTATTAAAAAGTTTCAGCTTTTAACAAGACCTCTTTTGTTCTTGGAACAGAAGAGGTCTTGTTCTTTTTATAGCCTATTTATATAGATAGTTTACCAGTAGCTTTAATCTGCATCAGTTTTATCATACTGAAGTTCTATTAATCATTGGCTTAACAATAATAACGACTGCTAATAGAGTCCAAATCGTCACTGCACCCGTTGGTAAATCAAACGCTAATGATGCAATGAGCCCCAAGATATATCCAGATAAACCAATACCGTATGCGATTATCAGACGAGTGTTTGGATTGGATATTTTACGACTGGCTATAGCTGGAACAATCAAGCTAGCAAACACTAAATAGATACCTATCAATTGCACCGATGCAGTGACTGCCAATGAAAACACCAAATAAAACAGAATTGATCGTTGTTTGTCACTAACGTTAAACCAGATCAATAATAGTGGGATATAGAGTGATGCAACCCAAAGCAATTGTTCTGTGCTAACCCATAAAATTTGGCCCACTAATAAATCATGCAACAACTCATCACTATGAGGTGCGTAACTCGCGAGTAATAGCCCACCACTTGCAGCTAAAACAAACAGTAATCCGATTAGCGCTTCTAAAATAGAAGTATGGTTTTTTTCTAGCCAATGAATCAGTAAGGCACCAGTAATAGCACTAAATCCTGCAAATAATTGTATTTGCCATGAGGCAAGTTCACCACCAAAAACAGTGGCAGCAATCACGCCTAAGGCAGCAATTTGAGCAATAGCAATATCAATAAAAATAATGCCACGTTTGAGAACTTCTTGCCCTAAAGGAATATGAATAGAAAGTACGAGAGTACCTGCCAAAAAGGCAGGCACAATCAGCATTAAATCAAAATCTGTCCAGATCATTGACGGGCACTCAACAAGCGTTGAATAGTGTCATCAAATAGACTAAATAAATCTGTACTCTTTTCATTCCCTCCCACAGTAAAGGGTAAGGTAGCTTTTGTTATTGCTGTTTTATTAAGTAGCCAATCCGTTGCTCTGGAAGATTGATAAGCAGTATTAATAACAATTTTAGCGGGTACTATTTTCAACTTGTTAAGTACATTATTTAAGTCCTTAACCGTTGGTGGTACACCTGGTTTAGCTTCCAATACAGCTATCTTATTTAAACCTAACCAGTCAGATAAATAACGCCAATTATTGTGTTGAACAACAATCTTTGTTCCCTTAAGTGGTGCTGCTTGTTGTTGCCATTTTTCAATAGCAGCTTGCCATCGTCTCTCAAAATCTTGCCAACGCCGTTGATAAATATCAACATTGGCACCATCAAGTTGTTGCAGGCGTTGAGTTAGAGCTTGAGCAACCTGCATGATCTTTAATGGACTGGTTTGAATGTGAGGATTGCCAGTAGCATGTATATCACCCTGACTACGATCCAAAGAACTTGGAATATCTAATAAAGCAACATAGTCAGTTGCCATAAAATAACCAGCTGCACCTGTTTGGATAGCTGAGTTACCTGATTTCCGTTGCAATAATGGCAACCAACCCACTTCTAATTCTTCACCCGTACAGATTAATAAATCTGCTTGTCTTGCCTTAGCAATTAGACTAGGACGGGCTTGAATATAGTGGGGATCTTGCAAGCCAGTGGTAGCAGAAAACACGGTCACTTTATCTCCCCCTAGTTCTTGGCTTAATGATGCCCACTCAGGTTCACAAGCAAAAATATTAATATCTGCCATAGTGGGAGAAGTTGCTATTAGCAACAATAAAAAAACAATAAATCTTTTCATAATAGACTCCTATTAAAAGCTATGAGCGTCATGGGCACCAATGCTAACGGTGTATTGTAAGAATAGTTGGGTGTCATCATTACGTGATGATTTGTCATGGTTTATTTGAGCACGAACACGACTAAATTCACTTGGTAGCCATTCCAACATCAGGCTATAGCGTTGTGGATGAAAGCCAGAAAAATCCAGATCAGCATCGGTTAATAATTCATTATCAGAAGCACGAAGATTGCTACCCAACCAGTCATAGCGAACACCTGTGCGCCACTGAGGCTTGAATTGATAAATTCCTTCAACAAAACCACCGTATTGTTTGCCATCATAGGATGCTGATTCAGCACTATTGTTTAATTGACCATCTTCACTGAGATAGAAATACTCGCCTAGTAAGGTAATGTTGCGTTGTCTAAAATTACCATTAGGTGCCCACTTGTAGACTAAGGAAATATTGCTGATATCGGTATTACCGTTAAACAGTACGGGATCTGCACCCCCTGATCCGTCATGATCGTGGCCACCACTATAAGCCCGATCATCAGGGCTGGCTTGCCAGTGTGAAACACTAGCTTGCCAGTTATGACTGCTACCGATATCACCACCAGTACGAGCATAAATTAACCAATCGCCAACACCACTATGTTCACCACTCCCTGGATATTGATCTCCATTGCCAAGAGTGCCCCCTAGTTCAACAAACAAATTAGTAGGTAATAGGTAAGATAATTTCAATCCATCAGTGGATAGTTGATTACCAAATAAACCACGGTAAATAAGCGGGGCATCAGCAAAATTCCAAACATGAATATGTTTTTCATTCAAATAACCGATGGGGGAGAAGAAACGGCCTGCTCGAACTGTCAGGCCATTATTTAAGCCTAGTGTTTCGATAAATGCTTCCTCAATTTCTACTTCAGTTTCGCCTTCATTATCGTGTAAAGCAATAGTCGATTGACCGAATAAAAGCTGATCAATACTGGCACTCAAGGTGATCTCGCTTTCACCTAACGAGAATCCTTCAGTGGCTAATCCACCTTCACTATTCAAGCTAAAGCCGTCCAACTCATAAGCCTCACCATCACGACGATAGTCACTAAATTTTCCATTTAATACCATGCTAATGGCAGGATTAAAACTATTGTTGTTAGCGGTTTTCTTTGCTGGGGTTGGACGTTCAATCATTTTGGTGACAACGGTATTATTTGTCTGAACAATTTTTTCCGCTCTTATAAGACGTTGTTCTAATTGCGTTATACGGCCGTCATAGTCGGCTCGCAGTTGAGCAAGTTCTTTTTTTAAGTTGCTAATGTCATCGGCGAATACAGGCGATGATACGAAAGTCACTGCAATTAGCAGTGCTAAACGTGATTGGTTCATGATATTTCCTCATAGCTAGATACCCATAATCTGTATTGCTAATGACATTGGGTATAAATAACAGGCAGAAACACGTCTATCGAAGACGGATTTAAACTGTCGGTTTTTTGGGGTGTGAGCTATGAAAAAAGAGGGGGGCGCGAATACTATGGTTATTGCGTAATTTTGTTGATACAAATGCAACTGAGAAAAGAGCCTCAACAGAACAAGAGTCGCTGATGAATGGCAAGGGTATTGATGTAATGGTATCAAGTGATGGTGTGTGACTGATGCTTGCAAGGCGTTCACACTGCTCACTGGCAAGATGATAGGGATGTGAAACATCATGCCAAACGGCAAACGACTGCATAAACAGCAATAGTGCTGTTAGCAGGTAAAGCCAATGGCGTTGGTTAATGATGTTTTTCACGGGTAGATTAAATTTACTTGGTTAATAATTGAACAAGTAAAGTCTCATAGATTTCTGACAAAGTGTCAAGATCAGCCACGGCGACACATTCATCAATTTGATGAATGGTGGCATTGAGAGGGCCAAGCTCAACCACTTGAGCACCGGTTGGTGCGATAAAACGACCATCTGATGTGCCACCTGATGTTGATAACTCAGTGTCATAACCCGTTGTTGATTTAATAGCTTGTTTGACGGCATCAACTAAAGCACCATTGGCGGTACGAAAAGGTTTTCCCGATAACTCCCACCTTAAATCATAGTTAAAATTATGATTATCTAGAATTTTTTTCACCCATTGTTGTAGTTGTTGATGAGTGACTTCGGTGGAATAACGGAAGTTAAATATCACTTCAGCAATGCCCGGAATGACATTAGTGACGCCGGTGCCAGAGTTTAAATTTGAAACTTGAAAACTGGTTGGTGGAAAATCATTATTACCCTGATCCCATTCAATGGAACACAGTTCTGTTAATGCCGGTGTGAGCAGATGAATAGGATTTTCTGCCAAATGAGGGTAGGCAATATGGCCTTGCTTACCTTTTACCGTTAAATAACCATTCATTGAGCCACGGCGTCCATTCTTAACGACATCACCGACTTTACTGGTACTGCTAGGTTCACCAACTAGACACCAGTCTATTTTTTCATTTCTAGCTTCGAGTGTTTCAATGACTTTAATTGTGCCACCTGTTGCAGGCCCTTCTTCATCACTGGTGATTAGAAAAGCAATACTGCCGTCGTGACTTGGGTGCTCAGCAACAAAACGTTCACAAGCAGTCACCATCGCGGCAATGCTACCTTTCATATCAGCAGTACCACGACCATATAACAAACCATCACGGATCACAGGTTCAAAAGGTGGTGATGTCCAGTTTTCCTCTGGGCCTGTTGGCACAACATCGGTATGGCCGGCAAAAGCAAACACAGGACCTTCGTTGCCACGCCTTGCCCAAATATTATCGGTCCAATTATTTTCTTGGCCAAAGCGTAAATGCTCAATAGTAAAACCAATAGCAGACAAGCGATCTGCCAGCAACTGCTGGCAGCCAAAATCTTCAGGAGTCACACTAGGACGGCTAATAAGATCTTTGGTTAAATCAAGGGTGGCAGTCATTATTTACTTTCCAAAATGGGTGGCATAATCCGCTTCTTTGAATCCTACCATACAGCTTCCATTATCAGAAAGGACAGGACGTTTGATTAAGGTTGGGTTAGCTAACATCAATTCCACAGCAATATTCTGATCAAGTTGTTCTTTACGAGGATCATCAAGCTTGCGCCAAGTGGTACCACGTTTATTGAGCAAGATCTCCCACGATACTGACTCAAGCCAACCTTGAATAGTTGCTCCATCTAGGCCATCAACACGAAAATCATGGAAGTCAAAGTCGACACCGTTGGTATCACACCAACGGCGTGCTTTTTTGACTGTATCGCAGTTTTTTATACCGTATAAGACCATTAATTTTAGATATCACGTAATAATTCATTGATACCCACTTTACTGCGAGTTTTAGCATCTACTTGTTTAACAATAACGGCACAGTACAAACTATATGTACCATCTTTAGAAGGTAAGTTACCAGACACAACAACTGAGCCAGCAGGGATACGGCCGTAACTAATTTCACCAGTCATGCGATTAAATATTTTAGTACTTTGACCAATATAGACCCCCATTGAAATAACGGCACCTTCTTCAACGATAACGCCTTCAACGACTTCTGAGCGTGCACCGATAAAACAATTATCTTCGATAATGGTTGGGTTAGCTTGTAATGGTTCTAAAACACCACCAATACCTACACCACCTGATAAATGTACATTTTTACCGATTTGAGCACATGAACCGACGGTAGCCCATGTATCAACCATAGTGCCTGAATCAACATAAGCACCAATATTGACATATGAAGGCATTAATACAACACCCGATGCGATATATGAGCCGCGGCGCACATTGGCTGGTGGGACGACACGAATACCAGCTTTATCAAAATCAGCTTCATTAAAACTGGCAAACTTAGGATCAACTTTATCGTAGAAATTAGTCTCACCACCATCCATAATTTTGTTGTCATTCAAGCGAAAAGAAAGCAATACCGCTTTTTTCAGCCATTCGTTAACGACCCAATCACCATTTTGTTTTTCGGCAACACGAGCAGACCCATTATCAAGCATGGTAAGTGCTTCGTTAACAGCATTTTTAACATGGGCTTCAGCATTGGCAGGGGTAATATCAGCACGGCGTTCAAATGCTTCTTCAATAATTTGTTGGGTATTGCTCATTTTAGAATTTCTCCATTAGGAATTTTATAAGGTTTCAATAAGTGTTCGAATTCGGTGTGCAGCATCAATGCATTGTTCAATCGGAGCCACGAGTGCCATTCGAATACGATTGTTGCCGGGATTACCATTGTCTGTATCACGAGCCAAATAACTACCAGGTAAAACAGTTACATTTTGTTGGTCAAAAAGTTGTTTAGCAAAGTCAATATCTGCAATGGGTGTTTCAGCCCAGAGATAAAAACCTGCCTCTGGTATAGCAACATTCATTACTGGTGACAATATTTCGAGTACAGCATCAAATTTTTCACGGTAAAGCTTACGATTATAAGCAACATGCTCTTCATCTTTCCAAGCAACTATTGATGCTGATTGGGTAGCTGGTGGCATGGCAGAACCATGGTAAGTGCGATAACGTAAAAAGTCTTTTATAACTTTTTCATCGCCAGCTACAAAACCACTACGTAAACCAGGTGCATTAGAACGTTTTGATAAACTGTGAAAAACTACGCAATGACTAAAATCGGTATAACCGGCTGCAATAGCCGCTTGCAACAAACCAACGGGTGGTTTTTCTTCGTTGAAATAGATTTCTGAATAACATTCATCAGAGGCAATGATAAAGTCATGTTTGTGAGCCAGTTCGATCAATAGGGTTAATGTTTCTTGATTAATCACTGCACCAGTTGGATTGCCTGGGCTGCACAAATAAAGTAATTGGCAACGGTCCCAAATATCTGCACTGACACTGCTAAAATCAGGTACAAAATTATTCTCGGCATCACAGTTTAAAAAATAGGGCTCTGCTCCTGCTAATATTGCCGCACCTTCATAGATTTGATAGAAGGGGTTTGGCATGGCTATGAGCGGGTCAGTGTTACGATTTGTCACCACTTGAGCAAAAGCAAATAGTGCTTCTCGTGTACCATTTACTGGCAAAATATGGCGGGTAGCCTGAATATAACCGGATAGTTGAAAACGTTTATCTAACCATTTTTCAATGGCAAGTCGGAGTTCAATAGTACCTATTGTGGTGGGATAATTAGATAAGCCATGCAAATGCTCAATAACCGCTTCAGTAATAAACCCTGGTGTAGGGTGCTTTGGCTCACCAATAGATAAGGCAATATGAGTTTTATCTTCTGGCGGATTACATCCTTGTTTAAGCTGTGCAAGCTTTTCAAAAGGGTAAGGATGCAGCTGAGTTAGATCAGGATTCATAACGCATTTAGTAGGCTGAAAAATCCGACTATTATAGCGGGTTATAGTGAACTAACAAAAGATATCTAAAGTTATTAAACCTTAGTTACAAAGTCATGGTATAAGGTTCTGCTATGAAGACATCTGAACACATCCATAATCGTTTTGCCATTGCTTGTTTATTGTTCTCTGCGAGCATGTGGGGGGTGATCTGGTATCCACTTCGTTTATTAAATGATGCAGGTATGTCGGCCGTGTGGAGTTCATTAGTGATGTACTTGGCCGCTGCAGTGCTAGCGATACCTATATTATTTAAACAATATAAATTGATTCCACCATTTCGCACTGATTTGTTGATATTAGCTGTTGCCGCTGGGATTACTAATGTTGCCTTTGTGGTGGCATTAATTGAAGGTGAAATCATGCGAGTGATGTTACTTTTCTATTTATCACCATTATGGACAGTATTATTAGGGCATTGGTGGCTGGGAGAGCGGTTATCACGCAATGCTTTAATGATGTTTTTACTAGCCATGTTTGGTTCCATTGTCATGTTATGGAATCCACAAATCGGTTGGCCATGGCCGCATGGTTTGGCAGATTGGTTAGCATTGACAGCAAGTGTGGCATTTTCAATCAATAACGTATTGGCAAGAAAATTAGCTCACGTGCCAATGGGTGTTAAAACCGCTGTGATTTGGTGGGGTGTAGTTGTGACGGCAATATTAATTCTATTGTGGCAACAGGCCCCTATTCCTGATGTATCCATTTATGTATGGAGTAGTGCATGGTTATTAGGATGGATAGGTATTGTGGTAATGACGGTGGCAGTTTTATATGGTGTGGCTAAGATGCCAGTTTACCGCTCGGCAGTCATCATGCTGTTTGAATTAGTGGTGGCAGCAATAGCGGCATGGTGGCTAACCGATGAGATAATGTCACTACAAGAGTGGTTAGGTGGAGGTTTAATATTGTTGGCAGCGTATGGTGTTGCCAAAATAGAGAACTAAATTTGCTGAGAGAATAATAGCGAAATTTGATTCAACATGATTGTCTTTTGGGGAAGACAATCATGTCGTCTGCCCATCACTAAAATTTAGTATAATTATGCCTTAATGTAATTTAACAATTGACTTATATTTATGGTGACTTTCCAATGATTAAATCTATTGCTCATGCTAGCTTTTTGGTGGCAAATGTAAAAAAATCTTTAGACTTTTATTGTGGTGTTTTGCAAATATCACAAAATATGACACGGCCAAATTTCCCATTTGATGGCGCATGGTTGGATTTGGGTGACAGTGGCCAGCAATTACATTTAATGCAATTGCCCAATCCTGATTCCAAAGAAGGTCGGCCTGAACATGGCGGTAAGGATAAACATGTTGCTTTAGTCGTCGACAATATAGAGGCATTAGCGATTAGACTTGAAGAAGCGAATGTGACTTTTTCAAGAAGTAAATCAGGTCGAGCAGCCTTCTTTTGTCGCGATCCAGATGGCAATGCATTAGAATTTTCGGAAGATTTTACGCCGGCAAAATCTTGACTGTTTTAGTCGTTATTTTCTTGTTTCAATAGCTTACAGACTTACTCACATTTCCTGTGGATAACTCTGTGGGTAACTCTCAAAAATATTCTCTAATCGTTATACCAGAGTGACGTTAACTCAAATTGGTTAAAAAATGACCAGTTTAAAAACACCATAAATATCAACGTGTTACATTATATTTTAATCCTTTCAATAACTTAGCGCTGATAGTTGTTGCAGTTATGTGATAGTGGACTTAAATAGTGAATAACTTTTTGGGAGAGGGTTTTTGAATGCGTTATTTTGGTGCTTATGCTCTGGCAAGAGGTGGGTACTGGCTTTCGTCGTAATTGACATCTTGTTCACTGCTTGGATTAAGACGTTGTAACTCTAAATCTTTGAAATTAAATAGTTCATTATCGGCTAGTTGAGAGGGTGAAATATTTTGTAAACTTCGAAAGATATTTTCCAAACGACCGGGTTGCTGTTTTTCCCAACCTTGCAACATCTCTTTGATCACTTGTCGTTGCATATTTTCCTGAGAACCACAAAGATTGCATGGAATGATGGGAAAGTTTTTCCATTGCGCATAGCGTTCAATATCAGCTTCGCGGCTATATGCCAGTGGACGGATCAGAATATTGGTTTTGTCATCACTCAATAACTTGGGTGGCATAGCTTTAATTTTACTACCATAAAACATATTGAGGAACGCCGTTTCGATAATGTCATCACGGTGATGTCCTAGTGCAATCTTAGTAATACCATTCTGGCGAGCATAGCCATATAAAGAACCGCGACGTAGGCGAGAGCATATGCCGCATGTGGTTTTTCCTTCAGGGACAACTTCTTTGACAATGCTGTAGGTGTCTTTTTCAATAATATGAAAGGGGACATCAATTGAAGTGAGATACTCAGGCAAAATATGTTCAGGGAAGCCAGGTTGTTTTTGGTCAAGGTTAACGGCGATCAACTCAAAATCAATGGGAGCATGTTTTTGCAGGTTCATCAATATATCGAGTAAGGTATAACTATCTTTGCCACCTGACAAACAGACCATTACTTTATCGCCATCTTGAATCATATTATAGTCAGCAATTGCTTGACCAACTTGACGGCGTAGACGTTTGTTTAATTTATTAAGTTCACGCTTTTGTTTAGCGAGTGATTCCATTTAAACTAAGCCTGCAAAGGGTTGTACGGTAACGAGTGTGTTAGCTGGAACACCATCACATTGTTCTTCTAACAGAATAAAACAATTGGCGATGCTCATTGAATGTAAGATTCCCGAGCCTTGTTCACCGGTGATTTTGACTTTGGTTTGTCCCTGTTCATCTTCAAACAAAATACCGCGTTGGTATTCAAAACGACCGGGCCGCTTTCTGATGGCATCAGTGCAAATTACTTGTTGTGTTATGTTGGGGTGTATAGTCTCACCCATCAATTTACGCAGCGCAGGTGTGACAAATTGATAAAAAGTGACCATCACGGATACAGGATTACCAGGTAGGCCAAAAAACAAAGCTTGGTTAATTTGGCCAAAGGCAAGTGGCCTTCCAGGTCTCATGGCGATTTTCCAGAAATCGACTTGGCCGAGCTCCGCTAACAGTTCCTTAACATAGTCAGCATCTCCGACAGATACACCACCAGTAGTGATGATGACATCGGCATGTTCGGATGCATCTATAAGGGCCTGACGTAATGGCGCTTTCTGATCAGGAATAACGCCCATATCCAGCATGTCTACATCGAGGCGTTTCAGCATGCCATAAAGTGTGTAACGGTTGCTGTCGTATATTTGTCCCGCTTCGAGTGTTTCACCGATAGATTTCAGCTCGTCACCGGTTGAAAAAAAGGCGACGCGTAAGCGACGTTTTACGTTCACTTCTCCGATCCCTAATGAGGCAATGACGCCCAAATCTACCGGCATAAGACGACGACCTGCACAAAGAACGGTTGCTCCAGCTTTGATATCCTCACCCGCATAGCGAACATGTTGTCCTTGTCGATGTTTGCCATGGATTGTAATGACATTGTCGTTAGACTCGACCTGTTCTTGCATAATAATCGTGTCACATTCATCGGGGACAATGGCCCCCGTCATGATACGAATGCATTCGCCAGCGTGGACCTTGCCATTAAACGGGTGACCAGCAAAGGTAATACCGACCTGTTTTAAGCTAAAACTATTACCATTGATATCACTACTTCTTATCGCATAACCATCCATTGCCGAGTTATTGTGGGCAGGCACATTAATCGGAGAGACAATATCTTGATGTAAAACACGGTCTAATGCATCACGTAATGGACAACTATGCCAAGCTGTTAATGTTGAGACCAACTTGGATATACGTTGCCTTGCCGCATCAATACTGAGTCTATTCTTATCTTCAGGATCTGCGCAGCTGGGTTGGGGAGTAAATTCAGCCATTGTTAAGTCTTCCAATTATCAATGTGGTGTTGAATAAAGTTGATCATTGCCCCAGTATCATTCAAATCAAGTTGTGTAATGGGGGAATCTATATCGAGTATTTCATCACTAGCAATAGCAATAATGTTGGCATCGTTAGGATGTAATAAGGGTTTTCCTAAACTAGAGCGGTGCAACTCAATCTTAGGTATAGCTTCATGTTTAAAACCTTCCACCAAGATAAGATCCAGATTGTTACTGTTTAGTCGAGGTAAAAGCTGAGCTAGTTTGGGTTCATCCATAGTTGTCGGCTGCGTTTCCATCAACGCCATTAATTTACTTGATGAAATTAACATCTGTTGGGCACCTGCTTTTCTCAATTCGTAACTGTCTTTTCCTGGTTTATC
The DNA here is from genome assembly GCA_013215775.1 of Piscirickettsiaceae bacterium. Lineage (GTDB taxonomy): Bacteria > Pseudomonadota > Gammaproteobacteria > Nitrosococcales > Methylophagaceae. The sequence goes on from JABSQO010000002.1 coordinate 158,765, forward strand.
AACTTCAAAGTTATGGTGGGCATGTTTGACGACAGCGACTTTTAAACCCCGCTGTTTGAGTACAGGCAATATTTGTCGTAGTAATGTGGTTTTACCCGTGCCGCTAAAAGCGGCAAAGCCAATAATAGGAATTGGTGAGTGTAATTTGGATTGATGATTGGATAGATCTTCTGGTCGATTAAAATTAACAAAACAATCGATCTGGTCTGAAAAATCAACGATAGCCAATTTGTGTTGTGCTAACCATAGGTCAATTTTTCGGTTACCTTGTGATAAATAATCTGCAAGGTCACTTTGTAAATGGCATGAAATTAAACTAAATACAGGTTGTAGTCGATCACCATCAGATGCCACAGCAATATCCGCTTGTTCAAGTAATAATGTTTCCATCATTCGTTGTCGTAATTGCAGTGAAATATAGGGTGAATCACATGGTGATGTCAGAATGTAATCTGTATTTACAGCCTGCATGGCACTTAACATACCCGCTAAAGGTCCACAAAAATCATCTAATGTGTCAGACACAACGGGATATCCCAAGGCTTGGTAGTGGTCAATATTGCGATTAGCATTGATGATAAGTTGGTCAACTTGAGGCTCTAATGCCTCAATAGCATAACTGATCAGTGGTTTTTGTTTGAATAAAATGAGTCCTTTGTCATCGCCACCCATACGGCGAGCTTGTCCACCCGCTAAGATAACGCCAGTGATTGATGGTAAGGAAGATGTATTCATTGTGATTCGCTGTTATTCTGTATATGAAATCTAAATTATGAGGATGTACTCATGAAAAAAGCATGGATTGCGGGACTTATTATACTGCTAAACGGTTCGGTAGTATGGTCTGATACATTGAATATTATGGTAGTGGGTTTATTTAGCGGACAGGCTGTACTCATTATTAATAAACAACAACACCTATTAAAAGTTGGAAAAACCACTCCTGAAGGTGTCACACTGATTTCAGCAAACAGTCAAAAAGCAGTACTTGAGGTTGATGGTATTCAGAAAGAGTATTTGTTAGGCTCGCAGATTGGTGGTAATTTTGGTCCACCACCAGTACAAGCCGTGGTGAATTTATGGTCAACGAACGGTATGTATTTGACACCAGGTAGTATCAATGGGTTTAGTGTTGATTTTCTTGTCGACACTGGTGCATCAACGATAGCTCTAAATATTGCTACTGCACAAAGATTGGGCTTAGATTATCTTAATGGGCAAAAAATCGGTGTTAAAACTGCTTCAGGAATATCAGCGGCTTATGCCGTGAAATTGGATCAAGTACAGGTAGGTGATATTAAATTATACAATATTGAGGCGGTGGTAATAGATGGTGATGAGCCCCAAATAGCCCTGCTAGGTATGACCTTTTTAGGTCAATTGGATATGCAGCAAGTAGATCAGAGAATGGAATTGAAGAAGAAGTTTTAATTTGTAACGTGATGACATAAAAAAGCCCTGATGATTAAAAACCAGCAGGGCTTTTTTGTGAATGATGGATCAGTTTAGTCGAAACCTTTGCTAATCAGTGCATAAGCAGAATGATTATGAATTGACTCAAAGTTTTCTGATTCGACTGTATAAGCACTAAGGCGGTCATCGTCATTTAATCGAGCGGCTATATCACGAACAATATCTTCGACAAATTTTGGATTATCATAAGCACGTTCAGTGACATATTTTTCATCAGGTCGTTTGAGTAAGCCATATATTTCACATGAGGCTTCTTCTTCTACTAAATCGATCAAATCTTCAATCCAAATAAAGCTATCGGAACGGACTGTAACAGTGACGTGTGAACGTTGATTATGAGCACCATAATCTGAAATACCTTTTGAACAAGGGCATAAGCTTGTTACTGGGACAACAACCTTAACAATAACATCTGTTTTTGTGCCAGTGATTTCACCGATAAAACTTACCTGATAATCCATCAAGCTTTTTACTTTACTGACAGGTGCTTCCTTATTAACGAAATAAGGGAAATCCATCTCAATATAACCTGATTCAGCTTGTAGCCGTTCGGTCATTTCACTTAACATGACACGGAATGATTTAACGGTAATTTCACGTTCATGCTGATTTAAAATTTCAACAAAGCGAGACATATGAGTGCCTTTGAACTGGTGAGGCAAGTTCACATACATATTAAAATTAGCGATGGTATGTTGCTCACCACTTGTACGATCACTGACTTTTATTGGATGTTGAATATCCTTAATACCCACCTTATCGATGGCTATATGGCGTTTGTCTGCGATGTTTTGCACATCTTCGATTTCATCACAGCAATCTGGTTTGTTATCAGTTGTCATTATTTGTTTAATCCTCGCGATACCGAACACAGGCACGATCAGTTTCCCAAAGAGTAACTCCGGAAATTTTAGCGGTGTCGATATTTAATGTTTTACTTAAGTTTTGGTAAAAATACTGAGCAATATTTTCAGCGGTTGGATTGATCGTATCAAATGGTGGAATATCGTTAAGATAACGGTGGTCCAACGTTTTGGCTAATTCACGTGCCGCTGTTTTAATCGTTTTGAAATCCATACCCATGCCATGCTCATTTAGGGTTGTAGCTGTAACTTCAACTTCTAATTTCCAATTATGGCCATGCATGCGACTACAATCACCTGGGTAATCACGCAATGTATGGGCAGATGCAAAATCAGCTAGAATTTTTAAGGTATAGGTTGCACTCATAGTTGACTATTATACTAGGGAATAGAGGGGCAATCGATATATTATGCCGGAAAATATTTTTGAACTGCAGTTATGATGCCTTTGGCATCTAAGCCGCAGTCAGCTAGCATTTGTTTATGGTCCCCATGATCGAGGAATTTATCAGGCAGTCCCATGATCTCAATAGATGTACTATTATCAAGGGAAAGTAAGAATTCAGCAACAGCCGATCCCGCTCCGCCAAGGAGAGAATTTTCTTCAATTGTTACAATCAAGTCATGGCTATTGGCTATTTCTGCTATTACTTTGGTATCAAGTGGTTTTACAAAACGCATATTAACAACAGTTGCATCAAGCGCTTCTGCGGCGGTAATAGCAGGTTCAACCATAGCGCCAAATGCAAGTATTGCGACTTTTCTCCCTTGACGTTTAATGTCAGCCTTGCCAATTTCAATAGTTGTTAATTCGGACTCAATATCAGCACCTATTCCCGTACCTCTTGGATAGCGAACGGCACTTGGACCATTATGTCGATAGCCTGTTGTGAGCATTTGGCGACATTCATTTTCATCAGATGGTGTCATGACGACTATATTGGGGATACAACGTAGGAAACTTAAGTCGAAACTACCCGCATGAGTCGCACCGTCTGCACCTACTAATCCACCGCGATCAATGGCAAATAAAACAGGTAAATTCTGGATAGCTACATCATGTATTAACTGGTCATAAGCACGTTGTAAAAAGGTTGAATAGATTGCGACAACGGGTTTTTTACCTTCACAAGCAATACCAGCAGCAAGTGTGACAGCATGTTGTTCGGCAATACCAACATCAAAATAACGATCAGGGTATTGCTGCGCAAACGCATTGAGACCAGAGCCGTCACTCATAGCAGGCGTGATGCCAATTAAATCTTCGGACTCTTCTGCCATATCGCAAAGCCATTGGCCAAATACTTGGGTATAAGTTGGCCCAGAAGGTTTGCTGTTAGCAGGGCTAACACCATGATATTTACCTGGCTGTTGTTCAGCTGGCTCATATCCTTTACCTTTTTTGGTGACGATATGCAGGAACTGAGGTCCTTTGCGATCTTTCAAGTTACCTAATGTAGTGAGCAATGTATTAAGGTCATGTCCATCAATGGGGCCAATATAGTTAAAGCCCATTTCCTCGAATAGTGTTCCGGGTATAACCATACCTTTCACATGCTCTTCAGCACGGCGAGCAATTTCCCATGCTGGAGGGATTTTTTCTAATACTCTCTTGCTGCCTTCACGAGCAGATGCATAGAATTTTCCTGATAATATTCTGGCGAGATAATTAGACATCCCACCCACATTTTTTGAAATAGACATTTCATTATCGTTCAGGATAACCAACAGATTGGCACTTAAATCCCCTGCATGGGCTAAAGCCTCATAAGCTTGGCCAGCAGTTAAGGCACCATCACCGATAATGGCGACACTGTGACGAGTACTCTTTGTTGCCTGTGCTGCAATAGCCATACCTAAAGCTGCACTGATTGAAGTGCTGGAATGGCCGGTGCCAAAGACATCATATGGACTTTCACTTCGTTTGGGAAAACCAGATAAACCACCGGGTTGACGCATAGTATGCATCTGGTCTCGGCGGCCAGTAATTATTTTATGAGCATAACTTTGATGGCCCACATCCCAGACAAAACGGTCTTCGGGAGTGTTAAATATATAATGCAATGCTAGGGTTAGCTCAATGACTCCCAAGTTAGAGGATATGTGCCCACCTGTTTGCTGCACGCTATCTATAATCAATGCTCTGATTTCTTCAGCTACTTGTGGTAGCTGTGTTTTATCTAACTTTCTCAGATCATCTGGACTGTTAATTTTAGTAAGTAAATTGTCGGTTTCTATCGGCATATTCTTAGTGAGATCGTTGTACAACAAATTGAGCCAATTCGGCTAATGCTTGAGTATTGTATGGTAAATCATCAAGTTCAGCCAAAGCCTGATTAACTAAATCATTCGCTTTTTGCTGAGCTGCTGGTAATCCTAATAAAGCAGGGTACGTGGGTTTGTTCAATGCAATATCCGAACCTTGAGTTTTGCCTAACGTTTCAGTATCAGCAATGACATCCAGCACATCATCTTGCACTTGGAATGCCAAGCCAATACAGCGGGCATAACTATCCAGTTTTGATAAAATGGTTTCACTTGCATGTGATGATGCCAATGCGCCTATACGAACGCTGGCTCGTATGAGCGCGCCAGTCTTAAGCTCGTGCATAGACTGTAAATCTTCAAGACTTAATGATTGTCCTACTGATTCTAGATCAATTGCTTGGCCACCTGCCATTCCTAGTGCACCTGATTGTTGAGCAAGTGTTTTGATCATCTGGCTTTGTTGCGTTACTGGCAGAACATTATCGCATAAGACTTCAAAGGCCGTACTTTGTAAGGCATCACCCACTAATAATGCGGTGGCATCACCATAAATTTTATGACAAGTTGGTTGGCCACGACGTAAGTCATCGTTATCCATCATTGGCATATCATCATGTACTAGCGAATAAGCATGGATCATTTCTACCGCACTAGCAGGGGCATCCAATACGGCTAATTCAGTATGCAAAGCCTCTCCTGTTGCGTAAACCAATAAAGCGCGTAAACGTTTTCCACCATTCAATGTGGCATAGCGCATCGCTTCAATTAGCTTTGCTGAAGTTTGAGTTTTATTACTGTTAGGCAAACGATCGGAAAGCGCTTGTTCTACGCGAGCTTGTCGATGCTGCATCCAGTCAGCGAGGATAAAACTATCGGTCACGATTCAGAATTATTAGGTTTAAAATCCACCAATTTTGATTGGCCAGATTGTTGTAATAGCATTTGTACTTTTTGTTCAGCAGCCTGCAATGATTCTTGACAATCACGGGTTAGCAATACGCCACTTTCATATAGTTTTAATGATTCTTCAAGGCTAATATCACCTTGTTCAAGGCGCGCAACTAATGATTCTAGTTCAGTGACGGCTTCTTCATAACTTAGTTTTTTTCGTTTTGCCACAACATGGGCCTCTAAACAAAATCTAATCAGCATGCATTATAAGTTAATCATCATATTATTGCCCGTTAGATTATTCTAGAGGCGTTGTCAGACTATGATGGTTCTATAGTTCACGCTATAATGCCGCCATGCAAAAAATCATTCGAGGATTCCATAATTTATCGGCTTCACCGGCAGGGTGTGTGGCCACAATTGGTAATTTTGATGGAGTACATTTAGGTCATCAAGCGGTGTTAAACCAACTGGCAATGAAAGGCGATACTCTTGGCTTGCCAGCGGTGATCATTACCTTTGAACCACAACCGAACGAATTCTTTTCCCCTGATAAAGCACCAGCAAGGTTAAGCCGTTTTCGGGAAAAAGTGGAAGCACTACGATGTTATTCCATTCAGCAATTATGTGTACTGAAATTTAATAAAAAATTAGCACAAATGACAGCTGAAGACTTTATTCGTCAGTTACTCGTTGATGGTTTAAATGTACGTTATTTAGTCGTGGGTGATGATTTTAAATTTGGTAAAAATCGCCAAGGTGATTTTGCTATGCTTCAGCAAGCAGGGGAACAACACGGCTTTCAGGTCGTCAATATGCACACTTTCTCGGTAGATAATATGCGGGTCAGTAGTACGCGTATCCGTCAGGCATTACATTCGGGTGATCTAGTACTGGCAGAAAAGTTATTAGGAAGACCTTATCGCATGAGTGGTCGTGTGGCTCATGGTGATAAGCGTGGTCGAACATTGGGTTTCCCAACGGCAAACATTCATTTACATCGTCGTAAAGTACCATTAAGCGGGGTGTATGCAGTGCAACTATTTGGGATAGCTGGCGAGCCTATTCAGGGTGTTGCTAATGTGGGTGTTCGTCCGACAGTTGGATCTGAAAAAGCATTATTAGAAGTACATTTATTCGATTTTGATCGTGATATTTATGGCGAACATGTACAGATATTTTTTCTACAAAAATTACGCGAAGAGCAAAAATTCGCTGATTTAACAGAGTTAACTAAACAAATTGAACAGGATTGCCAGCGTGCAAAAGCCTATTTTGCTAATGCGTAATTTATAGTGATCGTTGAATTCATCCTCTATCCATGAGCAATTGATTTATCAGTAAATAAGTAATCTTTTAGTTCTTTATCGAAACTTGGATCTTTACGACGAATCCATTCAAGCACCATTGCCGCATGTTCTTTTTCTTCATCTCGATTATGAGCAAGAATGGCTTTAAGTTCTTCATCTTTACATGTATCGACGCGCTGGTTATACCAATCGATAGCTTCTAACTCTTCCATGAGAGACACAATTGCTTTGTGCATATCACGTGTTTCATCTGATAATTCTTCAATAGGCTCGTGATAACCTTCATTAGCCATAACGTTCTCCTCAATTAATAATTATTCTTTAGTGAATTCGCCAAAGTCAGCTCCAGCTAAGCTGTTTCGTAAATCAGCACTGGATAACGATAAAGCATAACCTAATACACCACTACCAATGATGACTTCATCATAGTTCATAACACTATTATCAACTAACACGTGAATAGATGCGGGTAAGGCGATAGGGGGCACTGCACCAACAACATATCCAGTTGCTTGTGCAACCTCATCAAATTCAGCCATACGCAATTTTCGTTCATTAAGGTGCTTGCGTAATACAGCCCAATCTGCACGTCCTGCGCCCGCAACAGCAAGCAGAATAAAGTTATTTGATTTGGTTTTAAATAACAGGCTACGCACAACAGAATGAGGTTCCCGTCCTTCACTCGTTAGCAATTCTTCTAAATGTCGGATAGGTTTCTTATCTTCAGACAAGGGGATTGCAATCACATCAAAAGCAATATTGTTCTGTTCGAGTAGTTGACTAACAGGGGATTGGATAGTGAGATCCATTTAGAACTCCAAAATATACAGTAATTTAAGTATACGTTTTATTACTGCTAATAGAAGAGTGGTTGTTATTTTGAAACAGTGAATTCATGTTAATGGTGATACTACCTCAATTATTTAGCTTTTCGATAGTGCCATGTCGGTTGTTGATCGCTATCGATAATATTGTGATTAATAAGCCATTGTTGAGCATCTTCAGCATCATTCTCAAACCATGACTTTGCTGAACCTAGTCTAAATGTGTATCCCCAACTATCCATATCAAGCATCATGCGTTCTTTACCTATTTTTGGTAAATGATCCGCTAATAGAATTTGTAGATAACACACACCATTTTCTTCATCATAGTCACCTTCAGCATTAGTATCGAGATTGGCTCGTCGTTGTGGGTCCATACAGATGTAATGACCAGCTTCATGTAATGCTGAGTGAACAGGCGTGTCGTATCGCAATAACAGTTTATTACCCATTAATCCCGCTTCACGATCACCAAAAAAACTGCCGGGAATGGTGTCATTATTAGTAATGTGTTCAATCTCAATTCCATAGGGTTGGAGTAAGGTTACTAATTGTTGTTGCCGTTGCTGATCACAGTTTAAAACAGTAGTAGGATCGACCTCAGACACGTCGGGCATCACCAATAATATGGTTAGTGACCATGCCTGCCAGTGTTAAACCAAAGATAGAAGGCATATAACTCACTGTGCCATTGACGGCTCTAGGCCGACCACGGCCGACCGATTCGGGTGGTAGTGCGGGCAGTGGTGATTCAATGGAATACACTGCTTGAATACCACGACCGACACCACGGCGCCGCAGATGGCCTCGCAATTGTTTGGCAAGTTTACACATTGATGTATCCATCATATCGCCAGTGCGTACCAGCGTTGGGTCAAGTTTCCCGCCGGCACCCATACTGGCAAAGATTGCCATATTATTACGCCATGCTGTTTCGATTAATGCTGTTTTGCTACTCATACTGTCGATCGCATCTATAACAGCAGTAAAGTCTTGATTGAGAACATCAGCAATGGAATCTGGGGTGAGAAACTTTTTGAGCAGATTGACTTTGCAATCTGGGTTAATATCTTGAATTCGTTCGGCCATTACCTCGGCTTTTGATATATCAATAGTGGAATTTAAGGCAATAAGCTGACGATTCATATTCGAACCTGACACCACATCATGATCAACTAAAGTCATCTGACCTACCCCCATTCGGGCTAATGCTTCTGCGGTATAAGATCCTACGCCACCCATACCAGCAAGAAAAACATGGCTGGCTTGCAGGCGTTCAATACCTTGATCACCAATAAGGATATGAGTTCGTTCAAATAAAGGATTACTAATGGACATAGCCTGTTTCTACTAAAAATTAGGTGATTATTTTAGCTTAATTCTTGCTTGGAAGCACATAACACACACATTGACGAAGCAGGGTCGATTGCTAACCGACGTAGATCGATATCTTCATCACATACAAGGCAATAGCCATAATCACCAGAATCTATGAGTGCTAAAGCCGTTGATATTTTTCTAAGTTGTTGTTGTCTGAGGCGAGTTGTTTCAACTGCCATTGATTGTGATTGCATGGCATCCATTCGTGATATGCGACCAACACTGGCTTGATCTAGTTCAACAGTCTCAGTTGAACTTTGTGCCAGTTGTTGTGAAGACATCAATTCATCTCGTTGGGTTTCGAGTAACTGTTTGAATTTTTGTAAATCTGAATTATTCATTGTCATCAATGTTTGTGATTTCGCATAAAAATAATTCCTTCACATTTCTTGTTGTACTTTGAGCAATCTGTTTAGCTGATTCAGGACGTATTTCTGATAACTCAGCAAGGATAGAAGGGATGTTTTCTGGTGTGTTTCTGAGCTGTTGCATATTAGCCAAAGCCATATCCGGAGCATCTGTTTCTAGAACGAGTGCTGAAAGAGGGAGATGACTGAACAGTTGCCGTAATCTAGTTGCTTTTTCGTGCGTAATAACACCACCGACACCTAATAAAAAACCTAATTTAATATACTGTTGAGCTTGTTGTTCGCTACCGTTAAACGCATGAACAATACCACCTTTAAGTGCATATTGTTTTAGTAATTTAATTGTTTGGTCATGGGCTTTTCGGACATGAAGAATAACCGGTAATTCCATCTCTTTCGCGATCTGTAATTGTTCACAAAATAATTCTAGTTGGGACTTTTTATCATGATTTTCCAGATAAAAATCTAAGCCAATTTCACCGATTGCTACAGTATGATGTGTGGTAATTAATTGTTTTAATTGGGCTAAATGTTTAGGATGATGTTGCTTCATAAACATAGGGTGTAAGCCCAATGCTGGATATAACATGTCAGATTGTTGGCAAATATGGAGTAAGTGTTGCCACGTGTTTGCGGTGACTCCAGGTACGATAATGTGAGTTAACCCAAGTTGTTGACAATGTTCTATTATATTGTTGCGATCATCATCAAATTGTTCAAAATCAAGGTGACAATGACTGTCAATCAACTCAATCATTGTATTAGATCATCTGGGTGAAGATAGTGTTGATATCATTTTGTCTTGCGGTAATCGTTAATGCTCTTTGTGAGATAACGATAGCAATAATGCTATTTATCCAAGCATTGATAATAGGGTAGTAATAAAGAAATATTACACTGGGGAGGGTTAAAGTGAAGTAGATTCCAAATAACGTACTAATTTTCATTGTTAATCTCTACTGTTATGACCACATTTATTTCTGTAGTACTCATAGTAGAGAAAATACTAAATTTGATCTAGCCTAATTTTAGGGGAGGTTGAAGAACTGTATCTGGGTATCCATGCCCTATACAAATTTGAAGAAAGTGTACTTAGTAAGGGAATCTTCTATCTTACTAAAGAGGCTGGGTTATGAATGGCCTAGCTCCCGATTCTGTTTAACTTCTTGGATGCCATCATTAGTATTGTTATCTCTGATGGTATCAGTGAGAGAGTTAGCACAATTATTACCATGATGTTGAGTCTGACTGAGACCTTCACCTCGTGGGTCACTGGCTGCATCTATGCGTTGCAATCTTTTATCCAAAATAATGACTTGCATATTGCCATATTGGCGATTAAGTTGTTTGATCTCGTGGCCTCGCAGCTTAAGTGCTCTCAATTTGTTTTTGCTAAATCCAGTTGATTCTACTTGGATTTTATTAGGCAAATATTGATGATGAAATCGTGGTGTGGATACAATATCATCAGCATTTTTACCATCAATAAAATCTAAAACTCCTAATAACACCATAGTGATAATGCGACTTCCTCCTGGCGTGCCAATAATCATTAGTCGATTATCATTTTCTATAAATGTCGGAGTCATACTGGATAAAGGACGTTTGTTGGATTCGATGGCGTTAGCATGATTACCGACTAAGCCATAAACATTACTTGAACCAGGTTGAGCAGAGAAATCATCCATTTCATCGTTAAGTAACACCCCGGTACCAGTAGGTACAAAACCTGAACCAAAAGGGTAATTAATACTCAATGTTGCTGCAACTCGATTGCCTAGCTGATCAATAATTGAAAAATGGGTAGTATCTTCTCCCTTAGAAATTTGTGAATCAGGCAGATTTTTATTGTTACTGGCAAAGTAAGGATCAATATTGTTCGTTAATTGTTGTGCATAGGATTTTGACGTTAATTTTGCAGTTGGAATGGTGACAAAATCAGCATCTCCTAGATAATGATTGCGATCCCAATAAGCTCGTCGCATCGTCTCGACAATGAGATGTGTTCGTTGGGTAGAATCTGTATGGGATAGTGACAAATGTTCGAGTTGATTAAGCATCGAGAGTAAAACAATGCCGCCAGAAGAAGGTAGTGAGGCTGAAGTAATTTTGTAGTCTTTGTAAAAGCCGGTAATAGGTTGGCGTTCTTTGACTTGGTAATTGCTTAAGTCTTGCAGTGTCCATATGCCACCTGCTTGTTGCACACCAGAGACTAGTTTATTGGCAATATTTCCCTGATAAAATCCTGCATGGCCGTATAGAGATATTTGCTCTAAGGTATTGGCGAGATCTGTTTGAATAATAAGAGTGTTTAATTCAGGAACTTTGCCATTTTTTAAGAATATTATCTGAGCATCCGGTGAAATTTTTAGCGTCTCTAAACGAAATTTAGCTAATTTCTGATAATGTTTTGAAACACGAAATCCTTGCTTGGCATAACGAATAGCGGGCGCTAATGTTTGTGTTAAGGGCAATGTTCCATAGTGTTGACTCATATGAACCAGTGCGGCCGGCACACCGGGTATTGCCGCTGCCAAAGGGCCATTTAGAGATAAGGATTTATTGACGGCTCCATTACTGTCAATATACATATCTCTATGTGCGGCGGCAGGCGCGGTTTCCCGACCATCGATCATGACATCAAATTGATCGATCGCACGGTGTAGCAGCCAAAAACCGCCACCGCCTAAACCTGAACCAGAGGGTTCAACAACGGCTAATGCAGCACTCACTGCAATAGCAGCATCGAAAGCGTTGCCACCTTGATTTAAGATTTCAAATCCAGCTCGGGTTGCTAGTGGATGTGCACTGGCAATGGCTGCTGGATGAATGGAGTCATTGGCTGATAACGAGACATTAAATGAAAATAATAGAATCGTTATATAGCAAAAACGCTTCATCATAATTAAGTGTTATCGATGCTGTTTTTGGAGTGAAGCTTGTCGCTGATTTTCACGATATTGTTGTTTTTTAGCTCGATGCAAGGCAATCGTTTTAGCTGAATCTGCCCCGATATGTGCTTCACCGCGCTGTCGAGCTAATTCCATTTGTTTTTCTCGTTCAGCATAACGAGATTTTTGTTCAGCAGTTGTTTTATCAAAACAGTGTGGGCAACTGACACCATGTTGATAGTGTTTGCTCAGTTTATCTTCAGCAGTGATGGGCATACGACAAGCATTACATTGTTCGTAGTCACCTTTTTCCATTTGATGATTCACAGTGACACGCTCATCAAATACAAAACATTCACCTTGCCAGAGTGTTTGTTCTTCGGGTACTTCTTCAAGATATTTTAAGATGCCACCTTCTAAATGATAGACATCTTCAAAGCCTTGTTCTTTCATATAAGCCGTTGACTTCTCACAGCGAATACCACCGGTACAAAACATGGCCACTTTTTTGTGTTTTTTAGGATCAAAATGTTGTTTGATGTAGGCTGGGAATTCACGAAAACTATCGGTGACAGGATTGATGGCATTTTTAAATGTACCTACTTGCACTTCGTAGTCATTACGAGTGTCCACTAGCAGTACTTCCGGATCACTGATTAGTGCATTCCAATCTTTAGGTTTCACATATGTGCCGACAATATGCTTGGGATCAATACCTTCCACGCCCATAGTGACGATTTCTTTTTTCAATTTTACGCGAGATCGTAAGAAGGGCATTTCATCTGTAAATGACTCTTTATAACTAAACTCTGCTAGTCGTGAATCATTATGTAGAAAAGACAGTAACGCATCAATATCTTCACGTAAACCAGCAACCGTACCATTGAACCCTTCTTGAGCGAGCAATAATGTGCCACGAATATTTTTCTCAAGCATAAAGTCGAGTAGAGGTTGCTTTAGTTGCTGATAATCATCTAAGGTGACAAATTTGTACATTGCGCAAATAACGAATTGGGACATGAATTAATTTTCCTAAGTTTTATTATTTGTATTTTACGTTTATTTTTTAAGCTTGTCGTGGCGTATACTTGCATAAGTTATTTTGTAACAATATTGATTATAAAGGCTCATCCTATTAAGGATTGAAAATCACCATTTCTACTGATCTTTTGAGGTTACTATGGTTGATATAAATAAAGAAAATAAGTCTTGGCATCAAGACCATGCCGCATGGGTAAATGAAGTTGAACAATGGCAACATGACACAAACCGTTTGGTTGCTTTGTTATATCAGTTAGAACGCTCATTACCTGAACATACTGCCATGTTAGTAAAACATGTTTCATTAATTGAGCAACATGAGAAATTAATTAATACTTACGAGTGTGGTGATGCCGAGGACTGCGGTTTACATTCTTGCGCGGAGTCTAAATCACGACAACAACAAGCCGAATGCCATCATAAATTATCTTGTCTGCATGATGAAGTTAGACAAGAACATATGGTATTAAAGAAAAATTACACGGAAGAAATGAAGAAGTTTAAATTGTTACTGGGCAAACTGCTTGAGGAATGTTAACTATCCCCAGTGACGAACACGTCCGGTATCAACATGAATAAAATCAGATTTTGGATAATAGCCAACTCCTCCGACATGTAAGTTAAGAGCGGATTTGCGTAGTGCAGAGAGTTGGCGACCCGGTAAACGAATATCAATCGCTTTGCCTTGCATATGTAAACTCTTTTTAGCGACACCATTACTGTGCTGGCTTAATTTAGCATTTGTTTTGGGTGAGCGATAGCCGGAAATAACATGGAAAGGTTGCTTACCATTCATTTTGTGATGAAGGATATTTAACATATCAATTAAATTATTATCCATATGATAAATATCACCGGTACGGTGATCACGTAAAATACGATTAATGGCTTTTAACTCACTTGTTTGATACTGACCTTCAGCCCAATAAGTTGCATGGAGACTTTCACCTGTATGTAAATTTAGCAGTGATAATTTACGTTCAGGCTGTGACAATATATTTGCAAATGCATTGGGCATGGCAAGGCTGGCTGTCGCTCCGAGGCCAATTTGCAAGAAACGACGTCTAGAGCTGTGGGCATTGGCGGCTAAGTTTTTTTGCTGTTTTAGATTGAATGTCATCATATACCTTGAAACACTTCGATGAGATATAACTTATGGATTATAAACGAATTTTGTTGTTTGTTACAAGAGTTCAGCTATTCGTGCATCCCGACCATAAACATCAGGTGAAAATCTTACTTCATTTCCATCTAACCAGACTGTGAAGTAAACCGCATAAATAGATAATGGATTGCTTAGTTTTTGGCCACGATTTTCATGACTAGCAATAATGTCTAATACAGATTGTTGAGGATTATTTTCTACCAAACTAAAGTTGGCTAAAGCGATAGGGTCTTCAACTCTAATGCAGCCAGAGCTTAAGGAGCGATTTGTTTCGTTAAATAGCTCTTTATGTGGTGTGTCATGCAGGAAAATATCCCATCGATTTGAGAACTTGAATTTTAATTTTCCGAGCGCATTTTGATCGCCTGGATCTTGTCTGAGTGTATAAGAGAAATTTTGGCGAGTGATTAACCCCCAATCAATATCGTAAGGATCATGTTCAAATTTTTGACCGTCGTCGATAGTGAATACACGAATATCTTGTAGATAAAAATAATTAGAATTTTCTTGCTGTTTTGGCAACAAATCTAAACGGGCTAATTTTCGGGGGATATTCCAATAAGGATTGTAGACTAAATGATCCATTTTGCTGGTAAAGCTAGGAGTTGGTCGATTTTTCGTTCCCACAATGACTCGCATACTCAGTTTTGTAGCACCATTTTCTATGGCATGTAATGTGTAGTTAGCTATGTTCACGATGAGATAACGTTGGCCTAAATCCGAGGGCATCCAACGATAGCGTTCCAAGGTGATTTTAATTTGTTGTAACCGTTCGCGAGCCGGTATATTCATGGCATGACGTGTTTCAGAACCAAAAATGCCATCGACTTTCAATCCATACTTTTGTTGAAATCGTCGAATAGATTGTTCCATTAGAGGGTCAAAAAGAGAAGATTTCACACGATGTGTGACAGCAAGATATTTATCTTCGAAAGCCAATCTAGCTTGGATGGCAGGAATATTAGGATGAGTATCATTAAGGCGTAACAATGGTGTTTCAGGAATGGCGCCCCAGCCACCTTGATTAATATATGTTTGGTATCGTGTTATTGCTGTTGCTATTTTGACGTATTCATTTGAATGCGGCGCAAGGGAATTCAACTCTGTTTTTAGATGAGAAGACAATAATGCCTGATGCAAAAAATCGCTAGCATTAAATGTCTCTTTAGGAATAAACCATTGTGGATCAACACTACTTGAATCTAATCGTCCGACAGCAATGTCATGGATTAATTTTAATAGGCCATCAGTTAATAGAAAGTCGAATTGTTGAGCTGTAGACTCACCAGTTGTGGGATCAAGTTGGCGGAGAACTGAAAAATGATAGTCATCAGGATTTAGGCCGTGATGTATTGATGCGGCAATAAAATCGAGTGCATCATGTGCATGGGATGTGAATTGTTGTTTATCTAACCAAAGAGACGGTTGTTTGTTCTTAAAAAAGCCAGCAAGTGCATCACTATCAATATCGTATTGTTGCGAGAGGGGAAGCCATTGCTGTTCTGCTGCGTGTACAGGTAAATACAAGCTGATTAGAATACAAATAATGACGTTGAGCTTCTTCACCATAAAATCCATCTAGAAGGCTTATCGAATATAGTCACATTTTGTTTAGGAACTGGTCAAGTGGCACGTGTTCTGGATTTAATTAATAACCATAAAAAGAAAGGGCCGCCCAGTAAGGTGGTGATAACGCCAACTGGAATTTCAGCAGGGGCAATGATGAGTCTTGCTAAGGTGTCACAAACAATCAGAAAGCCACCGCCAAACAATAATGTTGCTGGCGCTAGCCAACGATGGTCGCTGCCAATTAATAGTCGGCAAATATGAGGGACCATCATGCCAATAAAACCGATGGGGCCACATAAAGCAACAATTGCCCCAATGCAAAATGAGGTCACAAAGAATAATATATAGCGTATTTTCTGTACTGAAACACCACGACTCAAGGCAATATCATCACCTGCCATAAGTAAGTTTAATTCACGACTCAACCATAAGATAATGGCAACGCAGACAGTGACAAAAGGTAATAATTGTAAAATGTCGGAATAACCAACGATGGTTAGACTGCCCATTAGCCAACGTAAAATCCGAAACGAATCTGTGACATTGCTGAGATATTGGGTAAATAGAATAAGACTAGAAAAAAAGAAGCTCAGCGCTACCCCTGTTAGCAATAATGTTTCAGGCGAAAATCCGCTACGCAAGCGACTGATGTTATAGACAAAGGTGATAGCGATTAATGCACCTAAAAAAGCGGCTAGTGAAGTACCATCAATACCCAACAGAGTAAGGCTCAGACCAAAATAAACATAGAGCGCTGCGCCGAGTGATGCACCACTGGCGACACCCAGCGTAAATGGCGTTGCTAGTGGGTTATGGAACATGGCTTGGAATACCATGCCACACAGTGCTAGTCCCGAGCCAGCAATAAAGGCAAATAACACTCTGGGTAGTCGAATTTGAGACAAGATATGTTGTTGAATCTCTATATTGGTTGAATGTATTAGACCAATATAAGGGCTGACCAATAAGATAACGACGGTGACAACGGCAATTAAGATAAGTGTGCTACTAGCCTTCATGAGGGTTCCCTCGGCAAAGCAATTGTTGAGCCTGTTTGTGGATGAGTTGTGAATACAAATTGTTGATCGTACAGGTTCTCTAAATGCGAAGACTTTAATAACTGTGATGATTCACCGTACCAAAGTTTTTTGCCTTGTTTGAGTGCTAGTATTTGCTTGCTATGTTGTGCGGCATGATTGAGATTATGACTGACTTCAATAATGCTGATGTTGTGTTGCTGGTTAAGCTGACATATAAGTTGATGAACGTCGACTTGATGATGAGGATCGAGAAAACTAGTGGGTTCATCCAATAGCAATAACGGTGTTTGTTGACACAACGCAGCAGCAATCATGACACGTTGTACTTCACCACCACTTAATGTTTGCATTTGACGCTGCAAAAATGCGCCTGTGTTGGTAATGTTAATTGCATGATCCATGATGTCTTGGTCTGCTGACAGCCAATCAGAGAATGCAGTATGGTAAGCATAGCGGCCCATTTTTATAAAATCGACAACGGTAAAAGGTAAGGAATGTCCATGGGTTTGTGGAACATAGCTCATCTGACGAGCAAGTTGTTTTTGAGTTAACTGCGGTAATGGTGTTTTGTTAATTGAAATGGCACCCGACTCAAATGGGATAATACCCATTAATGCCTTTAGCAAGGTACTTTTTCCTGCACCATTGGGACCCAATATACAGAGGTAATCACCTTGCTGAAGTTGAAAACTGATATCAGATAATAAGGTCTGATTAGCCGCTGTTACAGATAAATTGTGAACTTCAAGTAATGCGGTCATGAGGAGATATTATCCCAATCTAATTCAGGATGAATTAAGCGAGCAAACTGTTCGAGGAGTAGAAAAATACGAGGGCCGGGAATAGTGGCATAATCTTGTTCAATAATATGCACACGATTATGTTTAACGGCATCAATGTATGTCAGTTCATGCCACTGTTTAAGCACTTGATTCAGATCAGCATGATGATCACTGGCTTCAGGAAAAATATCCAAAATAACGTGAGGATCGAGTTGTAAAATACCTTCGATAGAGAGTGATGGCACATTAAGATGTGAATCTTGGTAGGCATTTTGACCACCCGCTAGGGTAATGAGATCGTTATAAAAGTCATTTTGGCCAGCAATGAAAACATTTTTCATATGTTCACTGCCTATACTGTGCCCCATCGCAATCAAGACCTTAGGTCGTTCAAGTCCCACTACCTGTTGTTGAATCCATGTTATTTTTTGATTAATTCTTTTTAATAATTGTTGAGCCTGTTCGTTATGTTCGGTACGTTGTCCAATGCTAATAATAGTTTGTTTTATGTCAGTTAATGTAGTCGTGCGCACCGCTAATACGGGAATGTTAAGCCGTTGCAGTTGCTCAACAGTTTGCTGCTGATTAGCGAGTAAAATAACTAAGTCGGGTTGAAAGGCGACAATAGCTTCTAGATTAGGATCAATAAAACCACCTACTTTGGGCAAGTGTTGCGCTACAGGAGGGAAGTCACAATAATCCGTTACAGCAATCACTTTTTCGCCTAGGCCGAGTGCAAATGCTGTCTCAGTGATACTGGGAGCTAAGGTGATGATTCTTTGAGGTGCACTAGATTGTGTTTCATCACTCGTTGATTGGAGATTAATGCCAATCAGAGCGATGATAAAAATAATGACAAATAACAAAAGCGACCAAAATCGGCGCATTGGTTTGAACCTTAAATGAAAACTGTCATTATAATGATTAATTAACAACCATGAGAAATACATGAAACAGTTACAGCACATTTTTGATAATGCTCAACAACTTTATTCAATGGTTGAAATTGATAAGGCGCTTGATCAATTGGCCGAAGCATTAACAAAGAAATATGCTGAATCAAATCCTCTTATATTATGTGTGATGAATGGCTCAATTGTGACAACAGGTCATCTGCTCCCTAAACTGACTTTCCCCCTAGAATTAGACTACATTCATGTCAGCCGTTATGGTGATAAAACCGCTGGAGGAACATTAAACTGGTTGCATCAACCCGCAGCAGATTTAACAGATCGAGTTGTTATTTTGGTGGAAGATATTTTTGATGAAGGCGCAACCTTGCAGGCGTTGAGAACTTATTGTCAGCAAGCCGGGGCACGGACAGTGAGTTGTGTTGCACTGATTGATAAGTTACACGACAACAAAGTGGGTAAAGCACCAGAGTTTATTGGTTTAACAGTGCCAAACCGATATGTATTTGGTTTTGGTATGGATTATCAAGGCTATTGGCGTAATGCGCCGGGAATTTATGCTGTTAAGGATGTTGAAGAATGAGTATATTGGCAATTATTGGCGGCACTGGCCTTACATCATTCGATGGACTTGAGATTATCGAAAAGAGATCTGTCACCACACCTTTTGGCCAGACTTCTAGTGATCTATTAATCGGTGAGTTTCAACGAAAACCGATCATATTTCTCCCTCGGCACGGTGAAAATCACACTATTCCACCGCATAAAATTAATTATCGCGCTAATATTTGGGCATTACATAATCAGGGTGTACAACAAATAGTAGCCATTGCAGCAGTAGGTGGTATTAATAGCAATCTCAGCCCTGGGAAATTAGCGGTTCCCGACCAAATTATTGATTACACTTATGATCGTGAACAGAGTTTTTTCAGTGAAGATTTTACCGCTGATAAACATATCGATTTTACCTATCCTTATGCAAATAACCTTCGGCAGAAAATATTAATAGCGGCAAGCACTCAAAATATTCAGCTAGTTGATGGTGGTACATATGGTGCAACACAAGGACCTCGTTTGGAAACGGCAGCTGAAATTAAACGTCTAAAACAAGATGGTTGTGACATGGTGGGGATGACGGGAATGCCCGAAGCATGTTTAGCACGCGAACTTGATATGGATTATGCAACATGTGCTGTTATGGCAAACTGGGCCGCAGGTTTAAGTGATAGCGTGATTACAATGGCTGATATTGAGCAGACTGTTGATAACAGTATGGTACAGATCAAACAGGTTTTATCTGAACTTATTCGTCTACAATAGGTGCCGCCTCGGTTGGAAGCGAAAAGGTTTCCAATTGTTCTAAATCAATTTGTACTGCTAGTGGTGTTTCAATTGGTGTCAATTGCAATAATGCACCCAATTTAGGGTGGTCAAAATAATAGAGCTTCTTACTACGGATACGGCGAGATTCTTTTAAATTCGGGTTTTTGGGCGCACTAATATCAATACCATCCGGTGAAGCATCAGACCAATTATCAATCACACGACTATTTTGTTTTAGCCATAAATCTAATGCGGCATGTAGATAAGTTGATTTGTATAGGCGGATATTGCCTTCAATCAGATTATTTTCAGAGTACACGGCAACAGCTTGAGCACTATTTTTACGCATGATCGGTTGTTGCCATGCATTGTGATAATGAATTCGATAACGCGCGGAGCGGTTTAGACGGCTAGCGGTATTTAGCAATGTTTCAGTTGTTGCCGGTTGAATGTGTGATGTTGCCATACCAGGGGATAAGGGCGATTCATCAAATGTATTCATTTGAGGCCATTGCTCATCAGTAACGCTATTAAGTTGTTCAAAGACAATGAGTTCAACGTGATACCACTGATCAGCATATGACTGAAAGCTCAGTATCAGTAAACTGAATGCCAAAATTAGCTGTGTAAAGAAGTGTGATTTCATATTTGAATGGTATAAAAAACGAATAAGGGTATTGTCTAACGTCGATAACAAAAAGTCCAAACTTTATCTTAATGGAGTATTTTTACTGGTATTATCACTGCAATAACTTAGTTTCAATTTTTAGGAGAATGTAATGGAAGGTTTTTCTGCGTTTGTGTTATTTTTTCTAGCACTTGCCGTTGTCATTGTACTGATGGGG
Source organism: Piscirickettsiaceae bacterium (assembly GCA_013215775.1). Taxonomy (GTDB): domain Bacteria; phylum Pseudomonadota; class Gammaproteobacteria; order Nitrosococcales; family Methylophagaceae. The sequence goes on from JABSQO010000002.1 coordinate 179,709, forward strand.
GTGAAGTCAGTGCAGCAAGGGCATGAATTTACGGTTGAACGTTTTGGTCGTTATACCAAAACATTACGGCCGGGTTTGAATTTAATTGTGCCAGTGATGGACCGTATCGGCGCCAGAATTAACATGATGGAACAAGTTCTTGATGTGCAGTCGCAAGAAATTATTACCAAAGATAATGCCATGGTACGAGTTGATGGGGTGGTATTTTTCCAAATAATAGATGCGGCCAAAGCGGCTTATGAAGTCAATAATTTACAGCATGCAATCCTCAACTTAACCCAAACGAATATTCGTACAGTAATGGGCTCAATGGATTTAGACGAGTTACTGTCTAAGCGAGATGAGATTAATGCCCGATTATTGGGCGTGGTTGATGATGCCACCACGCCATGGGGCGTAAAAGTAACGCGTATTGAAATTAAAGACATTGCTCCTCCTGCAGACTTGGTCGAGGCTATGGGTCGTCAAATGAAAGCTGAGCGTGAAAAACGGGCCAATATTTTGGAAGCTGAAGGTTTACGTCAAGCAGAAATTTTAAAAGCAGAAGGTGAAAAAGCAGCAGTAATGTTGGATGCAGAAGGTCGTCGTGAAGCCGCTTTTCGTGATGCAGAAGCACGTGAACGACTAGCGGAAGCGGAAGCAATAGCAACATCAGTAGTATCTGAGGCGATTGCAAAAGGTGATATTCAAGCGATCAATTACTTTGTTGCCCAGAAATATATTGAATCACTTAAAGATGTTGCTTCGGCAGAGAATAGTAAAGTTATCTTTATGCCGCTTGAGGCGAGTAGTGTCATCGGATCATTGGGTGGTATAGCTGAATTGGCCAAAAGCACCTTTAATAAAGGATAAAATAATGGAATTATTTGTAGCTGATTTTTGGCACTGGTGGATGTTGGCCGTTGCATTGGTGATATTAGAAATATTTGCTCCAACCTTTTTTGCTTTGTGGTTAGGTGTATCTGCTTTCTTGACTGGGCTAGCATTATTTTTAATGCCTGAAATGCAATGGGAATATCAAGTGTTTCTCTTTGCCGTGCTATCAATAGCCAGCATTATCGCTTGGCGTTATTACTACAATAAAAACCCAATTGCGACCGATGAGCCGTTATTAAATCGCCGTGGCGAACAATATGTTGGTCGTGTCATTACTTTAAAAAAGGCGATTATAGATGGGCAAGGCAAAGTGAATGTAGATGATTCCACATGGAAAATTGAAGGTGAAGATTGTCCGAGTGGTACTAAAATAAAAATTATCAGTGTAAATAATGTGGTATTCCAAGTTGAAATAATTAACTAATACTCTATGGCTGAATTTTTTAATACAGGTTTGAGTCAACAGCAATTCCTAGAGCAGTATTGGCAGAAAAAACCATTATTAATTCGTCAGGCATTTGCTGATTTTGAGTCCCCAATTAGCCCTGATGATTTGGCTGGCTTGGCCTGCGAGCCAGAGGTTGAATCTCGGTTAATCGAAGAACATGGTCAAACGGGTTCTTGGCAAGTGACACACGGCCCTTTGTCACAAGAAGATTTTGCCCGATTACCTCCAACTCACTGGACTATGCTGGTGCAAGATGTAGACAAGCACTTGCCAGAGTTACAATATTTACTGGATCCCTTTCGTTTTATTCCTGATTGGCGACGCGATGATTTAATGATCAGTTATGCGCCAGAGTTTGGCACCGTGGGCCCGCATACTGATGGGTATGATGTGTTTTTATTGCAAGCTATGGGGTGTAGACGTTGGCAGATAGCAGATGAGACTGTCCATGAAGCAAAGCTTATTGATGGTTTGAATTTGCAAATATTAGCGGATTTTAAACCGAATCAAACATGGGATTTACAACCAGGTGATATATTGTATTTACCGCCGAATATTGCTCATCATGGTGTTGCTTTAGAGGATTGTATGACCTTTTCAATTGGCTTTAGAGCACCAACACAAGCAGATATGCTAGACAGTCTGGTGAATACAATGTTGGAACAAGGTGTGGGGAAACAGCGGTATAGCGATCCTGATTTAGTATTACCTCAACATAGTGCAGAAATTGATGCTCAAGCGGTAACAAGGCTAAAGAATATGCTTCATCAAGCGATAGATGAAGCTGAACCACTGCTCGTTGATGCACTTGGTAAATTTGTTACAGAAACAAAGTCTAGCCTAGCTGAACTTGCGGCAGAATCATTGTCTGATGGGCCTACTATTGACGAGTTATCGATACAATTTGAAAGGGGTAAAGTCTTACAAAGAAATGTGTACTGCCGGTTTGCATGGGCAGAAAATGCTGCTGGTGGACAACTTTTTATGGCGGGTGAAGCTTACACAGTTGATGTAAATGCAATCGCTAATTTGGCGATATTAACGGAACAAACCGAATTAACGAGTAATGATTGGCATCAGCTGGCAAAAGATGAACAATCTGCCAATTTATTATGTCAGCTCATTGCGGAAGGTGGTTGGTTTTGGCAGGTAGACTAATTACTTCCGACGAGTACGAATAAATACAGTTTTATGGCATTTAGGACAAGGTGGAATGCGACTGGTTTTTTTGAAGTGCAATAAGGTATCGCATTCTTGGCAGGCGAGAGTACCAATGCTAGTAATTTCACCGGTATGATATTCCTGAGCTCGTTTCGCTTGGGCGGCGAGTTGCGCAAGTTCTATCCGTGTTTTATCAGCAATTTTGGTAAAGACATCTAGTATACGGTCTTCAATAAGTTCTAAATCGAAGTTTAACCAAGTTGAGAATTGTTTGCCAGATCGTTCAAGATAATCAGCTGCATCATGGAGATCTCGCAATAAATAATCACCTAATTTCTCAGCTTCTTCTTTGGAGATTTCTTTTAATTCAATGGCTTGCTGTTTTGCCTTTTCAATGTTTTTTTGCAAGACTGGTAATGCTTGCTGTTCGGCCGAATCTAGAAGTGCTTCAACGCGATGCATCATTTTATCGTAGGCAGCTATGAGTTTTTGTTCCAAATCATTTTCGTTCATGGCGATTACTCCTTTATACCTAGGGGTGTTTAAGGTAAGTTAGCACATAATTATTGATTGGAGAAAACAATGTTATCGTCCCGGGGTTCTTTTTTATTGGGCTTTTCATTCTGTGCCTTAATGTTAGTTATTGCTGGGTACTTCCAGTTAGTCGATCATCTTGAGCCATGCCCATTGTGTATATTGCAACGCGTATTTATCTTAGTTGTTGGTTTAGTAATGTTATTGGCGGCAATTCATAATCCTCAAGGTATAGGCATACGTTTTTATGGTTTACTTGCCGGCTTAGTCGCATTAGTTGGCGCTGCAATTTCTGCTCGACATGTGTGGTTACAGAACTTACCTGCTGATCAAGTGCCGACCTGTGGTCCAGGACTGAATTTTATTCTGGATAATTTTCCATTAAACGAAGCGATTAACTTAGTGATGCGTGGTTCAGGGGAGTGTGCTGAGGTATTATGGACTTATATGGGTATCAGTATTCCTGGCTGGACTTTCCTTGCCTTTATTATGTTGGCATTGCTGGCATTTAGACAGGCGTTTCGCAACAAATAATGAGTAATCTTATTATTTGTTCGCGTTTAGTTGGCTGATAAAAGACTGTTTCAGCGACAACATGTTATTACTGCTTTCCTAAAGTGTTTTCAGTGGGAAGTTCGAGATGATCTAGAACAACGTCATCAATATGGAAATCAATTAAATCTTTAATGTGCCAGCGTAAGGCGGTACTGAGTTCTTGCTTTGGTACTTCAGGAGCATCTATTTGTAGTATTTGATAGTCATCAGGATTAAGAATAAAGATGCACTGAATGGTATCTAACTGATGTTTTTTACTTAATTTAGCAAGTTGAGTAACGTATTCAGAGAAGGAGCAAGGATAAATTTGTGCGTGTTTCAGATAGGGTGTTTTTTGCTTATGGTCAATCACTGCTAAAGCAATGCTATCTGCAGAGATTATTATCCCTGCTGATATATTAGCACTTGTTTTAGCTTGTAGTGGAAACGCTGTGCTCAAGTTCTTTGATGAGCAGAAAATTCACGTTGATAGCGAGTTTATCCTATCAGAAATTATCTCGCACGGTATGTAATGCGACCTTTGCTTAAATCATAGGGAGTCAGTTGAACAGTCACTGTATCACCTGTCAAAATACGGATATAATTCTTACGCATTTTGCCAGAAATATGGGCCGTTACAACGTGGCCATTTTCCAATTCAACACGAAACGTAGTGTTAGGCATAGTATCAATAACGGTGCCTTCAAATTCAATATGTTCTTCTTTTGCCATAAATCTCTATCTATTATTTGCGAAATTAATCGACCATTTTGCCGTAAAACTGCTGATTATTCAACGTTTTTCATGTTTTTAGTGGTTTCCATTGCTGATCAATATAGCCTTCTAAACCTGAAAAAGTTTGTTTATAGTTCATTTTTTGACAATTTTCTATCCAATAACCGAGATAAAGCCATGATAAATCTTGCTCCTGTGCAAGCATGATTTGCTGCAATATGGCATATGTACCCAAGCTTTGTTGAGTTAAGTCAGGATCAAAAAAAGTATAAAAGGCGGACAAACCTTGGAGTATAGAATCCGTTACAGCAATAGCGACTAATTGTGATTGATCACGAAATTCAATAAATTCAGTCTCACTCCAATGACTGGTAAGGAAGTTAATATAACTTTCTTCAGTTGGGTTATCCATGCCGCCATTGCTATGTCGGGTCGATAGATAACGAGTATAGAGTTGATAATGTTCAGGATTTAATTCAGCAGGAAGATGTTTTATTGTTAAATGTTGGTTACGTTGTAGGCAGCGACGTTGACTACGACTTGGCTTGAATTGTTGTAGATTAATACGAACAGGTATACATGCTTGGCAATTTGAACAATGTGGTCGATAAGCTTGATTGCCGCTACGGCGAAATCCATATTGAATGAGATGGCTATATAGATTATTACTCATCAATTGGTTTGGATCGGGGTAAAGATTTTTGGCCTGTTGTCCTTCTAGGTACGCACAATCATGCGAATGAGCATCCCGATAGAACTTGAGTGTAGAGCTCATGATAGGAATGGTAAATCAGAATCTAATTGCCAATGATTTGGCGGAGGCATAATTGAGCAATATTGATTTAGGGTCTTAATAAAATCATTTCTAGCTATTTCTTCTGCACCTAGACTAGCTAGATGAGCAGAATATACCTGACAGTCAATCAGTGGAAATCCCCAACGATAAAGTTGCTGACACAAACTAACTAACGCTATTTTTGAACTATCTCGCATGGTACTAAACATTGATTCGCCAAAGAATATTTTACCGATAGCGACACCATATAAGCCACCCACTAATTTTCCTTCATGCCAACATTCAATACTATGGGCAAGCCCTTGTCGATGAAGTTCAGTATAAGATTCGATCATCTCTGGGTGGATCCATGTTCCAGAATCAGCATTGTCAGCATTTGTTTGTCGACGTGCAGCGCAGGCAGTCATCACATCACCAAAAGCTTGATCCATTGTAATGGTTATGGCGGTTGTCTGGATTGTTTTTTTTAAGCTTCGTGATATTTTTATTCGGCCGGTGAATAAAATTAGCCGTGGATCAGGGCTCCACCATAGTATGGGATCTAACTCATTAAACCATGGGAAGATGCCATGACGATAAGCTTTAATGAGCCGTGATGTGGATAAATCACCACCTGCAGCTAATAGCCCATCAATAAGAGCACGATCAACGGAGGGGAAATCGCTATCTGTCGAAGCATCCAACCAGGGAACAGGCATAATCTAAGTAGATAAGTGAGTTAGTCTTGTAACTGGGTATTGAGTTCTTTTGCCCAGTGAATAGCATCTAAATACGCTCTTGCTAATACTTCAACAGGTATAGGTGAGGTTTCAATAGCTGCCCAATCACCTTTTTCGTAGTTTAAAACATCACGCAGAGCACTACCTGCAGCACCAGAGTGATCCAATAATGCCTCTTTTAGATCAGGTGCTAGAGGGAGTTTTTTTATGAGGATTTCAAGGGGAGAATCCATCAATGCATCCAGCGTCGAAAATAGACCTGCCGCAAAGAACATTTCAGGTTGACCTTTATAGTATTTTGCCAGTAACTCACACATTCTTGCTCGAGTCATGGCAACGATGCGTAATTCCACTGGCTTATCGTCAACACCTGATAGGCATAATAGGCTAGCCCATGTTTTGATCTTGGTATGGCCTAACATGACAATAGCTTGCTTGGTGCTGTTGACTTCTCTTGGTAGCCCGAAGAATGCAGAGTTAATTAAGCGTAATAATTTATAACTTAATGAAATATCCTGATTAATTGAGGCGGCGAGATCTTCAGGTTCTATAGTAGGATTTTGTAACTTGACTAACAATTCCATCAATATTTGAATTGAAGGTGATATTTTTTGATTATCTTTTGCCGAGGGCAGGGTGTAAAACTGGCCTTGCAGTAAATCTAAGGTTTGAGATTTACACAGAGTGAAGTCATCTAAATTATTAACATTAGTGGCACATAATGTTGTGTGATGCTCACGCCAGTGTGGAAGATGCTCGGTCAGACTTTGTTGATCATGATGTTCAAGATCAATTAAAAGTATGGCTGAATTACTATCGTTACTTGATTTGTCCGCGTGGCTAGCAAAAGAAAATCGACTACTGTCTATATCATCAGGAGGTGTGTCACCATTGATATCAATAATCAGTTTTTGTGACGAATCTTGACTGTTAAGAATGGTGTCGCGCCATGATTCTGGTATGGATAGTAATGCTTTCTGCCGGTCATTAATGGCTGGCAAGATAGTAGGGAGTTGTTTTAGAAAATCAGGTATTTCAGAATCATCATTAAGTTTTTGACCCTGTTTATCTAAAAAAGTCAGGTGATAACTGTCGACATCAAGACGATCCGTAATGAATAGCGGGCGGCGGTGAATTAATCCCGAAAATGTTTTGAGTAATTCAAATGGAGCTTGATCTGCCATGATAATAACTGCTCTTTCTGATTTTTCTTAAGTGCTTAGATCGATTCCCGACCTGAAAACGCATGGGACAGTGTACCACTGTCTACATATTCTAGTTCTCCACCCAAGGGGATGCCATGCGCAAGGCGCGTGACATGAATTTCTCGGGCATGGGCTAATTGACTAATATAGTGTGCCGTAGCTTCCCCTTCAACAGTTGGATTCGTCGCTAGAATTAGTTCTTGAATAGTATTTTGATCAAATAACTCGATCAGTTGAGGAATGCCTAGTTCATCTGGGCCAATGCCATCAAGTGGTGATAAATGACCCGATAATACAAAGAATTGACCTTTGTAATGTGTGGCTTGTTCAATTGCAAGGACATCACTGGGCATTTCAACAATACATAGTTGGTCTTGGCGCCGTTGCGTATTACTACATCGAATACACAGATCAGTTTCACTTAAAATTCGGCAACGATGACAATGTTGAACTTTGCTTAACGCTTGAGTTAGTGCTTTTGCTAATTGTTCGCCACCATCACGGTTTCGTTCTAGCAAATGAAATGTCATACGCTGTGCAGACTTTGGGCCAACACCAGGTAAACAGCGTAGTGCATCAATAAGTTGTTCTATACTCGGTCCAAGATTAGCCATAGCCATAATGCCTATCTTAAAATGGAAGTTTCATGCCAGCAGGCATCATGCCAGCCATACGTTCTTGGCTGTTCTTTTCAACTTGACGAACAGCATCGTTAACGGCGGCGGCAATTAAGTCTTCGAGCATATCCTTATCATCTTCAAACAATGCATCTTCAATACTGACTCTTTTTACATCATGTTTGCCAGTCATGATAACTTTGACCATACCACCACCGGACTGACCAGTGACTTCCATCAGGGCAAGTTCTTGCTGGGCCTTTTCCATATTAGCCTGCATTTGCTGTGCCTGTTTCATCAGGTTACCCATTCCACCTTTCATTGCTATTCCTCTGTTTATGTTAAGGGTTTGATCGTGCTTTCAATAACGCGGGCGCCAAATGCCTGCCTCATTGCATCAATAGCCGGATCGTTATGAATTGAATCTGTTGCACGCTGTTGATTAATATTGGTTTGTTCAGATCGTTCTGCTGCTAAAGTTGCTGTTGATTGTTCTTGTACGGTATTTTGCTGAAAAATGATCTTAATAGTTTGTTCGAGATATTTTCCTAGAACTGATTCTAGCCGTTGTTGTGCTTTTTCACTGACGAGATGTGCCAGTTCAGGTGTGATGTTTAAGGTGATTTTTTCACCTTTATAAGCAATAAAAGCACTATTGTCTGCCAATTGGCGGGTTAATGCCGTGAGTTTTAAATTGCTTATAATGTTAAGCCAATTACTGGCATTTAATTGTGGCTTATCTGAACCTGTAGCTTCTGTTACCACTATTTTAGTGGGCTTTGGTTCAGCAATACCTTGTGCATGCTGATCAGTTCGTTTGGATTCACCTGTGTTTTGTTGATATTCAGTACCTTTTACGGATACTGGCTGATTTATTTTTACTGGTTTTTTTGCTGAATCCACTATCGCAGTAGGGATAGCTTCTTTTTGATCGATTTGTTTAGGTTGAAAGCTGAGCATGCGTAGCAGTGTCATCTCAAAACCACTTTTAGGATCGGCGGCGTAAGGTAAATCACGTTTACCATGTAAAGCAATTTGATAAAATAGCTGTACCATCTCGGGAGATAGTTGTTGGCTTACCAAGGTTAATTGCTCATGATCTGTATCATCGCTGTGGTCTAAATCAGGCACTAGCTGGAGTGTCGCGATACGCTGTAGCATCGCTAATAGATCATTTAATACTTTGGTAAAGTCTCGACCTTGTGCGGCTAATTCATAAGATTGTTCAAGTACGCTTGGTCCATCATTAGTGACCAAAGCACTGATAAGTGTATGCAATTGTTGTTGGGACAATGTGCCCAGCATTTGATTCACGTGTTCACAATGAACAGTGCCAGCACCAAATGATATCGCTTGATCTAATAAGCTTAATGCGTCACGCATACTACCATCAGCGGCACGAGCAATTTCTGTTAAAGCTTCTTGTTCAAATTCAACAGATTCTTGCTGCAGAATGTTGGCTAAGTGGCCTGATATTTGTGTGACATCTAGTCTACGCAAATTAAATTGTAAACACCGAGATAGAATAGTAACCGGTAGTTTTTGTGGATCAGTAGTAGCAAATAAAAACTTAACGTGAGGTGGAGGTTCTTCCAATGTTTTTAGTAGCGCATTGAAACTACTAGTCGATAGCATATGCACTTCATCAATCAGATAAACCTTATAGCGCCCTCTACTAGGAGCATATTGCACGTTATCTAATAGTTCACGCGTGTCATCAACTTTAGTTCGCGATGCCGCATCCACTTCGATTAAATCAACGAAGCGCCCTGCATCTACTTCTTGGCAGCTTTGACATTCGCCACAAGGGGTGGAACTAACGCCTTGTTCACAATTGAGAGATTTAGCCAGAATTCTAGCGAGTGTAGTTTTGCCGACACCGCGGGTACCTGCAAATAAAAAAGCATGGTGTAAACGGTCTTGATCGAGACCATTAATGAGGGCTCGGAGAACGTGTTGCTGACCGATGACTTCAGAAAAGTTTTTAGGTCGCCATTTGCGAGCAAGAACTAAATAACTCATATACCTAACCATAATTGGGCGATAACCCACACCAGCCAAATCTCGGCGCTCGAGTCCGAAGGCTCCGCTGCTCCCTTCCGGGTCTGACGGGCTGACCAACATGTCGTCGCGAGGAGACCAGTGCAGGTCACCATAGAACAGACAATGTTAAGTGTTTTTTGAAATTTTGGCTATGTTAATTTTGGTTAAAAACGGATTAAGTCTTACCGAAAAAAATTGAATATGATTAAGAATCAAGCACTAATAGACTGATGACAAAGCAACTCAAAAATGAGTAAAACATTAGAAACAAGATGCTTGAAATAAAGTAGTGCGGACTATTGGATATTAACTCAACTTACATGATTTAAGAGTTTGCTTGTGTCGATATTATTGGATAATATCGGCTGAAACCATTAATAAATTATGAAGTTGTAAATGGAAAAAATCCAACTGCTCTACGTTAAGAATGTCATAAATCGGCATCAATCTAAAGTACAGCAAAATCTTACCTTTTTTATAAAAGTAGATAATATTGCCTACCATAAGAGTGTTGATATTCTTTGGTCGGGCGAAGATGGGCTTTGGAAAACCTTACCCGCTGACTATCATAGTGAAGTTGGGGATAATGAATATTGGCAAGCTCAAATTACATTAGATTTAACGGAAGATGAATCAGTCGCAGGTAATATTAAATTTGGCGCCCGATATCAAATTTTAGAAGAAGAATATTGGGATAATAATGATGGTCAGGATTATATAAGTGAAGCTGATTCTGGTGTGTTAATGACCAGCAGTCAGTTGATACAAAACATTGATTTTACTAGCCGGTTGAATGATGAACAAACAGTGACACCCATCACTATTGTTGTTGATAGCACATTAAATATTAAAAAAACGACGATTCATTGGACAACAGATAATTGGCAAACCTCACATAAATCTGTGTGTCACTTGCAGCGAAACTATTGGAATAAGATTTGTCACAGTAATGCTAGAAATCCCAACCAATATGGCGCTCAATTATGGGAGGGTAAAATTAAGCATGGCGAAGCTTTAAAATTACAATATGCGATAAGCTGTGAAAGTGATGACCAGATTATCTGGGACAATAATGAGGGCTATAATTTTTCAATGCAAGGTAAGAATCTTAAAATCTTGATTTTGAACTTACATTGTTATCAGCAACAGAATCAGGATGAGAAATTCACCACTATTGCACAAGCCATTAACGAGTTGGATATTGATGTCGTTTGTTTGCAAGAAGTAGCTGAGTATTGGCGAGATGGCCAAGGAGATTGGTCCTCTAATGCGGCAAAAATAATTAATGATCGCCTAACAAATCCTTTTCATATTCATACCGACTGGTCACACTCGATACTTGATAAATATCGACAAGGCGTAGCCATTTTAAGTCGTTTTGTGATCACGAATCCAGAAGCACGTTATGTGTCTGACAGTGATGACATCTATGATATTGATGCTAGAAAAGTGGTCAAAGCGCAGCTTCGCATACCTCATTTGGGATTAATTAATATCTTTTCAGCCCACCTAAGCAGTATGGATGATGGCTTTCAACAGCAATTTAAACAATTACACAAATGGGCGGATAGTCGCTACACAGAGGAGGTTAAAGCAACACTATTGTGTGGCGATTTTAATGTTACTGCTGGAACCGCAGGTTATGAATTAGTGGTTGATGCTAAGGAATATGAAGATCAATTTCTAGCTGCTAATGAGCAAGACATATTTGAAAAAATCTTTAAGGAAAATGATCCTCACTGGCAAGATTTATTAGCAGATGATGACCGTATTGATTACATCTTTATGAATAAAGGAAGTGAATTACAGATTACGTCAGCTAAGGTCATCTTTATTGAACAAGATGGTTATGGTCAAGTATCTGATCATTGTGGTTATTTGATGACATTTGAAGCAAAGAATTAATAAAAGAACAACAAGTAGAAATGTAAAACAACACTACTTAGCTATAAACTACGAATGATACGAGATGCATACGTGATTATGCTTGCTGTATGTTAATCTTGGAACACTATTTGCGACCGAGTCGGCATAGAGCGATTTGTTACGTTGGTTGAATTTTCTCAATGGTGAAGTCGTCTTATTATGCTGCTCTACAAGGACAAGGTGAACATGTTCTGTAAAAGGCCTTATAAATAATTTTCAGGAGAAGATGTCATGGAATTAAAGCGTAGAAGTTTTATTAAAACGGCTATTACAGCAGCATCTGTAGCAATGCTTCCGGCAATATCGTTAACCAGTTGTGCATCAAAATCACAACAACGTGTGGTGATTATCGGTGGTGGTTTCTCCGGCGCGACGGCTGCCAAATACCTCAGTATCTGGTCACCGGATACAGAAGTCATCATGATTGAGCGCAATGCCCAATTTGTATCGTGTCCCCAAAGTAATTTAGTGCTTAGTGGCAGTCGAACATTAGATCAATTAACCCATGATTATGATAGCTTAGCTAATAAATATAATGTCAAAACAGTACAAGCTGAAGTGGTGGCTATTGACACCGAAAAACAACAGATAAAATTACATGACGGTGTTGAAATTAGTTATCACCGATTGATAATCGCACCGGGTATTGAGTTGATTTATGACAATTTGCCAATGTTGGCTAGTTATGAAGCTCAACAAAAAATCCCGCATGCTTGGAAAGCAGGCCCTCAAACTGAACTATTAAAACAACAGTTACATAGCATGAAGCAGGGTGGGACCATGGTCATGACTGTACCAGCTACACCATTTAGATGCCCTCCCGGCCCATATGAACGTGCTTGCCAAGTAGCGTTCTATTTGAAACAACACAATCCAACAGGCAAGTTATTAATATTAGATGCGAATGGCGATGTCGCCTCCAAAAAAGGCTTATTTAAGTCTGCTTGGGCTGAATATTATTCAGATTTAATTGAATATATTCCAAGTAGTACGATTGAGTCTATCGATGTTGATAATCTAATAGTAGATACCGAGTTTGATAGTTATTCAGCCGATGTATTAAATGTTATTCCACCTCAGAAAGCAGGAAAAGTGGCTGAAATGGCGGGTGTAATTAACGTTGATAATCGTTGGTGTTTGGTTGATTTTTTAACTTATGAATCAACCGCGAAAGAAAATATTCATGTCATTGGTGATGCTGTCCATGCAAAATTGCCTAAATCTGGACACATGGCTAATCAACAAGCAAAAGTCTGTGCGGCGGCGATAGCATCATTATTTGCTGACCAAGAACCAGAGCAAGAGCCAGTATTTAGTAATACTTGTTATAGCTTTGTTGATGATAAACAAGCAATGCATGTGGCTAAAGTATACCGCTATCATAAAAAATCAGCATCGATGGAATCGATGCCAGGTGGTGGTGTATCTGCAACAGCAACAGAACTTGAAGGTTCTTATGCTAATGCTTGGGCAAAGAATATCTGGGCAGATATTTTAAAATAACAACTAATAGAGTTAGTAGAACCCACTATTTACATTCTATCGCCGCAGTAAGATAATGGCAGGCTGTTTTTAATATTCCCAATTTAGGGAAGATGAGGTTGACGATGAGTGATTTTTTACCAGGGCTAGAGGGTGTGGCTGCGACCAAATCAGCGATATCATTTATTGATGGCGAAAAAGGCTTACTGTCATATCGTGGTTATTCTTTAGAAACATTGGCTGAAAATAGCAGTTTTGAAGAAACAACATTATTACTACTAGATGGTGAGTTACCTTCAGCGAAAGAATTAGTTGGCTTTACAGCTAAACTACGCAAAAATTATCGGATTAAATACCATATTCGAGAAATGATGCATCATTTCCCTGCAACAGGTCATCCAATGGATATGCTACAAACAGCCGTTGCGAGTTTAGGTATGTTTTATCCTGGCACAGAATGTCTTACTGACGCAGAGATGTGTGAAGATCTGAATTACGTTCGTAATATGACGGTGAAAATCATTGCTTCTATGGCACCATTAGTGGCTATGTGGGAGCACATGCGAGCGGGATATGATCCTATCGAACCGCGTGAAGATTTATCGGTAGCTGAAAACTTACTGTATATGTTCAGTGGCCAAGAACCTGATCCATTATTGGCGCGAATTATGGATGTATGTTTAATCCTTCATGCCGAACATACGTTGAATGCCTCAACCTTTTCAGCATTAGTGTCAGGATCAACACTAGCCACACCGTACAGTGTCATTTCGGGTGCAATCGGTACCTTATCAGGTCCATTACATGGTGGTGCAAATTCACGTGTAGTCGATATGTTGAAAGAAATTGGCAGTGCCGCTAATGCTGAAAAATGGGTTGATAATGCCTTGGCCAATAAAGAAGTGATTTGGGGAATGGGCCATCGTGAATATAAAGTTAAAGATCCTCGCGCTACTATTTTGCATAAATTAGTCACCGAGCTGATAGAGGATCGCGGAAGTAGTTTAGATACGACATTTGAAACAGCAATGAAGGTAGAAGAAATCTGTGCAGATAGATTAGGGCACAAAGGTGTTTATGCTAATGTCGATTTCTATTCAGGCATTCTTTATGCTGAAATGGGGATTCCAGCCGATCAATTTACAGCATTATTTGCTGTGGCACGCTCAGCGGGTTGGTTAGCTCACTGGCGTGAACAAATTTCAAATAATCGTATTTATCGACCTACTCAAATTTACGTTGGTGAAGATGAACGTGATTATGTTCCACTAGCAGAGCGCGGTTAGTTAATTATTGTTTTACTGGCTTCACCTTGTTGTTCTCGCACTAAACGAGGCACAAGATAGCCGGGTAATATTTTCCTGAGTTGTTCAATTAATTCAATTCCTTGTTGTTCTGGCACGTCAAAATGGCTGGCGCCAGCGACCGGATCGAGTAGATGTAAATAATAAGGCATCACATTTACATCACTTAATCGTTCACTTAATGAAGATAAGCTAATAACATCGTCATTAATACCTTTGAGTAATACCGACTGATTGAGTAATTGGCAGCCTGCTAATCGCAAATTATCGAGAACACGAGCAACATCTTGGTCGATCTCATTGGCATGATTGGCATGGATAACCATAATGAGTTGCAGACTAGTATTTGAGATCCATTTTAACAATCGTTGATCAATACGTTCGGGCAACACAATAGGCAAACGGGTATGAATACGTAAGCGTTTAATGTGTGGGATTTTTTCTATGTCATTCACTAATGCTTCAAGTTTCATATCTGTTAGTGAGAGCGGATCACCGCCACTTAGAATGACTTCATTAATTGTTGTATCGTCACGTAAAGAGGTCAGTGTTGTTTGCCACTGACTTGCCAACGGGTTGCTGTCACCATAAGGGAAATGGCGACGAAAACAATAACGACAATGGATTGCACAGGCACCCGTTGTGAGCAATAAAGCACGACCATGATATTTTTGCAGTATTCCGGGGCTGGTAATCGCCAACTGGTCACCGACAGGATCACTCACAAAGTTATCAACATCAAAACCTTCATCAATTAACGGGAAAACCTGACGTAATAAGGGATCATTAACATCACCATATTGCATTTTATTAATGTAACTTTGGGGGACGCGTAGAGGGAACTGTTTGATAATATCACCATCAATAGTGGACAATTGATCGCTCAAACCAAGTTGTTTTAGCAGTATTTCAGGATCATTAATGGCATTGCTTAATGCAATTTGCCAAGTTTGTTTGCTGTCGATAGCGTGAGATTGAGGTATCATACTGAACCTTAAATATCCTAATTAATATGATCGTCCCTTAAAGAGGTAAACATGGCAAGCGTTAGTACAAATCAATTTAAATCTGGGCTTAAATTTATCTTAGACGGTGATCCATGCAGTATTATCGAAAATGAATTAGTAAAGCCGGGTAAAGGCCAAGCATTTAACCGCGTTAAATTCCGTAACTTGAAAACCGGTCGAGTCAATGAGCGCACCTTTAAATCTGGTGATAGTGTTGAAGCTGCTGATGTGATGGAAGTTGAATTAGAATATTCTTACACCGATGGTGAATTCTGGTATTTCATGGATCCAGTGACATTTGAGCAACATGCTGCTGATGCCAATGCGATTGAAGATTGTAAAAAATGGTTAAAAGCACAGTATGTTTATACGGTTACGCAATGGAACGGCACACCCTTATTGGTTACAGCACCAAACTTTGTAAACTTAGCGGTAACAGATACGGATCCAGGTTTAAAAGGTGATACAGCCGGCACAGGCGGAAAACCAGCCACATTAGAAACGGGTGCTGTTGTACGTGTTCCTTTGTTTATGAATATCGGTGATTTGCTACGCATTGATACTCGTAGTGGTGAATATGTAGAACGAGCCAAAAAATAGTTTACGTTGGCTCTTTTATCTTCATAGCGGCGTTAAAAATTTGCTCACTCAGTCATTTATTAAATATAAATTCTTTCGCTGTGCGAATTTTTGCCTTGCTAGAAAATAAAACTTCTGCACGTAAAAATAACTTTTAAATATGCTCGCCTGATATGACACAGAATTGGCAGCCAACGGCTGAGATAGAAATATTAAAAAGGCGGGCACAGTATTTAGCTGATGTTCGCAGTTTTTTTGCTGAGAGAGATGTCTGGGAAGTTGAAACACCGATATTGTCTCAAGCAGCACCTACAGCACCTTA
Organism: Piscirickettsiaceae bacterium; assembly: GCA_013215775.1. Lineage (GTDB taxonomy): Bacteria > Pseudomonadota > Gammaproteobacteria > Nitrosococcales > Methylophagaceae. The sequence goes on from JABSQO010000002.1 coordinate 195,997, forward strand.
TTTGGATAGTTTCACAACGAACTATAGCCCAATAGGAAGCCAATCAACACAAACGTACTATCTGCAAACTTCTCCCGAATTTGCCATGAAACGTTTGCTGGCGGCAGGATCAGGTTCAATCTATCAAATAGCTAAAGTTTTCCGAAATGGTGAGCAAGGCAAACTTCATTCTCCTGAATTCACTATGTTGGAATGGTATCGAACAGAACTGACATTGAATCAGCTAATGGATGAAGTAAATACTCTGTTACAGCAAGTATTTAACGTTAAGCCTATTTCACGCTTAAGTTACCGAGGCTTATTTGAATTTTATTTGAAAATAAATGTATTCAATTGTTCTGATGATACGATCAAACACCATGCTCTAGAACGTATAAAAGGCCTTCCCGTTGATTTAGATTTAGATCGTGATGGCTGGCTAGAATTGTTAATGAGTCATATCATTGAGCCGAGACTGGCGGCAATGAATTGGCCTCTTTTTGTTTATGACTTTCCAGCTTCACAAGCTCAATTAGCCAAAATAAAAACAGATAAATTTGGCAATGATGTTGCTGATCGTTTTGAGCTTTATATCGGTGGAGTAGAAATAGCTAATGGTTATAACGAGTTATTAGATGCTGATGAATTACGGAAACGTTTTGAGAGTGACAATCAACAACGCCAACAACAAAACAAACCTGAAATACCGATAGATGAAAACTTATTAGCAGCTATGAAATCAGGCTTGCCCGAATGTTCTGGTGTGGCTTTAGGCTTAGATCGTTTAATGATGTTGGTTCTGGAGCAGCGTAGTATTCAGGCAGTGCAAATATATAGTTTTGATAAACAATAGGGCTCAATTTAAGGAAAGGATATGTCAAGAAATATGAACACAAAAAAAGCACTTGATGTTGTTATCCTTTATTCATCGGGTCATTTGGGTAGTGCAATGATAATGAATAAACTACTCAATACACCTGAAATTAATATTGTTGGTGTTGTAAAAGCAGAACCTTTTGATTTGTCTTTTCAAGGTCGGTCAATGATTAAGAATCATCTTAAGAAAGTAGGATGGAAATTTGCTTGGTTACTACTTTGGCAACGTTGTATTCAGGTCTTAGGATATTTGATTACATTGGTGCTTCCTTTTTTACGAAAACGGTTAAAACCAGCGTGGAAAATAGCATCTGATAATAATATTCCTGTTTTGTATTGCAAAAATATCAATGATAAAGCCAGTCTGGATTTTATCTCTAACGGTAAACCTGATTTATTGGTTTCAGCATATTTTTCACAAATTTTAAAAAAAGAAGTTATTTCGTTACCAAAATTAGGTGTAATTAATTTACACCCGGGATGGTTACCAACATATAAAGGCGCAATGGCTTATTTTTGGGTTTTAAAGAATAATAGTGATAAAGGTGGTGTAACGGTTCATTGGATAGATGAAGGGATTGATACAGGAGAAATATTGGCTCGAAGGTCTTTTCTTTTACCACAGAATGCAACACAAGAAATTGTGCTCATGTATACAGCTGTCATTGGTGCTAGATTATTAAAACGTATCGTAAGAAGGCTAATTTCAGGCCAGTCTCCTAAATTGACGCAAGCTGATAATGATGATGAAGATAATTATTATCCAATGCCTAATGAACAAGACTTTGAAGCATATTTTGAACGACGGAGATATTTCAGAATACGGGATTTATTTGGTCTTTTGGTGTTCAAAAAATACCGAGAATAGTTTAAACGTAAAATTTTTGGTGAATGATGAGAACGAGAAGTATTTTTTGGCTATCTACTAGGGAAATAATTTTTTGATAAAATGGGTTTTTATAAGTTCTATGGTTTTTAACTTTGGTTTAGTACAAGCAGGCGGTTTGCTACCTTTTACTAGTGATGGGTGCAGTTCTTTTCCAAACGGCACTATTGAGCAAAGTGAACTTTGGTTAAAGTGTTGTACGACCCATGATTATGACTATTGGAAGGGTGGTAGTTATAAAGAGCGCGTAGAATCAGATAGAACGTTAAAAGAGTGTGTTATCCATGTTGGGGAGCCAGAAATTGCTTTATTAATGTTGGCAGGTGTTAGATTTGGGGGTACACCATTTTTACCAACAGCTTTTCGTTGGGGATATGGTTGGCCATATCCAAAATTTTATGGTGAATTGACAGAAAACGAACTGTTGCAAGTTAAAAAATTAACAGAATAATAACCTCAGGATTTAGTTACTCCATCAACCCCGGCAACCATAAAGCAACTGATGGGAAGCTAATTAAAATTGCTAATACCACCACTTGAATGATAATAAAGGGTATTACACCACGATAGATAGTGGTGAGTTCAAGTGTTGGTGCACTGGCTTTTAGGTAGAACAATGAAAAGCCAAAGGGTGGAGTTAAAAATGAGGTTTGTAGGTTTAATGCAATCAGCAATGCAAACCATAAAGGATCTAAGCCCATATGAATGGCGACAGGGGCAATAATTGGCACTACGATAAAACAAATCTCGATAAAGTCTAAGAAGAAACCCAATACAAAAATCAGCAGCATACTAACAATCAAGAAGCTCCACTTACCTCCAGGTAACGAGTCAAAAATATCAAAGATAAGATTATCGCCGCCCATGCCAACAAACACTAAACCAAAAGCGGTGGCACCAATCAGAATAAGAAAGACCATGCTTGTTAGCCGAGTCGTTTGTTGCAGTGCCATTTGTAAATTTTGTAGATTTAATTGACCATGTAATACCGCCAATATTATGGCTCCTAATGCACCGACAGCCGCTGATTCAGTCGGTGAGGCAATACCAAAGAAGATGGAACCTAACACGGCTAGAATCAGAAATAATGGTGGTAATAAGCTTTTTAATACCTTGATGGCAAGATGACCATCATCCTGAGGGTTTTGTTTGATCGCTGGTGCTAACTCAGGATGCTGCCAAGCAATATAACCAATATAAGCCATATAACCGAACACTAACATCATGCCGGGCACGGCGGCAGCGACAAAGAGTTGGCCTACAGGTACACCAATTACATCACCGAGTAATATCAGAATAATACTGGGAGGAATAATTTGCCCCAGTGTGCCAGAAGCGGCAATGGTGCCACTGGCTAAAGAAGGGGCATAACCGTGTTTTAACATGGCGGGTAGGGCTATGACGGCTAAGGTGACAACAGAGGCGCCAACCACACCTGTCGTTGCAGCTAACAAAGCACCAACAGCGACGACCGAGATAGCTAAACCGCCTCGTATTCGTCCAAATAATTGCCCCATGGTTTCAAGTAATTCTTCGGCAATTCCTGACTTTTCCAGGATGACTCCCATAAAGACAAATAATGGCACTGCCAACAAGGTGAAGTTGGTCATAATGCCCCATATTCGTAGCGGCAATAAGTTGAAGAAGTCTAAGCCGAGAAAGATACTGCCAAACCCCAAAGCAACAGCACCTAAGGTAAAGGCAACGGGAAAGCCTATTAGCAATAAAAGAAACAGTACGGCGAACATGACCAATGCCCACACTTCCATTATTGGGTCTCCGAATGATTGCTTAGTTTGATAATGTTTCTGAGTATTTCAGCCAGACCTTGCAGAATAAGCAGGCCAAAGGCGAGCAACAAACTCCCTTTGAGTAAGAATCGATGAGGCAAACCACCCGGATCGGGTGAGCCTTCATGGTAATAGAAAGCATTTTCTACAAATGGCCAAGAGGTAATTAAGACCAAAATACAAAAAGGTAATAATAGAAATAATGTGCCAAAAATATTGATTAAGGCACGTTGTTTATCAGATACAAATCGACTTTGATAAATAATATCGACTCGCACATGTTGATCATGTTTGAGCGTGTAAGCCGAACCTAATAAAAATATTAGGGCGAATAAATGCCATTCAAGTTCTTGTAATGCGACGGAACCTTGTTGGAATAGATAGCGCATAGCAACGTCATAGCAAATCAATAGTACCATTGCCAATATTAACCATGAGGCGGTACGTCCTACCCACTCGACTATTGCATCAACTATTAAAACGAAGGATTTCATCAGGATTCTGATTGTTGGATAAGCAGTTGTTTGGCAATGATCACGGCTTGGGTTCTGTTTTCAGCATTCAGTGTTTGTAATATGGCACGAACGTGTAATTTAACCGTGTGCTCACTCAAGTCGAGATTGAGTGCAATGCGTTTATTTGATTCACCTTGGCAGAGCAATGTGAGGACATCCTGTTGTCTGGGAGTGAGATCATTAAGTGATGAGTCTTTTGACGTATTAGTCGGGTGATTGGGGTGAATTGAAATACCATTGCTAAGCATTAATTTAATGGCATTGAGCATGTCATCACTTTTCATTGATTTTGACATATAGCCTAATGCACCTGCTTGAAGCGCAAGTTGTGAGTCTTTTGGATCGTTAGATGAGGTCACTACGATGATCGGAGTATTAGGATGTCGTGCTGAAAGCTGGGCAATACCTTCGTAATAGCTTAGCCCCGGCATATTGAGATCTACCAGGATTAAGTCCCAGTTATCAGTTGTATTAGCGATCTGTAGTAACTCGGTATAACTCGTTGAAAGATGGATATCAGTTGGTCCATCCAAACGTTGAACTAAGATTGAAAGCGCATCTCGATAGAGTTCATGATCATCGGCAATAAGAATTTTCATATGACGATAATAGAGCAATTTTGTATATTTTCCAGTTAATTAATTATTGATGTATGCTGATGCTGATGAATTCGAAAAGCATTAATTTAAAACAGTTATTTAAAGATAAGCGAGTACGCATCCAAGCTTTTATTGCATTACTGATATTGGCAATAGGCTTTGTATTGTCGATTGCTGGTTTTGTTGAGTTACAGGATATTGCAAAGCAACGTTTGTATCTTCAAACACAACATCACACTGAAGCCCAGCTTAAGCAAGTTCAAACTAATATTGATATTTCTCTTGATTCTTTAATTGAAATTGCTGGATTGTATTATGCGACTGGTGATGTTTCGCAATCACAGTTAGCGAGTTACATCGCTTCTGATACCAAATATCATTCAGGTACAGTTGCACTCGGTTGGGTACCAAAAGTAATGGCAAAAGATATCGTAGCATTTGAAACTGAAATGCAACAACGCGATAGTGATTTTCATGTTTATGAAGTGACAGGACATGGTATGCCCACATTCGTCAGACAAGGAAAAGACGCCTTTCCTATAAAAGCGATTATTTCGCCCAATAATGGCAGCCTGAAAGCCGGTTTTAATTTGGCTTCTATTGCTTCTCGTAAACGGACGATGAAGAAGGCGGAACGGATACAAGCTACAGCGGTTACCCCTCGAATTTCATTATTTTCTGGTAGCCAACAGTTTTATGGTTTTCAAGCCTTGCATCCGGTGTTTGATAGAAATGAGCTTGGACAAGATCTGCTTGCGGGTTTTGTAATGGGTAATTATGGCATTAAGGCGCTGATTGAAGATGTATTTCTGGATGATAGCGAACAGCTTGATATTGCGTTATATGATGCCAACACATCAAGTCAGCAATTACTTTATTCATCAACAGAACGACTTACCACCGTTGATGATGTTAGAAACCAGAATCAACCACATTGGACTTATCCTCTAACAGTGGCTGATCAACAGTGGTTGATGGCAGTATTTCCGAACACTAGTGCATTAACTAACAACGCATCATGGTTACCTTATACCGGATTAATTGCAGGTGGTTTAATCACTTTATTATTAACACTATATTTATTTGTGTCATTGATTAGGACTCGACAACTGGCCCAATTATCGATTGATTTAGCAGGCACCGAAACTCAACTTAATATTCAAACTCAACTTAAGAAAGAGGCTGATAAAGCGAATCAAGCAAAATCTGGCCTATTAACAGCAGCAAGTCATGATTTAAGGCAACCGTTACATACCATCGGTTTATTAACGACTTTATTAAAAGACAGTAAGCATAAGACGGAGCGTACGAAATTGATCGACAATATATTGGCTGCTGTTGATGGTATGAATACTATGTTTATCAGCTTATTAGATATTAGTTTACTAGAATCAAACCAGCTGCCCATTAAGAAAGATCATTTTTATTTGCAGGATGTGTTGGATAAATTAGTGGTTGATTTTTCGGCACAAGCCAAAGAAAAAGGCCTAACTTTTTCACATGTAGAAACATCGGTATGTGTGGTAACCGATCAAGCCTTATTAGGACGGATTTTACTCAATTTATTATCGAATGCTTTTCGATATACGCCAAATGGGAAGATATTGTTAGGCTGTAGAAGGTTAAAAAATCATATCAGAATCTGTGTGTTAGATACGGGAATTGGCCTGTCAGAAGAAGCAATTGACCACATATTTGTATCCTTCTATCGTGAAAAGCAAGCTAAGCAGTTAACGGATAAAGGTTTGGGTTTAGGTCTTGCCATCGTACAAGAAGCATCGAGTTTATTAGGGCTCAATATGGGGATGCAATCACAATTAGAGAAAGGTTCAGTTTTTTATGTTGATGTGCCTTACGGTGATCCTGCTTTAATTGGTGAAGTTCAAGTTGTGAAACATCAATCCTCAGTGAATAAATTGATATGGGTTATTGAAGATGATGAGACGATACGGTTTGCCCTCGAGAAGGTATTACAGTCATGGCAGTGCCGGATAGAGAGTTTAGTATCAGGCAAAGAAACTCAGATATTACTCGCGAAAAATACGGAGATGCCCGATGTCATCATTGCAGATTATCAGTTGATTAATGAGACAGGGCTTGAATTGGTACTTCAAATACGAGAGCATTATCAACACACGATTCCCGCCATTATTATAACGGGCACAGTCGACTTAAAAGTACGTGAATTAGTCGAGCAGGCGGGATGCCAATTTATGACGAAGCCTGTTAAACCGGATGCCCTAAATCTTATTCTGCATCAAATAGAAGATATCTAATCCTAAAGGATTAATCCCTCAGGGGTATTTTTTTACCTCAACTGAAATAGCATAATTTAATTCCCTTTTAAATTCATATGGAAGAGAGTTATGTTACATACAATAATCAAAACAACAGTAACAGTAGTGTTATTAACCAGTGCAATAACAAGCTTTGCTGGCAATCTGACTGTTACTAAAGAAATTACCGTTAACGCCAGTCCTGAAACTACTTGGAAAATGGTAGGAAATTTCAACCACCTCGATGTATGGCATCCAGTAGTCGTTGCAAGCGAATTAACACAAGGAAGTAGCCAATCGGCAGGCGCAGTACGTTTATTGACTCTCGGTAATGGAGCAACAATTACTGAAAAATTAGTGGCCAATAACAATGCGCTAAGAAGTTATACCTATGCGATTACTGAGTCACCACTGCCAATTTCTGACTATGTTTCAACCATTACTGTATCAGCAGCTCAAGATGGTAAATCGACGGTGACATGGAGTTCAAGTTTTGATGCCAATGGTGCAACAAATGAAGAAGCCATTAATACAATTGCTGGTATTTATGATGCTGGTTTAAATAGCTTAGATAAACATTTCAATAAATAAGAATTAGTTTGGCCCTTGATAATGGAATATTGAGGGCATTTTTTTGTCTGTAAAATACTGAGCCATCAGACTAAAGAATGATTTCATGGTACAGTTTCTATTGCTAGTAATTACAAGGTAGAGACAATGGCTGAAAAAGAACAATTAAAACAAAATCTACAAAACCCTAATCAATGGCGTCGAATTCTTTACATGCTATTGTTCTGGATTGTTTTATATTTGGTCATGATGGTCACTGGTGCATTAATTTTGATTCAGGTTTTATTTGCACTGATTACAGGTTCGGATAATGAAAATTTACGAAAATTTTCTGCTGATTTAACCAAATATATTAATCAAATTATCTTATTCCTAACCTACAATGAAAATAGAAAACCTTTTCCATTCGCTGCGTGGGGTGAATTAGAAGCCCAAGAGCCACCACCGGTAGAAGAAGATATTTTAGACATTGATGAAGTGGATGAACATGAGTCAATAATGGGTGATGCACCGTCAGATGATGATAAACCTGCTAATTAAATATTAAACTTCATACAAATGTTAATTGTTATTTCTCCTGCAAAAACGTTGGATTTTGATGCTGTCCCCGTCATCTCGGAATATAGCCAGCCACGATTTTTAGCACAATCACAGCAACTTATTGATGACTTGAAAAAGTTATCCGTCACCGATGTAGCATCATTGATGAAGCTAAGTGATAAATTAGCTGGCTTGAATATGGCTCGATTCCAAACATGGTCACACCCCTTTGATTTAACGAATGCCAAACAAGCGATTTTGGCCTTTAAGGGTGATGTATATACAGGATTGGACGCGGATAGTTTAGATGCGACTGGTTTTGAGTTTATGCAGCAGCATTTACGGATTTTATCGGGTCTGTATGGCGTATTACGTCCATTAGACTTGATGCAGGCCTATCGGCTAGAAATGGGCACTAAATTTAGCAATGCCAACGGCACAAATTTATACCAGTTTTGGGGTGGTCAACTTCGAGAATCAATTGAAAGTGAATTATCAGATGGTGTCCTGATCAATTTAGCCTCGAATGAATACTTTAAAGCTTTGCAGGCTAATAAATTGAATGTTCGAATTATTACGCCAATCTTTAAAGACTGGAAAAATGGCCAGTATAAAATGATCAGTTTTTATGCTAAAAAAGCACGAGGATTAATGACTCGTTATATTATCGACCATCAAATTAATGAACCTGAACAGATGCAGAAATTTGATAGTGATGGTTATCGATTCAGTGCCGACATGTCACATGGTGATGAGTGGGTATTTATCCGTGACCATGATTGATTATTGAACGGGCTATTCTTCTACGTTAAAACTCTCGATAAAAGCAGCCAGTTTTTCTTGCACAAGATCGTATGTTTTATCGATGTTACTGGCAATCTCACCTTGCAAAACATTTAGGCTGGTTAAAATATCACGAGCTTCAGTAAAGCCGGTATCAATACCCCCACTGATAATATCAACAAAAGCAGTGACAGCTTCCTCTTGAGATAATTCAGGGTGTTGTTGTTGATATAAAGATAAGAAGCCAGTGCTTAATGAAACAATACGATCAGCAGTAGCCTCAGGGCTAACATCTATACCAGCTTCATAAGCAGTTTGAATTGAATCATCGCCAAAGGTTTCTCTTAAGGCTTCATTAATGCCTTCTAACGCAGTTTTGAGTACTAATGACTGTGAGTCATTACCCGCCGTTAAATTTGCATTGATTGTCGATTCTAATATAGCGGCATTAAGTTGTTTTTTAGCTGCATTTTTTGCATGAGCTAATTCAGACACTTCAGGCCCAATAGGCCCACTTTCTTTCTTATCGTCAGCTTTAGCTAAAGATCTTACAGATTGACTGAATAATTGAACATCCATAGTACCCTCCAGAGGTAACACTCCATAATCACCTTAGCGGTAAATTTAACAACAACTTGAATAATTAGTCAGCAAGAAATCAACAAGAATGACTTGAACTATTAGGTCAGCGTCCCCATCTGCTCATTTAAGTTAAGAAAAGCCGATGGAGGCAATATTTCAATGGGTATTGATGCACATAAGGAAACGCTAGGTTTCCAAACAGAAGTTACGCAATTACTGGATCTTATGATCCACTCGCTATACAGCAATAAGGAAATCTTTCTACGCGAGTTGATTTCAAATGCAGCAGATGCATCTGATAAATTACGTTTTGAAGCACTATCTGATGATGCACTTTATGAAGATGATGCAGAATTAAAAATCCATGTTTCCTTTGATAAAGAAGCGAAAACAATCACCATTACAGATAATGGTATTGGCATGAGTCGTGAAGAAGTGATTGATAATATTGGTACTATTGCCAATTCAGGCACTAAAAAATTCTTCGATAACATGACTGGTGATCAAACAAAAGATTCGCAACTCATTGGTCAGTTTGGTGTGGGTTTCTACTCAACATTTATTGTTGCTGACAATGTGACATTAAAAACACGACGTGCGGGTATGGGTAGTGAGCATGGTGTGCAATGGCAATCAGAAGGGAAAGGAGAATTCTCTATTGAAACGATTGATATGCCACAACGTGGCACGGAAGTTACCTTACACATTCGTGAAGACCAAGATGAATTTTTGAATAGCTGGCGTTTACGCAGCATCATTAGCAAATATTCTGATCACATCAATTTGCCGATTATGATGACAAAAGATCCCGTGCCAGGTGAAGATGGAAAAATTGATGAATCTGTTGTTTTAGAACAAGAAACAGTCAACAAAGCCACTGCATTGTGGACATTGTCGAAAAATGAAATCAGTGATGATGATTACAAAGAGTTTTACAAACAAATTTCCCATGACTATCAAGACCCATTGAGCTGGAGTCATAACAAAGTTGAAGGTAAAATAGAATACACATCATTATTGTTTATACCGTCAAAAGCACCGTTTGATTTGTGGGATCGTGACAGTAGCCACGGTTTAAAACTGTATGTGAAACGTGTCTTCGTGATGGAAAATGCTGAAGACTTAATGCCACGTTACTTACGTTTTATTCGCGGTGTGATTGATACCGATGATTTGCCATTGAATATTTCACGTGAAATTCTACAAGGTAGCAAAACCATTGATAGTATTCGTGCAGCTTCAGTGAAAAAAGTGCTAAGCGAACTAGCGAAGATGGCGAAAAAAGATACCGAGAAATATGCAGAATTCTGGAAAGAATTCGGCCAAGTTATCAAAGAAGGTGCTGGTGAAGATTTTGCTAATAAGGATGCACTAGCAAAACTAATGCGTTTTTCAACGACAGAAACAGGTTCAGAGGAACAAACAGTTTCTCTTGAAGAATATGTTGGTCGTATGAAAGAAAAACAAGACAAGATCTACTACATCACAGCAGAAAGCTTTGCAGCAGCGAAAAACAGCCCTCACCTTGAAGTATTCCGTAAGAAAGGTATTGAGGTTCTATTATTAGCTGACCGTGTTGATGAATGGTTAACCAACTCACTGACTGAGTTTGATGGCAAACAACTTCAATCTGTTGCTAAAGGTGATTTAGACCTAGGTGAGCTTGAAGATGAAAAAGAGAAAAAAGCTCAGGAAAAAGTCGACAAGAAATTTGAAGACTTAGTCGAACGCGTTAAAAAGACATTAGGCGATAAAGTTAAAGATGTGCGAATTACGCATCGTTTGACTGATTCTCCTGCTTGTTTAGTGGCTGATGACAATGACATGAGTGCAAACCTTGAGCGTATGCTTAAAGCTGCTGGTCAGCAAATGGGACCTGGTACTAAACCTATCTTTGAATTGAATCCTAAACATCCAATGGTTAAACGCCTGAAAGATGAGTCAGATAAGAAGCAGTTTAAAGATTGGTCATCTATTTTGTTTGATCAAGCATTATTGGCTGAAGGTGGTCAATTAGAAGACCCGGCTAGCTATGTAAAACGACTCAATAAGTTATTGCTCACATTAAGTAAATAAAGAGCTTCCCTTTAAGGTGTAAAATGCTGGGTAGAAAGCTACCCAGCATTTTTTTTGGAAAAAATTTATGAGCGACACAAATTCATTTCAGTCAGATAACTTACAACGCTTTATCTTCGATAATGCCCCGATCCGTGGTGAGTGGGTGCATTTACAAGATAGCTGGCAACAAATCCTGATACGGCGTGAATACCCTGTGGCGATACAAAAAATACTGGGTGAAATGATGGCAGCAGCAGCTTTATTGGCTGCAACAGTAAAGATCGAAGGTCGATTAGTGCTGCAAATAAAATCAACTGGCCCCGTCACATTAATGATGGTGGAATGCACTAGCGACGATACATTAAGAGCTTTTGCACAATGGGATGGTGAGTTAGCAGACGATGCCACATTAGCAGAAGTGGCAGGAGAAGGATCTTTAGCAATCACCATTGAAGTTGAAGGTGCCAAACAACCTTATCAAGGTGTAGTGAGTTTAGAGGGTGATTCTATCGCCAATGCATTAGAAACTTATTTCCAACAATCAGAACAATTAACCACAAAAATCTGGTTAGCTTCTAATGACAATGCTGCAGCTGGCCTGTTTTTACAGCAGTTGCCTAGTGGAGATCAGACCAAAGAAGAAGGTGAGGAACACTGGTCAAGAATGAGTCAATTAGCGGCAACTGTCACTTCAAATGAATTACTCGAGTTAGGTGCCGGCACATTACTTCATCGCTTATTTCACGAAGAAGAATGCCGCTTATTAACAACAACAGAATTGAGCTTTGCTTGTAGCTGTTCACGTGAGCGTGTGGCAGAAACGATCACCTTGTTAGGTGAGCAAGATGCTCTGGATTTACTTGAAGAAAAAGAGTGTATCGAAGTGGCGTGTGAGTTTTGTAATGAACACTATCGTTTTGACACAATTGATGTGAAACGGATATTTTCTGAAGCAATTTCTACAGAAGAAGCATCATCAACCTTGCACTAATGGCCTAATTATTTAAGCTTATCAAACGTAATAGTGAAGTTTGAATTGTCATCATTTAAATAGAGTTCTCCATCCTGAATATTGCACTGCAATTGCATAGAACGTTGTGCCATTGAATCCAAACCCTCAGCATTAATATGAAACACGCTGAGATTACTAAAACGCTGGTATTTTTGTTGCTGCTGTTGCCACCACACCTTGGATTTGCGTTGATGATAAGTGTAAATAATGACCTTTTTGGCACGACCACAAGCTTTACGAATCCGTTTTTCATCAGGCTGGCCTAAATCAATCCATAGCTCAATTTCATCAGTGAGCGACTTTTGCCATAGATCCGGCTCATCATCACTGTCTATGCCTTTAGTAAAGCTAAGTGATTCACTGGCATTTACCATAAAAGCAACAAGCCGCACCATAAAACGAAAATCTGTTTCAGAAGGGTGTTGTGCCACTATTAATTCATGGTTTTGATAATAATGCCGATCCATATCAGCAATATTAAGTGAGATTTTATTAATTGTTGAGCTAAGAGCCATAGGATAAATTCAGTTTAAGTTGATGTCGTTTTGTTATAGATAACGGGCATTTTACCTTGCCATTGTTGCCAGATGTTATCGTCAGTGATTAAATCAGCCATAAAGTGAGCGACATTGATTCGACTGGTCGTTCCAGCATCAAAAATGGCACTTCTAATCGGTGAAGGATGTATCTCATACTCAGAGACTTCATGTTCATTAACCAAACCATCTGGGCGCACAGCGGCCCATTCGATATGTTTATTATTCTGTCCAATTTGGCTGCGTAAACAATCAGCCGCCTTTTCATTATCTGAATGAGGTGGGATCAATAAACGAATAAGCCCAATAACGCATTTTTGAGCAAATGAAATCGGCTCATCAAGATCACGATTCCTATTGCCAGTGGTATTCATCAGTACAAACTTAACGGTTTTTTCGGCTGCATGTGTTTTGATAGCATCACATAGTCGGCGAGTCGCATCCGTCACCAATAATCGTGGCTGACCATACATACCCTTAACAGTTAGATTGTGTCCTAGGCATGAAGCCACAGCATCACAACCTTTAGTGTGTAAAGCCATATCAGCATCACTTAAATCAAGCACACTGGCATGGACTATAGATAAGTTTGGATGATTCTTTATATCATTAGACAGATTATCAGTTGATCGCACAATAACTTTAACATTCAGATCACGATTGAGTAGTTGTTCCACTAATAAACGGCCAGTTGCACCGCTGGCTCCAACTACCACAACAGTCATCGTTTAATATTCCTGTCTTTTATAAATATCATTATCTTCATTTTGAAATTGACCCCCTGTTTTCAGTTCTAAAACCCAGTTTTTCCGCGATATTTCAGTCGGTTAGCCTGTGATTTACAGGCCACACTATTCCATAACGCTAAGTTTTACGCAAACTATGTGTTGTTATTTTGTTACCAGTCTAAAGGTTTCGGCACTGCCGTTTTGTTAAACTGATGGCGATACAACGAGCTAGCTTGATAAACTACTTTTCTAACCCGATTCAAAGCTCCGATAGGCTTATGTTCAGCCAGAGAATTCCATGGTGAGAAGGATAGGTTTTCACAGAACTGTTGTTGTTTGGCGGTATCAAACTGTTGTTGTGGAATAGTGATGGTGGCAATAGAAATATAAGGTGAATCTGATTCTTTCCATAACACGCTGGGGTCTTCTATCGGCATATGCTTTTCTGGGTTTTGAACTTGCACCATAAATTGTAAACAAGCATCACCATTTGCTAGTTCTGTGGCTAATGTTTTGCGTAAGAAGTCTGGATCAGTTTGATCTTGTTCTACTGTCTTATTAAAAGGCTGGCAAGATTGAATTTTATATTTCACATTATGTGAACCAAATTTATAGGCGGTGTTGCTGAAGTATTCTTCCCATATTGGACTGTATGGTGGTGGCGATAGTGTATCTAATACATGGGACAGTTCTCTTAACCGCCAGTTGAAAGGGTTATAGCCGTTAAGGAAGTATTTAAGCTTATCTTCACTTTCAATCAAGCCGTTGTAATCATCTAAATTAATGGAAAAGAAAGCAGGGCTGTTATGAAGTAAGAATTCTTGTGTTTGGCCTTGTTCAATTACGTTGAGTAGTTTTATCGCTATACCTCGTGAGTCTTTTTCAGCATCCTTTGCAATTTTGGGTGTGCCGTTGGAAAAACGTATCCAAGCCTTATAAGAATTATCTGATTGTTTAAATATGCCTTGTTGAAGTTCAGGATTTAAATCATCGTTGATATCAAAATAGGCTTTAACACAGGCGTGGCCTTTGGCATGAGCACCACGGTGAGCTTTGTCGGTTTGAAAGGTTTTGATGATACCAAGAAAATTATCAACCGAACGTTGGATTTGCTCCGGCTCATCATCAGTAATGATTTCTTCAGTAGTGACAATGGCACTATCTTGGGCATGGTAAATAACAAAGCCAAATAATAAAATCAGTAGAATAATGAGTGAGACAATGAGTTTCTTGATGATGTCCATTATTGTTTTAACGCCTTAAATTCATCACGGGTTTTTCGATAAACAAATACATTAAAGTAGCAATTGCCATGCTTAATGTAGTGCTGATAACAAAGCCATAAAGTAAGGTCTCTGTTATAGACCAAGGGTATTCGGTTGGCATGGTAATGGTGAGATTGATAAGGGCAGGGATCACTGCAGCCATGACCACTAAATGAATCAGATAAAGTGAATAAGATAAGGTGGCAAATGGATACCAAAAAGATAAGGAAAAGAAGGCTCGTAGGATATCTGCGAGGCCATGTTGTTGTAATAACATCGCTAGAATAATGATACCAACACCGATGGAGAATAAGTTACGGTTAAATATGTAATACAACACATGCACAGTTTGATAATCATCATAAACAGGTAAATAGGACGCAAAACCCATAAAGAAGATGATAAGCATGATACCTATGGTGGTAGTGGCAACACCCATGGAGGAGTTAAAGAAATTGTGTAATTTATCTTTATGAAAATGGAAGTTATAGGCGACCATACAACCGACTAATAAACTACCAAATCGTGAATGTAAATTGTCATACAGAATAGTAAAAAAGTGATTGAAATATTCATGGTCAAGGTACATTCGACTACCGGGAGAGGTGCGAATTGCATCATCAGATATCACAATGCCAGCACGTATAGCGATGGAGATGAAAAATAACCACAACATGGTGTAGCCGGGTGATTTTGAATATTTAAGAATGACGAATAATAGCAGTGGATAGATAAAGTAGAATTGTTCTTCAATCGCTAAACTCCATGTCCAGCCTACGGCTTGGTGGCCATAATCAATAAAGTTGTTGATATAAAGATAGTTTGCCCAGATAGTGTCACTGTTTGGCCCATTCAATAGCCAATAAATGGTAAGAGTAAAATAGTAGGCGGGTGTAAGCCGAAGGTAACGACGAATATAGAAGTTCTTTAAATCCATATGGCCTGATTTGTCGATTTGTCTGAATAAGATGCCGGAGATAAGGAATCCACTCATTACAAAAAAGACGTCTACCCCTTTATCACCATTTAACACCCAACCCCAGCCAGTGCCTATCTCATTAAGAATAGATTCGACTGTTTCTGTTGGATGGGCGAGTTGATAGACGAAGAAGGTATGAAATATCAGCACTAAGATAATGGATACGGCACGGATACCATCAACCGACGCATAGTTGGTGGCTCGGCGTGTATAGATCGACCGAAAATTCTCTTTAAAAGAAAAGGCAGTTTGTAGGGCTGTTTTTGATAGGTCGACATCCTTAGACATTATTGTTCTACTTTATTTTTATAAATTAGATGGTTTTTAAATATTCAACTAAGGCCCATCTTTGTTGCTCAGTCAGGGCGGGGAGAGCGTAGTAGCCAGTTCCATATTCATGACCAGCGTTGCTATTGCCTTCAACTGTTGTATCGAACAGGAAGCTATCTTTGGTGGAGGATGACATGACATAACCCACATTTTTAGGATCATATTCCCAAGAACCAAGTTCAAATTGTTTGATTCGTTGGTCGGCGGACAAGAGCAGCTGATAAAGATTAGGAACTGAACCATTATGCAAAAAAGGTGCACTTGACCACACGCCATTTAAAGGACGGGCTTTATAGGCAAGTAGTGCATGGTCTGATACTTCTTTACCGTGTTCAATAATCTCACCATCTACATATTTAGGTGGATGAGTAACTTCAGGATGGCCTAAGTTTTTGGCATCTCGTTTGGCGAGATAAGATTGTATAGGATTGTTTTTCAGGATCCCGACCATTAAATTATTGGCAATATGAATAGCTGGTGCTTCACTGGCTAAGGGGTTACCAGCAACATAATAACGTGGTCGACCTTCAAATTTACCTGTTTTCCCTTTGAAATAAATAGCGTTTTCAGCCATCAATGGATCAGTGTTGATAGCGCCTAGTGTACTCATGCGTACTTGGATCTTACGTAGTGGATCGGTACGATCGATATCGACATGACATTGCAGACAATGTTGCTCATATAATCCTCTACCAATATTAGCGAGATCGGTATCAATCTTAGGGAAACTTAGCGGCCAAAGAGGGGAATGGAGCTGAGAAACCATATGTTCAAGTTTGAGTAGTTCACCCGTTTGTATTGATGATTTATAACCCCCATCAACTAAGCCTAACCAGTGCGTTGTTTCGGTTTCTATTTCACCAAAGACACCAATAACTTCACCGATATTTCTAGCTAAGGCTCCGACACTTGAATTGGCTTGCGAGCCATTCCATTCGACATAATCATGTTGAGGTGTATCCCATAGATAAGGGTAACTTGTCGGTGCTGTGGGAGGATTCGTATTGTTTTCTTCGCCTGTTGCCAAAAGGGCTTGATTTAAAATGGCACCAAAAGCATCTAGACGTGTGTAGCCAGGAACAACATTAGAGTGGTTAGCTACAATGTGGTTTTTACGCTTTTCATAGACTGTTTTTAGTGCTTGTTTTAGCTCTGCTTGTTGCGTATTAGAAGCGTTATCACCTAAAAGTCGTTGCTGAAAGCGAACAAATTTTTGTTGATCTTCTAAGGTTGTTTTTAAAGATGATGCTATTTCAGTAAGAAACAGCTTAAGGTCAATAAAAGCTTGGCCGCCATCAATGCGAACAATGTGATCTTGATAAGTGATTTGTTGGGTATGACATGCTGCACAAGTCGGGCCCATATGATCACCGTTTCGAGCTAAACCTATTGGCAAACCATCTGGATTATTTTTGCTTTTTGATACAGAGATAAAACCAAAACGGAGCATATTTTCATCACTTCGTAATAACGTATCATTTTCAGCTTGTTCAAGATGAAGAAAATAATCATAAGGAATAAGGCGAGAACCTTGATCAGCAAAATAAAAATATTCTCGGTCTTCATCTGACCAGTTTTGTTCAAGATAGCTAACATCTTCGCTGGCAGCTGTTATTGGCATCATTAAGGATAGGCTGCTGACCAGAAATATCAGTATTATTTGTCGGTAAAATTGCATCTGTTATCCCTTATTATTCAGTATCGTCTCTGGAAAGTAATGTGTTTAACAAGTTATCTTGAAAATTAAGATTACCTGTCAAACTGTTATGAGAGACGCATAAGAAAAAGGATTGTTTCACCGGTAAGAAAATATATTCGTGTCGTTTGATACTAGGATCCAGAATATTACGACCTAACAGAGAGGCTTTAGTGACTGAGCCATCGCCGGGTTCTAGCAATAAAGCATCATAATCAACACCTGCTACAGCTTGAGTAATTTCTTTAGGATACATACGGATAAGTGATTCACCGTCGACTTCTTCGACCACAATTCTGGCAGATGTCAGTGTGCAACCACCACCAAATATGGTTAATTTAGGATGATTTTCTGGTAAAGGAATAGTTAATGACCAGACAAACCGTCGTGCTCGTTCAAGTTGCTTCTCAAAGTAGCGATCAAGAGTCGCTAGATATTTATCGCCTTCATCTTTAGATTCAAATTTAGCAAGAATTCGCTGTCTGACTTTGGGATCAAATATAGACCATTGGAAGCGTCGCCAAATGTCGACATCAAATAAGTCACGGTCAAGTGGTTCTCCTTTGCCATCAACGATCCAATTGTTGAGAGGATGAGGGAATAATTGATACAAGCTGGGCATTGTAGCCAGTGTTTCAGTACCAATTTGGTTGAAGCCAATATCAACGCCATTTATAAATAAATTAAGTGTTTTCACTGAACCCAGATTAGGAGTGCCTAACAGAATGACTCTACGAACATGATCACCACCATACATGGTAATTTTTTTATCAAAATCATTATCACCAATCACATCTTGCTTGCCGTATCGAATGTAATATCGGGTAATGAGCCCGCCCATGCTATGGGCAACGATATCGACTTTTAAATCAGGATCACCATAATCAAGTTGAATTTGGTCGATAAAATCAGCTAATTGTCCGGCACTGATAACATTATCTTGTCGCCAGTCGTAGTGGAAGACATAGTAGTTCTTATGTTTAGGATCGATTTTCTCGCCTATTTTGGCTAGCTTATAACCAGCAGAGTCACCTAATGTGCGAACAATTTTGCCATAAAAGTCCTTCCCTACTGCACTCTCTGATATGGCATAGGCCTCAATATTGTTAGACATGGGGATCAATGTATCGGGATCGATATCAAATGCGATGTCAGAGTAGTCATGCAAAAATAAGCGACGAGCAGAGCCAGGCCACAGATCTTGTTTGGTATTTTTTTCGCGTAGTTTACTACCCAAAACACCATGAATTAATACCACGGGTGGTTGATCATTCACCATCATGCTTTCCATATAAAGACGGTGTAGATCAGGAGCAAATACCTTGTTGTTAGCAAAGATGCCAGCAATAAATACAGTTGATAAAATTAAGCCGATCAATACGTATTTATTGAATACCAGTAATTTGATAGATCGGTATGTGAATCGAATCATAGAAAACATCCATTATTAACAATTTAAAAAACAAACAAAGCTTAAAACTTTGTTATGGTATCTGGTGTTTAGTAACAGACTAGTTTAAACGCTAAAAATTACACAAGGGTAGAATATCACGATGCTGAGAGTGTCATATAGTAATGACCTGCGACAACTAGCTACACGACTTGCGGGCTTACAACAGTCTCAACCTATCTCGCCCTTAAATGCTGAAATTGTGATCGTACAGAGTAATGAGCTTGCTCGTTGGTTATCACTTTTTTTAGCCAAGCATCATGGTGTGGCCAGCCACATTGATTTCCCTTATCCCTCCGCTTTTATCTGGTCAATGTTTCGACAACTTTTACCTGATATACCTCAACAATCATCTTTTTCTAAAGATGCAATGGCATGGCGACTTTATGAGTTATTACCAGAATGTCGTCACCAAGTAGGATTTGAGTCGATTAATGCCTATCTTGGTGAACAAGATGATGTCTTAAAACGTTATGATTTAGCACAACGTATTGCTGATAGTTTTGACCAATATTTAATGTATCGCCCAGACTGGATCCAAGCATGGGAACGAGGTGAAAAACCACATTGGCAAGCCAAATTATGGCAACTATTAACGCACGGTGATAGCAAGCCATTGCATCGTGCCAATCTGTTATTTCAGTTAAAAGACTATTTAACAACTGTTCAAACTAAACCAGAAGGGTTACCGGAACGGATTGCTATTTTTGGTTTGTCGGCATTGCCCCCTGTGTATCTGGAGTTATTTGAACTGATGTCACGCCACTGTGATATTGACTTGTTTTTCTTATCACCCAGTGATGATTATTGGGGGGATTTAGTTAGTCCTAAAAATAAAGCTAAACGAGAGTTGCAGTCAGAAGAGCAAGATCAATATTTGATGACAGGCCATCCTCTATTAGCAAGTTTGGGTAAACAAGGACAAGATTTTTTTGAACAATTACAAGTATGTAACGTAGAAGAATCATCATTTTTTTCGGTGCCTGAGCAGCGAACATTATTAGAAAAGTTACACTATGATATTTATGCCTTAACCGACATTGATGCTACCGATAACAAACAGCCAATAGCCATCGATGATGATTCTATGATGGTGCACTCGTGCCATAGCGCAATGCGAGAAATTGAAGTGTTACATGATCAATTATTAGCCTTGTTTGAACGCCATCCTGACTTATCACCGACAGAGGTGGTGGTCATGACACCAGATATTGAGATTTATTCACCATGGATTGATGCTGTATTTGGTTGTGCTACCGGTAAACACATTATTCCATATAGCATTGCTGATGGCGGAATAAAAAGCCAAAGCCAATTATTGACAGCATTTAACGGCTTATTAGCTTTACCTCAATCCCGATTTGATATTGAAAGTATTGTTACTTTATTAGAGTGTGAATCCATTCAACATCGCTTTCTATTAGATCAACAACAACTGGAATTAATTCGGCGTTGGTTAAGAGATACTCATACACGTTGGGGTTTGTCAGCTGATGATAAAACGGCCTTAGGATTACCTGCAACTGAAGCTAATACATGGCGAGCAGGATTAGATCGATTATTACTCGGTTATGCCATGCCTGAATCAGCAGATCTTTTATTTGATGGCAAATTAGGTTTTGATGATATTAGTGGTGATCGTGCTGAAACCATGGCGCAATTATGCAGTTTTGTAGATAGTCTGGATCGTTATCGTCAACGGTTAAAAGGCCAACATACCGCAGCGCAGTGGCAACAATTATTATTGACACTGTTAGATGCTTTCTTTTTACCTTCGGCAGATAATTCGACTGAACAGGCTGAATTGTTATTAATTAGAAAGACACTAGACAGTTTGGTAGAAACAACTGAATTGGCCAGTTTTGAGCAAACTATCACCATAGATTTGGTTAAAGAATGGTTTGATAATCACTTAGACCTGAAACAAACTCAAATGCGATTTATGGGTCATGGTGTGACATTTTGCGGCATGGTACCTATGCGTAGTATTCCTTTTAATGTTGTCTGTTTAATTGGAATGAATGATGCCAGTTTTCCACGAAGACAAACTAACCCCGGTTTTGATTTGTTATCCCAAACACCTCCACGGCAAGGTGATCGTTCTCAACGTGATGAAGACCGTTATTTATTTTTAGAAGCAATATTGTCGGCACAAAACCATTTTTATATTAGCTATGTGGGTGCAAGTATTTATGATAATTCAGCTATTCCGCCTTCAGTATTAATCAGCGATGTGCGTGATGTATTAAAACTAAGCTTTGAAACGGCTGATGGTGATGATATTTGGCAACAAATTTTTACCCAGCATCCCTTACAAGCATTCAGCCAACGTTATTTTGACAATTCATCGCCGAAATTATTTAGTTATGTGACAGCACATTGTCCACCAAATGATAAACAAGATGCCAATAACACTGGCTGGTCTGAATGTGCCTTACCTGAACCTGATCAATCTTGGCGTAGTGTTAGCCTTGGAACATTAGTTAGATTTTATCGGCATCCTGCTCGATTTTTATTGCAAGAACGTCTTGGACTTTGGTTGGCATCAGATGATGAGCAATTAGAAACTCGTGAACCATTTGGTTTGGATGGTTTACAGGCTTGGTCTTTGCGACAACAGTTGTTGCAACAACGTTTGCAAAACAATAAGTTGGCAGAAGCCCTGCCCTTAATTCAGGCAACAGGTGTTTTGCCGCAAGGTAGTGTGGGTGATTATGTTTTTAATGAGCAGGCAGAGAAGGTTGACCTGTTTGCTGATAAATTACTACCCCATTATCCAGACGGTTTTTTAGCTCCCTTACCGTTTGAATTGGCCATAAATGACTTTACACTTCAAGGTCAATTAGAAGGTATGACTAGTGATGGTTTATTTGGCTATCGAATGGGCAAAGCCAAAGGGGGTGAGCTAGTAACAGTCTGGATACGACATCTTATTTTGAATTGTTTGCAGCCAGAAAACATAAAATGTGAAAGTCACTGGATAACTGAAGATAAAGACTATCATTTCCAAACTGTTAAAGATGCCAAAGCAATTTTAAGTGATTTATTGGGGTTGTATTGGCAAGGTTTGCAGCAACCTTTACCTTTGTTGCCCAACACTAGTTATGCCTTTGCCAAAGCAAGTTTGAAAGGGAATAAAACAGACTCAGCAATGGTGGGTGCATGGGAAGGAAACATGCATTTCACTGGTGAAAAAGAAGATTTATATTACCAACAAATTTATGTTGACTCCCCATTAGATGAGCAATTTAAAACAATAGCATTAGCTGTATATGAACCATTGCAAGCCCATTTTATTAAGGGCGAATTATGACTGTTTTTGATGTTAATACAGTTGCTTTAGAGGGCCTTAACTTAATCGAAGCCAGTGCGGGAACAGGAAAAACTTATACGCTGGCAGAATTGTATTTACGCTTAATACTTGAGCAAGATTTAACCGTCGATCAAATTTTAGTGGTGACATACACTCGAGCTGCAACAGAGGAATTACGGGAACGATTACGACAAAAATTAGTTGATGCACGCGATCAGCGACTAAGCCAAATAGCACCCAAACAACATGAGCTAAAAAAACTTAATTTAGCTATTCAAAGCTTTGATGAAGCAGCTATTTTTACGATTCATGGTTTCTGCCAACGAGTATTAGGAGATTATGCCTTTGAAAGTGGTTTGCGTTTTGAATTGGAATTAATAGGTGATGATGGTGAGCTATTACAATCGGTAGCCGATGATTTTTGGCGTAAAGAAGTGACCACCGCCGATAAAGACTTTGTTGCTTATTTACTGTCTAAAAAAGAAAGCTCAGAAACATTACTTAAATCGGTACGCAGTGTTATAGCCAAACCTTATTTGAATTGCTTACCAGTAGCAGAAGTTAATGTAGAACAATTGGTTCAACAAATACAAACACAGTTTGAGCGGGTACAAAAACTGTGGCAAACAGAACAAGATGACGTTATTGCTACGTTACACAATAAAGCATTACTCAATGGTAATAAATATCGCACTAATAGTGTTGAAAAATGGTTGGTTAATTTAGCAAACTTACTTTCACAGCCTGAGATAAAGCAGGGTTTGTTTGATGGTTTTGAGCGCTTCACTCCAGCAAAATTAGAAGATGCACTTAAAAAGGATCAGGTGCTGCCACCACTACTATTCTGGACAGCGTGTGAATTATTGTTAGAACAAAATCAACAACTACAACAAGGACGAGAGTTACAGCGTCAGGCGTTGCGACTGAAACTATTAGAGTATTGTCGTGAGGTTGTGCCACAACAAAAGCAGCAACAAAAAATCTTGTCTTATGACGATTTGTTATTGAACCTTGAACAAGCATTTAAAGGTAGTCAAGGTGATTGGCTGGTGGAACGTTTACAAGAACAGTATCAAGCAGCATTGATTGATGAATTTCAAGATACCGATCCCATTCAATACGCCAGTTTTAGTCGATTGTTTTCAAACAGTGATTTGATCACATTCCTAGTGGGTGATCCCAAGCAAGCTATTTATAGTTTCCGGGGTGCTGATATTTTCACTTATTTACAGGCAAAATCTGAAGCAAAGTTAAAACATACTCTGTCGACAAACTGGCGTTCTCATCCGCATTTGGTTTCGGCAGTGAATAGAGTGTTTAATCGTCACTCTGAGCCATTTATATATAAAGATATTCCTTTTCAAGCTGTAGATGCAGCACGGGAATCACATGAGATATTGCAGCTTGCTAAAGGAGACAGCACTCCACTACAAATTCTGTGGGCAGACAGTGATAAGTCAATGAGCAAGAAAGACTTAACTGCTATTGCTGCCAATGTCACTGCCGATGAAATAGCCAAGTTACTAAACCTTGCCCAAACGGGGCAGGCGGGCTTGTTAGATGAACAATCTCAGCAACTGCAACCATTGACTGGAGGTGATATTGCCGTATTAGTACGCAATCATCGGCAAGCACATGCTATTCAATCTTGTCTACAATCACGTGGTATTAATAGTGTGCAACAGGGTAGAGAAAATGTATTTGATTCCTTAGAAGCACAGGTGTTGGAACGCGTGTTATTAGCCATTGAAGAGCCTAATAACGAGGCGAGGATAAGTGCTGCACTGACCACTGGTTTGTGGGGGCTTAGTGCAATAGAGTTATACCAACTTCAGCAAGATGAGAGCTTATGGCTCAAGCAACTTAATTTCTTTCACGATTTGCATCAGCTTTGGCTGAAACATGGTTTTATGCGTTTGTTTAGGCAGTTGTTAGTGACTACCTCCACATCACAATCTGTCCAGCAGCGGTTGTTATCTTTACCTGATGGCGAGCGACAGTTAACTAACTTGTTGCATTTAGCTGAATTGATCCAAGATCATTGTAGTCAACAAGGTGAGGGGATTGAAACCGTATTACATTGGTTATCTAGTCATAGGCAATCGGCTAATGACAATGATGATACGGCTCAATTGCGACTTGAAAGTGATGAGCAATTAGTCAAAATAATTACTATTCATAAAAGTAAGGGTTTGGAATATCCCATCGTATTTTGCCCGTTTTTATGGGATGCCAATTTGCGTGCAGCTGAAAATAAAGTGATTAGCTTTCATCAAGATGATGCGGATAATACTGCCAGTGTCGCTTTTTCCGAACCAGCCTTAAGCCAAGCAGCAGTATCTGTCACTATAGAAGAACAAGCTGAGGATTTACGCTTGTTATATGTTGCATTAACCCGAGCACGTGAACGCTGTGTACTGATTTGGGCAGATGTTAAAAATATTGGCCAATCGGCGTTATTCAGTTTGTTGCATTCTGGTTTGGATAAAGCAGATAGTACATTGATGCTTGAAGATTTAAATCAATTGGCCCAAGCAAGTAACAATACCATTTCAGTTGAGCCATTATCTGTTGGTGATATGACACATTATCTTGGTGCCAGTGGTCAAACAAAAACATTAGTAGCCAAAGAGTTTAAGGGTACGATTCAACAACCATGGCGTATTGGCAGCTTTAGTGCATTAACAAGAGGGCATGATGCTGAGTTACCCGATTATGATGCCGGTGAGTCAATTGTTGTAGCTCCAGTAGCACAGACTAATAAGATGGACCGGTTTGGCTTTGCACGAGGTGCACAAGCAGGCACGTGTTTGCACGCGATCTATGAATTATGGGATTTTACCAGCCAAGATGAAGACGCCTTACAAACTTTGGTTTCACGCACTTTATTACAATATGGCTTCGGTGATAAATGGGTAACAGTCGTTGTTCAATGGGTGAAAGAAGTGGTGGCTACACCATTAAATAAGTCTGGTATTGCACTGTCTGTTTTAACACCAGCCACACGACTGGATGAGTTGGCATTTTATTTTCCGGTGGCTAATCTATCAGTTAATAATCTACAAAAAGAGCTATTGCCACTATTAGCAGCTGATTCGACTTTAGCTACTGTGATTAAACGTTTGAGCTTTTCTTCTCTGACTGGGTTTATGAAAGGTTTTATTGATCTAGTGTTTGAACATGAAGGTAAATTTTATGTGGTGGATTACAAATCTAATCACTTAGGCAATACGGAAGCTGATTATCAAACTGAACAACTGGATGATGCAATGGTGGCACATGATTATCCATTGCAATATTTAATTTATAGTCTGGCATTACATCGTTACTTAAAATTAAGATTGATTGATTATGATCCTGAAATACATTTGGGTGGTGTGTATTACTTATTTATTAGAGGGATGAAATCTGAGTGGGGGCAAGCGGGTATTTTTTATGACAAGCTTGATATTGCCTTACTAGAAAAGTTTGATGCTTGTCTGCAATATAACGATGGAGCTGAGCTATGAAGCAATTAATAGCTTCTCTACGACAAGTAGGCTTTGGCGAGTTGGCTTGTCAGTTTGCTCGATTTATTGCTCGGTTGGATAAAACGGATGATGGGTTAATTGCGATCACAGCAGCATTGTTGAGTGATGCTAACAGCCAAGGCCATGTGTGTTTGAATCTAGCTCATGCCATAGATAATGAAGCCTATGTTTCATTAGCTTTACCTGAACAGCTAGCAGAATGGGTGCAGCGATTAAAGCAAAGCCATGTTGTGGGTGGAGCAGGTGACTTTACCCCGTTAATCTTGACTGAACAAGGTTTACTTTATTTATATCGATATTGGGTTGATGAGCAAAATGTAGCCAACGCTATTCGGCAGAGATGTCAGTCAATACCACTCATTAATCAACAACAAATCCAACAAGATTTTGCAGATTGGTCGAGTAATATTGAAGGTGTGGATTGGCAAAAAGTAGCTGTATTTATGGCACTAACACGTCAGTTTAGTGTTATTTCTGGTGGGCCAGGTACAGGTAAAACAACGATAGTATTACGACTGTTATCAATGTTGTTTTCACAAAACAACCAACTTAACATTGCCTTAACAGCACCAACAGGTAAGGCAGCAGCAAGGCTACAACAGGCGATTAATAACAGTGGGTTTGAGTCACTTGAGGCTAAAACATTGCATCGGTTATTAGGTATTTCCGTCGATAATCAACAAGGTCGATATAATGCAGAAAAACCTTTACCGGTAGATGTTGTAATCATTGATGAAGCATCAATGATTGATATCAGCTTAATGGCAACATTGATGAAATCATTACCTGCGAAAGCACGCGTTATATTGCTGGGTGATAGTCAACAATTAGCCTCGGTGGAATCGGGTGCAGTGTTGGCAAACTTATGCCAAAAACACATGTTATTTTCAACTGAATTTTGTAACGATTTGGCGACGATGACAGGTATTAAAATAAATGCCAGCCAGCATAATACGGTTTTGATTGATGGCGTAGTTGAGCTTCAGCATAGTTATCGTTTTGAACAACAAAGTGATATAGGTCGATTAGCAACAGCGGTGCAGTCAGGCAATATTCAATCTGTGTTTGAGGTGATTTCAACAACTCAACGCTCTTTGTGGCAACAACAATGTGATCCAAGCAGCATATTATCAAGCGTTACAGCACTTTATCAGCCATTTTTTGATGCGGTTAACCGTGGAGCTGATACGTTAACTTGCCTGCAATTATTTGAACAACAGCGTGTATTGTGCGCATTAAAAACCGGTTCTCAATCTGTTCAGTCAGTGAATGGGTTAATTGAAAGAGTTATTCAAAAACAAGGTTGGCGAACTAACCAGAACTTTTATCATGGTCGACCTATTATGGTGACACAAAATGATCATCTCCAACATTTGTTTAATGGTGATACGGGTGTGGTCCTTCGTGACGAATCAGGTGAATTACGAGCTTGTTTTATATTTGATAATGTATTGCATTGGTTTGATTTAGCTCGACTGCCTGCCCATGAAACCGCTTTTGCTATGACAGTACATAAAAGCCAAGGCTCTGAATTTGATAATGTGTTTGTGTTGTTAGCGGAAGAAGAAAGCCCGTTATTAACAAGAGAATTGTTGTACACCGCCATTACTAGGGCAAAAAAACAAGTAATGTTATTGTGTAGCGAAACAATATTGACTCAAACAGTTATCACTCAGCATCAAAGAGAAACGGGGTTAGCTGGATTATTAGAGAAAAAATCAGATGCTTAAGTTACGAATCCCTCCACCAATATATATGCTGTTAACCGGTGGTTTTATGTGGTGGCTGGATAAGCAGTTACCCGTTATAGAACTATTTTCTGCGCCGTGGAATAAGTTGGGTTTTGTATTCATTAGTGTCGCTATTTTAGTGGATGGAACGTCGTTATTTCAATTTTTTCGGACTCACACCACGATAAATCCATTGCAGCCAGAGAAAGCAGAAAAATTGGTCATGACAGGCATGTATCAATATTCCAGAAACCCAATGTACCTAGGTTTATTATTTTTATTGATTGGTTGGGCAATACTACTAGGTAGTTTTTCATCCTTCATCATGTTACCCATTTTCATGGTGGTGATGACAATACAGCAGATTATTCCCGAAGAAAAAATATTAGAAGATAAGTTTGGTCAGCACTATCGAGATTACCTGCGGTCAGTGAGACGTTGGCTTTAGAAGGACAACGCATCGTTTAGCGAAGATTGTAGATTATTTATTTTAAAAGCTCATCAAGCGGGAAGGGTGGGCTGATGCCGTAACCTTGGGCGTAGTCGATACCTATCTCGATTAATTGTTGTTTGATTGCGTTATTTTCAACGAATTCAGCAATTGTTTTCATGTTCATAACATGACCAATGTCGTTAATTGAACGCACCATCGCAGCATCAATGGGATCATCGATAATATCTTTAACAAACATGCCATCTATTTTTAAATATTCAACAGGCAAGTTTTTAAGATAGGCAAATGAAGATAAGCCTGAACCAAAGTCATCCAAAGCAAAACTACAGCCATGACTTTTCAAGATAGTCATAAAGTTGGTGGCATCACGTAAATTACTGATGGCGGCTGTTTCTGTTATTTCGAAGGTGATTTTATCAGCAGGTAATGTTTTGTTGTTCAATAGAGTAACAACGTGGCCTAATAAGGCTTCATCACCTAAAGATTGGCCGGATAAATTAATTGAAAAATGATGAATATTCTTAAGTTGTGATGCATGTTCTGCAACCCATTTGAATAAGGTATCAATTACCCATAGATCAACTTTACACGCTAAATTGTAGCGTTCTACCGCTGGTAAGAACGCACCAGGAGGAATAATAATGTCACCATTAGGATCTTTGAGTCGTAATAGAACTTCATAAGCAGTCGTTGCATTGGGATCTGACAACGGCTCAATAGGCTGTACATATAGTAGGAAATGATCATTCTCCATTGCCTCAGTAGCACGAGCTGCCCAATGAATATCACTTTCTTGTTTGGCCTGATTTTCATCATCATTATGATACACATGTATGCGATTACGACCATGATCTTTAGCGGTATAGCAGGCTAAATCAGCGTGTTTTAATACTTCTGTTGAATCTTTAGTGGAATTAGTAATTAATGCAACACCAATACTGACACCGATATGATAACTACGACCCTCCCAATCAAATTGGAAGTTTTCAATTAATTTACGTACTGCTTCTGCTGCACGTGAGGCTTGGTCAATACCACAATGTTCCATTAGGATGGCAAACTCATCACCACCGATCCGAGCTAAGGTATCTCGTTGTCTTATATGTGATCTTAAAAGTGTTCCTAACTGACGGAGTAACTCGTCACCAGCAATATGGCCGCTAGTATCATTGACCACTTTAAACTGGTCTAAATCTAAGAAGCATAAGGCATGAGTAGTGAAATCTTTTTGAGCTGTTACGACAACACGAGAAAGTCGATGTTCAAATTCAGAACGATTAATTAGACCTGTGAGCATATCGTGGCTAGCACGATGACTCATTTCTTCATTGATTCGTTTTGATTCGGTAATGTCTTCATGCATCGAAACAAAGTGGGTAATATCACCGGCATCATTAGTGATGGGGACAACAAATTGACGAGCCCAATAGGTGTCACCATTTTTCTTTTTGTTCTGCATTTCCCCACGCCATTCTTGCTTAGACATAAGGGTATCCCACATTTCAAGGTTTGAATCAGTCAATTCAAAAAGATCGGGCTTTTTACCGATAATATCTTCACTGCTAAAGCCCGTTATTTCGGTAAATTTTGGATTAATATATTCGATATGGGCTTTATGATCAGTAATCATCACTGCATTAGGACTGTATTCGACCGCTAACGAGAGTTTTTTTAATTCTCCTTGAACTTGTTGGCGTTCAACTTCGATTTCCACCCTGACGGCCAAGCTCTGAATTAAATCCATCGTGTTGTTGTTTAAATCCATGGGTTTATCATCCAGCACAGAAAATACACCAACAGCTTTACGAGCTTTATTGAACAAAGGGATGCCGAAATAACTAATAACGCCCATTTCAACTAACATGTTGTCATTAGGAAATAGCGATTGGAGCGTATTTGGGTAGTAGCAGGTTTCACCCTTGAGGACATTTTCAGATGGTGTCCCTTTGGTGATATAAGAAAAAGTTTCTGTCTGAGTACCATTTTCACATGCTGCTAATATATCCATTTTCGATGAGTCTTGTGGATTAAACGTAGCAATAAAACCAAACCGCATATTGGTTGATAAAGTGAGTTGATGGACGATTAGATCAAGAATATCGTCATTGTAACTTTTACTTTCTGCTAATACACGGAGCACTTCGTCTTTAGCCTTGGTGGCGGTAATATCTTCAATCATGCATAGATATGTTGTATATATTCCTTTCTCATTGAGAAGTGGTGATGCGGAAATCCTAAGCCAAGCAATACTGCCATTCGGTTTAATACAGCGTATATCGATATCGAAAGTTGTTATTTTCCGTGATCGTATTTGACGAATATTAAAAATTAAAATTTCCTGATCAGCAGGATGGATAATACTTATCCAAGAAGATATATCCTTAATTAACTTGGACCTATCTCTACCAAGGATCGAGCAAAATTGAGGATTGACCTCAAAAACTTTTCCTGTACGGGAATGAACAACACCAATGCCAAAAGGTGCATCATCAAAAATAGATTGGAAGCGTTGTTGGTTACGGTCGGATGCTGTCTCAGCTTGCTTACGAGCTTTGATTTGTTGCTGTAGTGTTTTGTTCCAATACAGAACGAGGATGAGCAATATTGCTAATCCAAACGTAATTTGCATTATGGTCATATAGTTTTTATAGGGTATAAGTTCCACTGTGCCCCATTTGTTGAATATCTGGTCTTTTTCCTGTTCTGAAATGGAATCAAAAGCACGATTAAGTATAGAAATAAGAGGGGCATATTCTTTTGTTACACCGAAGGCGATTTCAGTAGTAAATTCAGTCTTGCCTACGATTCGAATATTGTTAGCAGCTAATTTGGGTATTTTGTATGAAGCGTGTGCTAATGTGGCTAGAACAGCATCTACTTTACCGGATGAAACAGAGGTAAGTGCTTGTTCAACATTATTGAACCAATTGAATTTAATATCTGGGTAGGCTCTCACAATTTTGTGCGAGTAACCATAATCGCGAATAAGACCGATTTTTTTATCGGCTATTTGCTTTATATTATCGATATAACCTTGTTCATTACGCATCACGATAATAATCGGGCTGGAATGGTATGGCTTGGTAAAATTTAATATCTCACCTAAAGCAGAATCTGTTGTTGCAGAAATAATACCGACATCACCATTTTGAATTTTTTGGATAGACTCTTGCCACGTATCAGTACGCAAGACGTTAAAAGTAATGCCACTATGCTTTTCGACTAGTTTTAGATAATCGGTGACAATACCCATATAATCACCGCTATTATCAAATTCTTCGTAAGGTAAACCGTCTGGATCGCCAGTAAAAGTGATAGATGGATGTTCATCTAGCCAATTTTGTTCATCCTTAGTCAAATGGATATAATGATTATTCTCAAAAATAAAATCAGTGATGCTTACGTTAGTGGGCTGTTTAATAAAACCTAATTGAGAATATATTTCCTTAACTTGGTATAAACGATCTTGTTGAATATCACCTAATGGAATGGTATCTGCTGAAATGAGTTTGGCAGTTTGTTTGGCTTCATTACGTAGTACGTTGATACTGAATGCACTATGGTATTTTTGGTGAATCAGTTGCACCAATTCCTCTTGATGATCGAGTGCATAGCGCCATCCTTTTAGTGAGGCGTAAGTGAATCGTCGTGCCCGGTCAGGATGGTGTTTTAGTTCTTGCTCACTGGTGAAGAGAATATCACCATAGAAATCAATACCATAATCTTGGGGGTTAATAATATTCACCTCAAGACCTTGTTCACGATAATAATAGGGAGCACTACTTAAGTATCCGGAAATAACATCAACATTGTCATTACTAAGCTCATCAAGATTATGAGTATGGTTAAGGAATATACAATCTTCCGGTGTTACCCCGGAACCGAGTAATAAACTTCTCAAAGGCGCTTGTTCTTCTGCAAAAGTATCAAACATGACACGTTTGCCTTTCATTTTGTAAGGATGGTCAATACCAGATGATTTTTTACTAAAGAATACTAGGGGATTGTGTTGAAATATCGCTGCTAAGGCTTTTATTGGTGAGCCATTGGAATAGTTCAGAATTAGGCCTGATGATCCGACACCATACTCTGCATTGCCAGATGTGACCTCACTAACGGGGCTCATATCATGAAATCGTTCTATAAACTCTACATCTAAACCTACATCCTCATAATAACCTTGTTCTTTGGCAGCGTAATAACCAGCAAATTGGAATTGATGTGTCCATTTGAGTTGGAGTTTAATTGATTCAAGTTCTGTACTATCGACACGGATATCCGCAAACGCTAAGTTTGTAAAAATTAACGTAATAGTAATCCAGAGAATAGTTATGACGGATTTCATTTTTACTTGGGATAACCACATATTTATAAATAATAAAATCCTTTTATACCATATTATTACTATGGATATTGTCACTGTTAGCGTTGATATTATTTGTACACAATGTTATTAAAACAGATCAGTAGAGCCACACCATTTCAATCTGATGGTAAAATCGCTCTTACAATTAGTTAAAATAAGGGTGACAAGTGATGTTGGATAGCAAGAAAATTGAAGAGGTGGTACAAAGTCTTACCGATGCATTACCACCGGGTTTAGTATCAATGCAACAAGATGTTGAAAAAAATATTCGTGCGGCGATGAGTGCAACGTTTGCCAAGTTAGATTTGGTCACACGGGAAGAGTTTGATGTTCAAACTCAGGTGTTGCATCGTACACGTGAAAAATTGGAAGCGTTAGAAAAGCGTGTTTCTGAACTAGAAACAGAGAAAGAATAGAAATGTCAGAATTTAATAATATCACTATCACTCGTGAAGCCAATGTGTATTTTGATGGCAATGTGACTAGCAGAACCGTTACCTTTACTGATGGAACAACAAAAACTTTGGGCATTATGATGCCGGGCGACTATACCTTTGGAACAGATAAAGCTGAATTAATGGAAATCATGGCGGGGGAGTTAACGTATCGTCTAGATGGCAGTGATGACTGGTTAGCAATTAAAGCGGGTGAATCATTTAATGTGCCTGCTGATTCATCCTTTGATTTGAAAGTAACGCAGTTAGCAGATTATTGTTGTTCTTATTTAGATTAAATAATTTCAACAATCCAGATTTAAAAAGGCCATCATTAATGATGGCCTTTTTATTGGTTTAGGTAGTTTATCAATGGTAAAAGTGCAATGAAACTGTGAATCAAGTCTAATATTTGGGAAGAAAAAACTTAAGGCCATGTCCTATCTTCTGATCTGATAACAGTTTAAGCTTATATTTTATAAGATAAGGAGATCTTAATGAGTATTGCAATAATACACAGTCGAGCAATTACCGGCATTGATGCCCCGCCAGTCACTATCGAAGTACATATTTCTAACGGACTCCCTAGTTTAAATATTGTAGGATTGGCTGAAACTGCAGTTAAAGAAAGCAAAGACCGAGTACGTTCAGCACTGCTTAATTCACAATTTAGCTTCCCACAGCAACGTATTACTATCAACCTGGCACCGGCAGATTTACCCAAAGAGGGAGGACGATTTGATTTGCCGATAGCATTAGGAATATTAGCTGCATCAGGACAAATACCAGTCAGTTCATTGGTCGATAAGGAGTTTATTGGTGAATTGAGTCTAACAGGGAAATTGCGTCAAGTTCGAGGTGTACTGTCAACCATCCTAGCGGTTACTAAGGCCGGACGTGAATTGATTCTTCCTACAGATAATGCCTCAGAAGCAGCATTAATTGAAGGTTCAAAAAGTCGTTCTGCACCACATCTATTAGCTGTCTGTGCTTATTTGTCGGGGCAGAAAACATTGGAGTTAACCGAGAAAATAACAGAACAAAAGAACGTGGAATATCCTGACCTTGCTGATGTTCGAGGGCAAGCTCATGCTCGTCGCGCTATAGAAGTCGCAGCCGCAGGTAGTCATTCATTATTATTAACAGGTCCACCTGGAACGGGTAAGACGATGTTGGCAACTCGTTTACCCGGAATTATGCCAGATATGACGGAGCAAGAGGCTGTTTATACCGCAACTGTTCAGTCTATTTCATTGAGTGGGTTCGATGTTAAAAAATGGCGGCAACGACCCTTTCGACCTCCACATCACACCGCATCAGCAGTTGCCATGGTGGGAGGTGGTAGCCCACCTAGACCCGGTGAGATTTCCTTAGCTCACAATGGCATTTTATTTCTTGATGAATTACCAGAATTTGATCGGAAAGTATTAGAAGTTCTGCGTGAACCGATAGAATCTGGCAAAATCACCATTTCTCGAGCAGCACATCAAGCAGAGTTTCCGGCACGTTTTCAATTAGTGGCAGCAATGAACCCATGTCCGTGTGGATATCTGGGATATGAACGTTGCCACTGTACTGAAGAACAGGTGCGGCGTTACCGCGCCAAAGTATCAGGCCCACTGATGGATAGGATTGATATGCTGGTGGAAGTCCCACCGGTTTCGAAAGCGTTATTGCGTCCCGCATCAGTAGATGAACAAGAAGAATGTAGTGCTGAAGTACGAGAAAGAGTGGTCGCCGCCAGAGAGCGGCAAATGGCCCGAATGGGCAAAGCGAATTATTTGTTAGAACATAAAGAATTAGAGGTTTATTGCAAATTGAGTGACAGCAATTATCAATTATTAGAGCAAGCGATTAGTCGTTTAGGATTATCTGCACGTGCTTACAATCGTATTTTGAAAGTGGCTAGGACGATTGCAGATTTAGCCGACTCAGAACATATTCAAACGTCACATTTAAGTGAAGCTATATCCTATAGACGGTTGGATACGATGGGTGCATGATCTTAATCCGCAGCAGCGGGAAGCTGCACGTCATATTGACGGACCATTATTGGTTTTAGCGGGAGCAGGAAGTGGAAAAACACGGGTTATTATTAGGAAGATTGCTTATTTAATTGAGCAATGTGATATTGCGCCTCGCAATATTGCAGCAGTGACTTTTACTAACAAAGCAGCACGAGAAATGAAAAGTCGCGTGGCTGAATTGATGACTTCACGAGGCACATCTTCACGTGGACTAATGGTATCCACTTTTCATAATCTGGGCTTAACCATACTGCGACGAGAATATGCACATTTATCTTATCGTAGCGGTTTTTCTATTTTTGATGCTCAAGATAGTTTGGCTGTATTACGTGACTTGATGGGCCGTGATTTTGCTGCTGATAGTGAGCATGCTGAACAATGCCAGTGGCAGATATCTGAATGGAAAAATCAGCTTATCATGCCTGAACAAGCCATAAACATTGCTCAAGATGGCCAGCAAGTAACAGCAGCTAATGTTTATCGTCGTTATGTTGAGGCTTTGCAAGCTTATAATGCAGTTGATTTTGATGATTTAATTTTGAAACCTGTTCAGTTGTTTCGACAATTCCCCGACGTATTAAAACATTGGCAAGCTCGTATTCATTACTTATTGGTAGATGAATATCAAGATACTAATGGTTGCCAATATGAGTTGGTGAAGCAACTTGTGGGTATTCGTGAAGCGTTAACAGTGGTAGGTGATGATGACCAATCAGTGTATTCATGGCGTGGCGCAAGACCTGAGAACTTAGTACAATTACAGCAAGATTTCCCTCGCTTAAAATTGATTAAATTGGAACAGAATTACCGTTCTATGGGACGAATATTACGGGTAGCGAATCAGTTAATCAGTAATAACCCTCATGTTTTTGAAAAAAAGCTATGGAGTACGATGGGTGAAGGCGATCCTATTCGGGTTATTGGTTGTCGTAATGAAGAGCATGAATCTGAAAAAATAATCTCTGAATTGCTTTATCACAAACTTAAACATCAAACTAACTTTAAGGATTATGCGATTTTATATCGTAGTAATCACCAATCTCGCCCTATTGAAAAAATTCTTCGTGAGCATGATGTACCCTATTTTTTAACTGGAGGCACCTCCTTTTTTGCACGAGTGGAAGTCAAAGATATCATGGCATATCTACGATTAATCGCGAATCAAGATGACGATAATGCTTTTTTAAGAGTAATTAACACCCCAAGGCGGGGCATTGGCTCAAGTACATTGCAGGCATTAGGTAACTATGCAGCGCAAAGAGATACCAGCTTATTTGGTGCCTGTTTTGAAATGGGTTTATCTGAAAAATTGTCCGCTACGGCTATGGGGCGAATAGAGTATTTCAGCCAATGGTTAGTGGATATTGCTGATCGTGCTAAACGCGGAGATCTTATGGAGGCTATTCGCGATATGGTGGAAGAAATTGATTACCGTGGTTGGTTAGAAGAGGTCACAGGTGATCCTGATAAAGCGATCCGAAGAATGGAAAATGTTGAAGAGTTATTGTCATGGGTTGGGCGGTTAGTTGAACAAGATTCAGAACAAAAGAATATCGGTGAGATTGCAGCACAATTAACATTGATGGATATTCTGGAACGACAGGCGGATGAAAATCAGGATGATGCGGTACATCTGATGACGTTACATGCTGCTAAGGGCTTGGAATTTCCACATGTCTTTATTATTGGGATGGAAGAAGAAATACTACCCCATCGTACGAGTATTGAAGAAGAAAATATTGAAGAAGAACGTCGTTTAGCTTATGTTGGAATAACGCGCGCGCAAAGAAGCTTAGTTTTCACATTAGCAAATTCTCGTAAGCGATATGGTGAAAAAATAGCGTGTGAAGAAAGTCGATTTTTACGTGAGTTACCAGCAGAAGATTTGATTTGGACTACTGATAAAACACAAGTTGATCCTGAAGAGCGCCAACAACGTGGTAAAGCACATTTAAGCAATATTAGGGATATGTTGAAATAATTAATCCGAGTTCAGGTTAATTAGATTACTTCCATTCGAAAGTCGCTTTTTGCTCACCATCTTCTGCACGATACATTAGCTGGAGGCCGTGTAAGAAATTACGCAATATTTGATCTTTGCATTGACGAAAATGTTTGTGATCTGCTCGACGGAAAAAAGCGCTTAATTCATGCTTGCTGATACGTAAGTCTGCAAGTAGCAATATCTCTAGAATGTCTTCATCTTTCAGATCAAAAGCAATTTTCAGTTTTCTAAAGATAATATTATTGTTTATTTTTTTCTCAGGTTGAGGCTGTTCACCTTCTCTTTTTCCTCGACGTTCATTGATTAAGCCATTTAAGAACGTGGCTATCTGGACATCACTGCAATTTTTATAATCAGGATCATCATCTTTCTTCAGCCAATTACTAATTTGTCCACGAGTGACATCAAGTTCAGCCAAGGCAAAAATAGCCATCATTTTTGAGTCGTTTAAGTCCAAAATATAACGGATCCGACGTAAAACATCATTATTAGTCACAATAATTCACTTATAAAAATAGAATTTAAAGAGGCCAGAGGGTTATGCCGAGTAACATAAACCGCAATGACAATAAGCCACACAATACGGTAGCAAGGGTATAAACAGATTTAATACCGATACTAGGAATATTTTTAATACCAATATAGGCACCAATAGCGGTGACAAAAAATGAAAACTCACTGAGCACAAGCAAGGTTAGTAATGGTAGCGATGTTGTACCATCACTACCTAATTGACTTCCCCTGACAACAACAAGCAGCAGAAAAGAGGCTAATCCTAGGGCAATATAGGGAAAATGAATTGTTTTCATTAGTGTCTTTGATGGCGAATGTTATTTAACCAGCGATAACATGTGATCAACAGCAGCCTTCACTTCATCATCACTTAAACTTGGATTAGTACCGCGAGCAGGCATCATATTAAAACCATTAATAGCATGGTCATAAAGCACGTTGATACCTTGTTCAATTCGCGGAGCCCAAGCGGCAGCATCACCTAATTTCGGGGATTGCATCATGCCTGTACTGTGGCAGAGTGCACAGGCGTTAGCGACAATTTGTTCGCCACTTTCAACGCTGGCTTCAATAATTGGCGCGGCTTCAACAACAACAGGTGGTTCCCCAACGTGTACTTCAGCAACGGGTTTAATGCGTTCAGCAATAGCTTCTTCGGTCATACTTTCAGGTGTAACAACGTGTTTTGCCTTATCTTGCATAGTAGAAAGAACGATATTTATTACAAAGAATACAATGGCAAAAATGACGATACTACCAACAATGAATTTGCCCGTTTTTTGAGAATCCATGATTAAACCTTAGTTTGGGATGAAAGTGGTAATTATACGGTGATTATGGTCTTGGTGGAAATACTACTCGATAGCCCTTAAGGCAAGTTTACCAATTGTAGTCCCGCTCATTAATTGTTGATGTGCTTTAGTGATATTATCAGCCGTGATGGGGCCAATAGTATCGGTTAATGTACTGGTTAATATCCTATTATCAAGTAATTGGGCGACTTTATTTAGAATATGATGCTGTTCTATCATGTCATCCGTGTTAAACATGGGCCGTGTGAACATAAATTCCCATACTAGACCAGCACTTTTAGATTTTAAACAATCTAAATCATGTTTTT
This sequence comes from Piscirickettsiaceae bacterium, assembly GCA_013215775.1. GTDB lineage: Bacteria > Pseudomonadota > Gammaproteobacteria > Nitrosococcales > Methylophagaceae. The sequence goes on from JABSQO010000002.1 coordinate 234,939, forward strand.
CCTGACTACCAACGATGGTGCAAATCATACCTTGTGGTGCAATTAATTCTGCCATCGTGGCAAAGTGCCGATCGGTATCATTAAGACATAAAATATAATCAGGATCTTTTAGTCCTAAACTACGGTATTGCAGTACCAAATCGCTATGATGATTGATGACATGAGCCGCACCGAGTTTTTGGCACCATTGTTCAGATTCACTGCGAGATGCAGTAGCAATAACATTTAATTTAGCGACTGTTTTAGCCAATTGAATGGCAATAGAACCGACACCGCCAGCACCACCAATAATTAGAATATTTTTTCCGGCATCTTGTTCAGCCGTAATTTTAAGACGTGAAAATAATGCTTCCCAAGCTGTAATGCTGGTCAGGGGCATTGCAGCAATTTCAGGTGCTGATAATGACTTTGGCGCATGGCCAATAATACGTTCATCAACGATCTGATGGCTGGCATAACAACCAGAGCGGCGAACATCTCCCGCATAGAAAACAGTATCACCGACATTGAATAAGTCAACTTTATCACCGATAGCGATAATAAGACCTGTTGCATCCCAACCGACGATTTTAGGGTGAGTGAGTGGAGATTGAATCGATTCTTTTACTTTAATATCAACTGGGTTAACTGCAATCGCTTCAATTTCAACTAATACATCATGACCCATGGGAGGTTGAATATTTTGTTCGAACATTATTGGTGGTGTATCACCACTAGTAAAACCATATGCTTTCATAAATTATCATCAGTGTTAATTTGTTGAACCGATACTATATGAGCTAATTAAGACAAGCACAAAAATTATTTGACCGAATTTTGTAACACTATCTAATAGATTGCGTCTAGCTTTTAGGGGTTGATGTATGTACCCCAGTCATTTTTGCATCACTACAAGAGTGTTTCAAAAACTGAATTTTATTTTAAGGAGATATGTATGAGCATTATGAAAAAGACAACTGGATTGGCGATGGCAATTGCAGCGGCAAGTTTAGTGGGCTGTGCAAGCACAGCTGAAACAAGTACTTCAAGTGTCGAACTTGTACATTGTTATGGTGTAACTGCATGTAAAGGCCATAATGACTGTAAAACAGCAGAAAATGCGTGTAAAGGTCAAGCAGAATGCAAAGGCCACGGTTTTGCTGCAACGTCAGCTGAAGCTTGTGCTGCTGCTGCTGGTACTGTAGGCGAATAAAGTAGATAACGTTTAGACGTTATTTTTTTATTAGCAGCGCCGTGTTTGTAGTACTGTAACAAACACGGCGTTTTTTAATGGAAAGTTAAATGATGACACGTCCTTTTTTGGGGTTTGGCTTGGGTCTGAGAAAGGACCATTACCAACATGTTATTGATCATAAACCTCAAGTAGATTGGTTTGAAATTATTTCTGAGAACTACATGGTTCCTGGAGGTAAGCCATTGGCGAATTTGGATAAAATACGCCAAGATTATCCAATGGTGATGCATGGTGTTTCGATGTCTATTGGTAGCACCGACCCATTAAATACGACCTATTTACAAAAGTTAAAACAGTTGATTGATCGTGTTGAGCCACAATGGATTTCAGATCATTTATGTTGGACAACGGTTAACCATATCAATAGTCATGATCTGTTGCCTTTGCCATATAACGATGAAACTATTGATCATATTGTCGATCGAATCAAACAAGTCCAAGATGTCATCGGCAGACAAATGCTGATTGAGAACTTGTCGAGTTATGTCACATACAATAATTCTGAAATACCAGAATGGGAATTTGTAAACGAAATTGCTAAACGATCAGATTGTTATATTTTGCTTGATATTAATAATATTTTTGTCAGTGCTAATAATCATCATTTTGAACCACAAAGCTATATTAATGGCATTGATAATGATCGGGTAATGCAATTTCACCTCGCTGGTCACAGCTATAACGGTGAAATGATTATTGATACTCATGATCATGATGTATGTGACCCAGTATGGGATTTATATGAATATGCACTTGGGCGTTTTGGTGCAGTGAGTACTATGATTGAGCGAGATGATAATATTCCCCCTTTTTCTGAGCTACGCCAAGAACTTGCTATTGCAGAAAAAATTGCCAACCGAGTGCTTACTACAGAGCAATTACAGATTACAGGTAAAGCAATTTTGGAAGGAGCGGCATAATGCCTGACTTACAGGATTTACAATCTCACTTTATGGATTATTTGCTGGATGAATCATCAGTCATTATTGATGATATTGAATCAACGCCAATGCTATCAGCAAAAGGTCGGCTTGATATCTATGCTACGGCTTATAAGTTGAGGTTGAAAGAAGCAATTACGACTGATTATGACAAATTAGCAAGTTATTTGGGTGATAAGCGATTCGATCAGCTGATGGACCGATATATTGAAAAACACCCATCACATACCACTAATTTACGCTATTTTAGTATTGATTTACCTGAATTAGTGCGAGAAGAGGCACCCTTTAATCAATTGCCCGAATTGTATGAATTAGCCTGTATTGAACGTTCTTTTGCTAATAGTTTTGATGCCAAAGATCAGCAATTTGCAACAATAGATGATTTAGCTTCGTTGCCGGAAAAAGCATGGGAGACCTTAAGTTTTACCTTTCAGAAATCAGTGCAATTATTATGGCTGGAATACAATAGCTTTCCGATTTGGAAGGCATTGTCTAATGACAGCACACCACCGAAATCTGAAAAAACAGAGATAGTGGCATGGGTGTTATGGCGGCGTTCAGATCTTATTAGTCACTACAAAATATTATCAGAAGTCGAAATTACCATATTAGAGTTGGCGATGAAAGGCGAGACATTTTCGGTTATGTGTGAAAAATTATTAGATTTCTTTAGTGAACAAGAAACTCCGATGAAGGCCATCAGTTATTTGCAAAGCTGGATTCAGGAAGAAATGCTGTCTGGTCTTAAGTACTAAGAAGTTGCTTTACCCAATTTCCAAGCTGCTAATATGACTGCCTTTAAAGCTTGTTGTTGTTCAATATCATCAATATTGAGGTGTTGTTTAATAATAGGAGCTAGTTCAGATAACGCGTTATTTTCATGCCACTTCTGTTCAAAAGCGGCTTGGTCAAAACTATCGTTGGTGAAGAACTCTGTGGCTAGACCTTCAGCATCACTGAATTGTACGTCTTCAGCCAACATCACTTCATATTCGTAGGAATAGCTGTCGATATTATTTAATTTAGCTAACATTGAATGGATTTCTGGAAAGGTACCATGAAGTTGCATTAACTCATCAAGGTCGAGCGACGCACTAGGTGAAAATTGTTTACCTTTAAAGTGAAATTCGATAGTTACGGTGATTTTGTTGGTCATTATTTTTCCAATAATTTTTGTAATGCCGCCAAATAGTCTGACTCAGAGGGTGCCTGATTATTGCGTTGAGCTAGCCATAATGATTCAGTTAAACATTCCATCATTTGATGCTCAGTATCATGTGCATTGCCAAATTTAGCTTGTAATTGTTGATAAAGAGCACGGATTCCAAATGGGCGATCAGTAGAGATTTGTTCATGTAATGATATATGCAAACCCATATGAAGAAAGGGATTTGTTTCACCATGTTCAACAAAATACTCTTGTTCTAAACTGGCATCATTATTAAATATTGAGTGATATTCTGGGTGTTCACTGATAACTTGAGCAACCATAGACTCTAATGCTGATAGTGATTCATTGGCGAGTTTTTTTTGCCATGTGTCATGATACATTTTGCGTAGTTGTTGGCGATTTTGGCTAAACATTATGCTTTGAGTACTCTTTTCTGTTGGCGGCGAAACTCATCACATAAATGTGAAACAACACAGATCTCACACTGTGGTTTTCTAGCGATACAGACATAACGACCATGGAGGATGAGCCAATGATGAGCATCTTGTTTGAACTCATCGGGTACGACTTTCATTAGGCGATCTTCAACTGCACGCACGGTTTTACCTTTGGCCAAGCCAGTACGGTTTGAAAGACGAAACAAATGAGTATCAACTGCAATGACAGGGTGTTTGAATACGGTGTTAAGAATAACATTTGCTGTTTTTCGACCGACTCCAGGTAATGCTTCCAATGCTTCGCGATCGTCGGGGACTTCGCCATGGTGTAATGCTAATAATTGCTGGCACGTTTTAATAACATTTTCTGCTTTACTGTTATATAAACCAATGGTTTTAATATATTGTTTAAGCCCATCAACACCTAAATCCAAAATGCTTTGAGGAGTATTGGCAATGGGGTAAAGTTTATCTGTCGCTTTATTAACCCCGACATCTGTTGCTTGTGCCGATAAGATAACGGCAATCAATAATTCAAAAGAAGAATGATGATTGAGTTCAGTTGTTGGTTTAGGATTATGAGCCTTGAGGGTAGCAAAAAACTCGTGTCGTTGTGCCTGATTCATTAGCTAACAGGAATTGGTTCTGCTGCTATATCAATGACTTGTTTTGTTGCTTGACGGGCATCAATAACATTTTTCAGTGCCACGATTAATCCTAAACCGATAAAAGCTCCCGGTGGTAATAATGCCATCAAAAATCCTCGGTAATCATCGACTAAGATGATAGTGAAATGTCTTGCTGATTCACCAAACATCAAGTGTGCTTCACTTAATAATGTACCTTGACCAATGATTTCTCTCATCGCTCCTAAAAGTACTAGTACAACAGTAAAGCCTAAACCCATCATAAAACCATCCACTAATGCTGGACCGACAGGATTTCTGGATGCAAATGCTTCAGCACGGCCTGTAATGGCGCAGTTGGTCACAATTAGAGGAATGAATATACCTAGAATCAAATAAAGCTCATGAAACCAAGCACTCATAGAAAGTTCGATAATGGTCACAATTGAGGCAATGATCATGACAAATACGGGCAGACGGGCTTCATCAGGAATTTGTTTACGTAATAGTGAGACAAGGCCATTAGATGCGACTAAAGTCAGTATTGTCGCTAAACCAAGTCCTAATCCATTAATAACCGTATTACTGACAGCAAGTAAGGGGCATAAACCTAACAATTGTACTAATGCAGGATTATTTTTCCACAAACCGTCACGAATGATTGGGCCATAAATATTGTTCATGATTTCGCCTCCGTGATGGCAAATAATGCATCACGATGTTGTTCGAAATAGTGTAATGCTTTTTTCACTGCTGTAACTATCGCTCGTGGTGTTATGGTGGCACCGGTAAATTGGTCAAAATCACCACCATCTTTTTTCACAGCCCATTTATATTCATCAGGATTGTTCAATGATAAACCCTTGAATTGTAAAATCCAATCTGCTTTATTTTCATTAATTTTATCACCAAGACCAGGCGTTTCTTTGTGTTTAATAACACGTACCCCTGCCAAATTTCCATTTGAATAGATACCAACAAGAAGTTTGATTTCACCGTTATAACCATTCGGTGCAATAGCGGTAAATATAGCGGCTACCGGCGTAGTATCTAACCGCGCACGATAGACAGTAGTAATATCGTTTGTTCCTAAATCTACCGTGTTTGGCAGTAGGATGGTATCCATTAAAATATCGTTATTATATTTGTCGTGATCGACTAGTGCATTAATGGCAGCTAATAGTGCTTGCCGTTCATTTTCAATAATTTTATCGTGCGTATTTGATTCTGTGAGTGCAACCAGACTAGTTGCAACAACGGCAAACGCAGCTAATATCAAGCCAATACGTAAAATATGGGTGTATGGATTATTCATTATTTGGCACCATACACTTTTGGTTGAGTGTAATAGTCAATCAATGGTACCAACATATTCATCAGCAATACAGCAAAGGCGATGCCATCTGGGTAGCCACCCCATACGCGAATAATATAGGTCAGCAGACCAACACCTGCACCAAATACCAATTTTCCTTTGATCGTTGTTGATGCTGTAATGGGATCGGTAGCAATAAAGAATGCCCCCAACATGGTGCCACCACTTAATATATGAAACAGTGGTGAGCCCGTTATTTCAGGTGAGATAAGCCATGTAATCAGGCTAATAGCAGTCAATCCTGTCAACATGGCGACCGGAATATGCCAACTAATAACGCGACGATAGATTAGATATAAACCACCCATCGCAAGCCATATATTAATCCATTCCCACCCCTTACCGCCAAATAGCCCAAATAATGGCTGAGTGCTAATTTGATTAGGCGTTTGTGCTAGCCCAATTTGCGTTTTCATGGCATCAAGTGGCGTCGCTCCCGAGATAGTATCTAGAGCGGTGCCATCAAGAAGCTGGCCATTAAAAATAATATGAAAAGCAGACATAAAATCTAAAGGATGCTCACTCAAGCTAGCAACAGGCAACCATGTTGTCATTTCCAGTGGGAATGAGACTAGTAGTAAGACATAAGCCACCATAGCAGGGTTAAAAGGATTGTAGCCCAACCCACCATAGAGATGTTTGGCAAAGATAATGGCAAATAATATACCGATAGTCGTTAACCACCATGGTGCTAAAGGAGGTAAAGCAATTGCTAGCAATACTGCGGTAACAATCGCACTACCATCGGTCAAAAATGGTTTGAGAGGGCGATCACGAAGCTTTAACATCAATGCTTCAGCGAGTAATGCCACCACGATGGCCAAAGCAATAGTAATTAATACACTAGGGCCAAAGAAATACACGATGGCAATCACAGCAGGGACTAATGCCAATAATAACTGCAACATATGCAGTGTCACTCGATTAGTCCCGGATAAAAAGGGCGATGACAGTCGGCTCAAAGGCATTACGTACTCTCCTGATTATCAGTCGCCGTTTCTGCGGCTAATTTTTCTTGCGCTTTAGCAGCCTGACTCGCGGCAAGTGCTGCTTTACGCTGTTGTTGTCGCTGTTGTTTTTCGCGTTTTTCCAATTCTTGCCGTTCAAGACGATTTTCATGGCGTAATCGGGCAGCATCTGCCTTTTGTGTTTCTTGGTATTGATTCATTGTTTCTGTTTTAGCAAAACGGAAATAATGGACTAAAGGAATTTTACTTGGGCAGACATAACTACAGCAACCACATTCAATACAATCAAACAGATTATATTCTTCGGTTTTTTCCAAATCTTTTGCTCGCGAATACCAATATAACTGCTGTGGTAAAAGACTAACAGGACAGGCCGTCGCACATTCTCCACAGCGAATACAGGGTAGTGGTTTGTCATCTTGTGCTGCATTATCAACGCCGACTAAAATACAGTTTGCTGTTTTGGTGACAGGAAGATCATCGCCTGATAGGTTATACCCCATCATGGGACCACCCATAATAAACGGTTCTTCGGGTTGCCGCTTTGTTGCACAAAATTCTAATAAGTCATGTATTGGTGTGCCGAATAGTGTCTCAAAATTACCCGCATGTTTTACGTCAGTCCCTGTTA
>JABSQO010000020.1 GCA_013215775.1 Piscirickettsiaceae bacterium
TACACTGCAACATTGGCTAATCGAGATAATGTCATCTTCAAATATCCTAAAATGGTATTAGGTGTGGGAGAAGATGAATGTCGTAAACTCCGCAAACGTTTTGATATTTTTCGTGAACGGTTTTCATCGATGCAATTACTTGAGAAAGAACAAATTGCAGAAATTGAACCGAATGTGGTGATGATTGATGGCAAATTTAGGCCAGAACCTTGTGTTGCATTGGCGGTGTTAGATGAATATTGTGCGGTTAATTTCAACCAATTGGCACAATCCTTTGTTACTGAAGCCCAGAAAAATAACAAAAACCTGACAATAGAGATGAATTGTCATGTAGAAGAAATTATTGAACAAGAGGGTATTTTTCGTATACACACTCAAGATCGTGTGATTCGGGCAAGATCGGTAGTGGTATCTGCAGGAGGCCATAGTTTGTTATTGGCTCAACAGATGGGCTATGGCTTGGAATTTTCTTGTTTACCTGTAGCGGGTAGTTTTTATTTCACACCTAAAATATTAAATGGCAAGGTCTATACAGTGCAAAATGATAAGCTACCTTTTGCGGCCGTCCATGGTGATCCCGATGTGCTCATTGAGGGTAAAACACGATTTGGACCTACCGCACTGTTAATTCCATATTTGGAGCGGTATAACAATAAAACATTTGCTGAGTTTTTACGTGTACTACGTTTAGATATAGGCGTGTTAAAGGTTTTTTGGGATCTCTTCAAAGTCAGTGATATTCGCAATTATATTTTCAAGAATTTCTTATTTGAAATTCCTGGTTTTCGGCGTTGGTTATTTTTGAAAGACGTTCGTAAAATTGTGCCCTCATTAACCCTAAAAGATATTCAGTTTGCAAAAGGATTCGGCGGTGTACGGCCACAATTAATTGATAAAAAGAATGCTCAACTATTAATGGGTGAAGCGAAAATAAATCCTGAAAACGGCATTCTTTTCAACATGACACCTTCACCTGGAGCTTCGAGTTGTTTAGAAAATGCTGAATTGGATATGCGTACTATCGTAGGTTATTTAGGTGGTGAAATTGAGGAACAAAAATTACAACAAATCTTACATAAATAAACTGGCTTAGCTCTTGCGTTTGTTTATAAATAACATTTTACAAAATACGCCTTACACTGAAATAGAAAGTGATAGCGAAATAAGGAAGTAGCGTAAAGAGGCTACATATAAGACATAACAGAAGGTATGCAATATGGCACTCAACCATATGGTGGTAGATGGTGATAGTTATATCCCATAACAATAAAATGAAATCATCTCCTTATATTACAGCAGCAGGTATGGCTCGACTCAATGAAGAGTTAATCCAAATATGGGATAAACGTAGAGAAGTAGTCAAAGCTTTATCTGCAGCAGCGGCTGAAGGTGATCGTAGTGAAAATGCCGAATATATTTACCGTAAGAAAGAATTGCGAGGATTGGATAGACGAATTCGTTATTTGCAAAAGCGAATGCCAGATTTACATGTTGTGGCGGAAAGTCCGAGTGATGAGGACAAGATATTCTTCGCTGCTTTTGTGATGTTAGAAAATGAGCAAGGTGAACATATTGAATATCGCATAGTGGGCCCTGATGAAATTGACCACCAAAAAGGTAATATCAGCTTAGACTCACCATTAGCTCAAGCATTATTAAGCAAAGAAGTTGATGATGAGGTCACTATTCACGTCCAAGAGGGTAGTAAACAATATTATATTGTTGCTATTCGTTATGCGGACTAATCCTTAAAATTCTGCCATCATCAGTTGATAGGTATAGCCAACCTTCAGGGCTTTCAATAACATTACGAATTCGACCATTAATACCTCTGAATAGTCGCTTTTCAGTTGTGGCTTCATTCTCGTTATTCAGGAAAACTTGGTTAAGGTGTTTTGATGTTAATGCACTGATTAATAAGCTGCCGGACCAACCTTTAAATGTTTGTCCTGTGTATTGAATAAGACTGCTGGTTGCGATAGAAGGGATATAGTCTTTAACTGCTTGTTCCATTCCTTTGCGTTGAGTGCCTTCACCCACAGGTACGTCACGATTGTATTCTTTTCCTAAAGAAATAATCGGCCAACCGTAATTTTTACCCGGTTTAATAAGGTTGATTTCATCACCACCACGAGGTCCATGTTCTACCTCCCATAGTTGCTGAGTTTGTACATTGAAAAATAGCCCTTGAGGGTTACGATGTCCATAGCTCCATATTTCTGATAACGCCTGATCATTATCAATAAAGGGATTGTCAGCGGGCACAGTACCATCAAGATTTAACCGTAGTATTGATCCAGCATGATTCGTTAAATCTTGAGCATTAGGCCGAACACCACGTTCACCTACCGATAAAAACACATGATCGTAATTATCAAAAGTAATACGCCCACCATAATGAACCTTTGTTTTACTAATTGATTTTGTTATCAATAAGTCTTGCCAATTGATTAAGGTATGGTTTTCAAGTTTGGCTCGAGCCAAGGTTGTTGCACCTTGCCCGCCAACATCTTTGTTATAGCTGAAATAAACCCATCCACTATCTTGATAATTTCTTGGCAGTGCCACATCAAATAAACCTCCTTGTCCACCCACTTTAATATCAGGGAGACCTGAAATAGTGACTAATTCCCCAGACTCTAAATGCAATTGAGAAAGAAAGCCTTCACGTTGGCTAATCAGCATGGTGTTGTCAGGGAGTAATGCCATACCCCAAGGCACGCCTAGGTCACTAGCGATAACATCTATTTGAAAAGAATTTTTACTATTGGCGTCAGCACTCATGGCTGATAGGGGGAATAAAGTCAGTAGTAAAATAATAAAACGATAATTTATATTCATGACTTTAGTGGTCCATATTTATTATGAACTACACGATAACATAGAGCAGCCAGCACGGTCGCGTGCCCAGTCAGGTCGTTTAACGGCATAGTGTTCCATTGCTGGCTGTTCATCATAAGGTCGTCTTAATAGCTCTAATAATTCATTGACCAAACTATTATCGCCGAGTTCAGCTTTATCTATAGCAAGCTGTGCCATATAGTTCCTAAGTACATATTTAGGATTGATCTTATTCATTCGATGCCGTCGAATATCATCCGATAGATTGTCCTGTTGAACGCGTGATTGATATTGGCGTAACCAGTCGCAAATCTGGTTTATAGAATCAGTGCTTAATGCATCAGTGTCATAATAAGCATCCATCAATGGTGCCATTAAGTCTTCGTTAGATTGGTCTGAATGCTCGGTATTTATATCCGCTAGTTTACGATAAAAAATGGTCATATCAGTTTCGACTAATTGCAATATTTCATGCAACTGTTGGTGAAGCGCTTGATCACTATCGGTATAAGCATTTAGACCTAATTTTTGAGCACGCATAACTTGCCATTTTTGCGTATACAAATCAACATAATCATTGAGTATTTTTTGCAGTGGTTCAGCTTGTTCTATTAAAGGGTAAATTGCATTGGCAAGTTGGAATAAATTCCATTGGGCAATTTGTGATTGATTGCCAAATCGGTAGCGACGGTCTTGGGCATCCGTAGTATTCGGTGTCCAATCAGGATCGTAATCTTCCAGCCAACCATAAGGGCCATAATCAATGGTTAAACCAAGAATTGACATATTGTCTGTATTCATCACACCATGAACAAAACCGACACGCATCCAATGGACAATCATATCGGCAGTACTTTCGCAGATCTCGGCAAACCACTTTAAATATACTTCAACAGATGGTTCACCCAGATGTGAAAAGTGAGTGGTAATGGTGAAGTCAACGAGCGTTCGTAGGGTGTCAATATCACCTCTGGCAGCAAAAATTTCATAGCTACCAAAACGTAAAAAAGAAGGGGCAACACGACATACAACCGCTCCAGGTTCTGATTTTGGGTGGCCATCATAAAACATATCACGTATCACTTGATCACCCGTGGTGACCAAACTTAAAGCCCGTGTGGTCGGAATACCAAGGTGAAACATCGCTTCACTGCATAAAAACTCACGGACAGATGATCGTAAAACAGCTAAGCCATCAGCCGTACGTGAATAGGGTGTTTCACCAGCACCTTTTAACTGTAAGGTGAAATGTTCACCCTGTTGATTAATGGCATCACCTAAATTAATAGCACGGCCATCACCTAATTGTCCTGCCCAGTTGCCGAATTGATGGCCGCCGTAACATTGAGCGTGTGCCTGCATGCCATTAAGTAATTTATTACCAGCGAAAACTTGGGTAAATATTTCTGAAATACAGTCCTGTTCTGATAAATCAAGTTGCTGCGCGACTTCTTTAGAATAGGCAACCAATTGAGGTGAACTAACGATTGTTGGTTCAACAAAAGAATAACAGGCAGATAATACTTGCCGGCGATGATTGTCAGTAGTTGGATCTGCGGGCAATGATCGCACAAAACGATTATCGAAGTTAAGCTGTAGTGGAGATGATTGCGAATGATTTGTCACTAGAATTAACCTGCGAATACTTTTTCAATACTACTAATATAACCGATCTTTACTAGGCAAAAAAACCATAATTTTAGTATAGTTATAGATGATAAAAATCTTCTAGGTACTAAATTGAATGAAACGCCCACAAGCACATCGGCAATTGAGCCAACCCAGCCAACAACAAATAGATTCAGTATTACAATTATTGAATACTGGCCAATTAGACGTAGCAGAAACAACCGCAAAGAAATTGCTTAAGCAGTTTCCTAATACATTAGTGCTGCATAATTTTTATGGTAATGCACTGGCAGGGCAAAACAAATTCATGGATGCCGTGAAAGCTTTTCGTAAAGCTTTACAAATCGATCCGACCGTCGCTGAATTGCATCTCAATGTGGCGATTTTGCTAACTAATTTAAACCGTATAGATGAGGCGATTACTAGTTATAAGAAAACAGTACAGTTAAAACCGTCATTAACGGATGCTCATTACAATCTTGGCACAGCATTACAAGGCCAAGGTAAATTTGACCAAGCAGCGAAGAGTTATCAAAAAGTAATAGACCTTGAGCCAGGATTTTTTGAAGCCATTGTGAATTTGGGTACGGTATTGCAAGAACAAGGTCGACTAGCTGAAGCGATTGACGCATACAAAAGAGCGTTAACCCTTAAACAGGATGCCAAAATTTATTTCAATATGGGTACGGCATTGAAAAATGAAGGCAGATTAGGTGATTCAATCGACAGTTACAACAAAGCGTTGGAATTGGATCCAAACTATGCCGAAGTCCATAGTAATTTAGGTGAAGTATTGCGAGACCAAGGTCGCTATGATGAATCTGTACAACGTTATAAACAGGCGATAGCACTTGATCCTGAATTACCAGTCGCTAACTACAGTCTGGCAGTTTATTTATATGATAGTGGTGATTTGGATGGTGCAATTGAGCACTTTAAGAAATCGCAATTTGCTGATTGGCAAGAACGTTGTCTATATTGCTTGTATAAAACAGAACGGTTTGACGAGTTTAAACAAGGATTGGAAGCGTTAAAAACACAAAAGAATGATTCACCTTTCTTAGCGACGTTAGCAGGACACTATGCTGATAATTTTGGTACTGAGAATGATTATAATTTCTGTAAAAACCCATTGGATTTTGTATTTCATACCGAAATAAAAGAATTGAAGGGTGACAGTGAGTTAAGACGACAGTTGCTAAAAGATATCGATTTTGCTGACGTAGAGAAGAAAATGCAGGGACGACTCATAAATGGTGAGCAATCAGCGGGCAATTTATTTAAACGATCAGAAGACTCATTCCGAACATTAGGAAAATTAGTGGAACAGGCTATAGACCGCTATCGTCAAAGCTTTGCCGGGGAAGACTGTGTGTTTGTGAAATCTTTCCCTAAAAAGACCAAAATTGCCAGTTCATGGTATGTCCGTATGCGACAAGGAGGCCATCTCACATCACATATTCACGAAGAAGGTTGGGTTAGTGGTGCTTTGTATTTATCATTGCCTACCCAAAAAGAACATAAGGATGAGGGAAGTATTGAACTTAGCACTCATGGCGATGACTATCCTAAAAAACATGACAACTTCCCAACAAAAACAATTTCACCAGAAGTCGGCGACCTAGTGATGTTCCCTTCATCGGTGTTTCATCGGACGATTCCCTTTAGTTCAGATGAAGAACGTATTTGCATTGCCTTTGATTTAAAACCGATGTAAAAAAGTGACAATTTGGGTCACTTTATGACCTGATTAGATAAGTTTTAAAAATAGTCAGTACTGGAAAATGTATAAAATACAATATATTACGTCTTGGCATGCACCCTGCATCTAGCTTGGTAAGGCAAGTTTTTGCTGGTTTTTAAACATAAAGGAAATGGAAATGAAAAAACTTCAAAAAGGTTTTACATTAATTGAATTGATGATTGTTATTGCAATTATCGGTATTTTAGCTGCGATTGCTATTCCTGCATACGGAGATTATGTTGCAAGGTCACAAGTATCAGAAGCCTTTGTAATGATGGATGGTGTTAAGGTGGGTGTAGCAGAAGAATGTATAAATACTGGCACCTGCGTCGCGTCGATTACTGCAGCAAACATACCATCATTCCCAACAGGTAAATATGCATCAGTAACTGCAATATCTGCTAATGGTGTAATTACTGCCACTATGGCAGGGAATCCACCAACTAGTGCTTTGGTTGCCGGTGCAACTTTCACTATGACACCGACATTAAATGCAGCATCAATTACTTGGGCATGTGTGGGGGCTGGTTTTACGGGTACTGGAAACTACGTACCTAGATCTTGCACATAATCAAGTTATAAAATTAGAGGGGTTTAGTCTGTTTGATTTGAACCTGATGATTTATACAAGAAGCCTCGGCAGTGATGTCGGGGCTTTTTTGTGCATGTTGTTTTTGTTATGGCCTGGTGGATTACCGCTTTCGCGGCAATGATGAATGTTTAAAAAATAATCAGGTCATCCTCGCGAATGGGGGGATATAACGATAGAGCTTACTGGCACTATCAGCGGATTCCCACTTTGTGGGAATGACGAAAGGAAAATCAGGGCTAAGCCACCTTGAATCTAAGAGCTAGAAGATGGTTTTAGGATAAGGTTTCTTTTGATGATTCAAGCATTGCTTGAATTTTATCTGCGTCAACACGTGTCATTAATGGTTTGAATTTATTGATATTATGGTCGAGTAATGGTGTTGCAATATCAGCCCATTGCAAAGGTTCAATATTTAAAAATGTTTCAGCTTGTTCTACTGTTTGAGGCAATACGGGTTTTAAATATGCAATTAACACGCGAAACAAGTTAATCCCCATCGTACAAATATCATGTACTTGTTGATCTTTACCTTCCTCTTTGGCCAATGCCCACGGTTTCATTTCATCAATATATTGATTGGCTTTATCAGCGAGAGCCATAATGTCACGCATGGCATGACCAAATTCACGATTCTCCATCTTATTGGCAATCGTGTCAGCCTGAGCAACAAAATCATCAAATAAGGCTTGTTCAGATAATGATGCAGATAATTTACCATCGAAGCGTTTTTTGATGAACCCTGCACAACGACTGGCAATATTGACTACTTTACCAACAAGATCAGAATTGATTCGACTTTGGAAGTCTTCTAAATTAAGATCAATATCATCAATGCCTGAACCTAATTTAGCTGCATAGTAATAACGTAAATATTCAGGATTTAAATGATCAAGATAAGTACGCGCTTTGATAAACGTACCACGTGATTTGGACATTTTCTTGCCATCAACCGTTAAGAAACCATGAGCAAAGATTGAATTTGGCAAACGGAAACCAGCACCTTGTAACATTGCCGGCCAGAATAAGGCATGGAAATAGATAATATCTTTGCCAATAAAATGCACTAATTCAGTTGTACTATCTGGTTTCATAAACTCATCAAAATCCACACCAGTACGATCACAATAGTTTTTAAAACTAGCAAGATAACCAATGGGTGCATCTAACCAGACATAAAAGAATTTATTAGGGGCATCGGGAATTTCAAATCCAAAATAAGGTGCATCACGCGAGATATCCCAATCACGTAAGCCGCTTTCAAACCACTCATTGAGTTTATGGCTCACTTCATCTTGCAAATGACCTGCTTGTGTCCAAGTTTTTAGATCTTGTTCAAAGTCACCTAGTTTGAAAAAATGATGTTCGGAGTCTTTAGTTATTGGTGTGGCGCCGGACACGGCAGAGACTGGGTTTTTTAATTCGGTAGAATCATAAGTTGCACCACAGGCTTCACAGTTATCGCCATATTGATCATCTGCACCACATTTTGGACATTCACCTTTAATAAAACGATCCGGCAGGAACATTTCTTTTTCAGGATCATAGGCCTGACTAATAGTTCTGGTAGTGATGTGGCCTGCTTGTTTATTAGCGAGATACACTTGGCTAGAGAGTGCTTTATTTTCATCACTATGGGTGCTGTGATAATTATCAAAATTAATATTAAAATCAGCAAAATCAGCTTGATGCTCTTGTTTTACACTCGCAATTAATTCTTCTGGAGAAATGCCTTCACTTTGAGCTCGCAGCATGATTGGCGTGCCATGAGCGTCATCAGCACAAACATAATGGCATTCATGACCACGCATTTTTTGGAAACGTACCCAAATATCAGTTTGAATGTACTCAACAAGATGTCCAAGATGGATTGAACCATTAGCATAGGGTAGTGCGCTGGTGACAAGGAGCTTTCTTTGCATTGAGGGACCAAAATAACAATAAAAATGTGGGTGCAAGATACCAGAAATTGCACGGTTACTCCATTAATGGAGCAATATCTATGACGATGTTCTTATCTAAAAGCTCGCACTATTGTAATGAACTCGACTTTAGTTTAGATTACAGATTGTTGTTCTAGGTCGCTAACAAGAGGGAATTTAATGGAACTGAATCTACATGATATACGCATCAGTGCAGTAGCTCAGGCCATTGAAAAGGCGAAACAATATCGCTCATTGCTGGAGCCGGATATTGCTGAAAGCATTTGTCTTGATGTACTCAATATTGATCCTGACAATCAAGAAGTGTTAATTATTTATATTCTTGCATTATTAGATCAGATTTCTCGCAGCGAAAAACAAACTCAGATTAAAACGATTGAACGCACTATTGAAAAATTAACCAGTCAATACCAGCGGTATTACTATGCTGGCTTACTAAATGAACGTAGAGCGAGACATCTCATCACTCAAGCAATGTCACATTCTTTTGCTTATGACTATTTCATTGAAGCGTTAAATTTTTATCAGCAGGCGGTTGATAAATGTCCCGAACAAAATGATGAAGCGATTCTTCGTTGGAATAGCTGCATCAGAACGATTGAAAAAGAAAAACTCAAACCAAGATTAGATAGCGAAGACCTGATGGTCGATATGGAAAGTTAATGGCACCTCAATTGATTCAATTACAAAAAAGATCGATGGCCTTGGCTGGTGTAGTAATGACGGTTTATTTGATCTTTCATATGCTATCTAATCTAAGTTTTTTTGCACAACAGTCATTCACTAATTTCTATAATTGGTATAACGGCGGTATCGTCAGTTGGTTAGTGTTACTGCTTATGACAATAGCAGTCTTAATTCATGTTACAGCGGCGATTAGAATTCGCAAGGTCAATGCACAAGCTAGAATAATTGATTACGAGAAACATGATAAATTTAAAATTCCGACTGTATTTGTCACGTTAAGTATTATTTTTCTGTTTGCCTTTATCGTGATTCATGTAGTCCAAACAGTATTATTTGACAACGCTGAACTCTATAATGAACTCATACAATTATTTCAGTCGGAAATAATGGTGTTATTTTACTTGGCAGGGCTATTTGTATTACTAATGCATTTACAGCATTCGCTAGCCAATGTGTTGCAAACTTTGGGTAAAACATCAGTAACTCATCACGGTTTAGTTTGGCTTGGTGTGCTCACCCTAATTGGGGGCTTTGCTGTAATTCCTCTTTATATTTATTTTGTGATGTCATGAGTGATTTTGAATTAGATAGCCATACCCCCAAAGGAAGCCTCGAAGGGCGGTGGACTCAGCATAAGTTCGATTTAAAAATCGTTAGCCCCGCGAACAGGAAAAAATACAATATTATTGTTGTTGGTACGGGTTTGGCAGGCGCAGCAGCAGCAGCTTCATTGGGAGAAATGGGCTATAACGTTAAAACATTTTGCTTCCAAGACAGCCCGAGAAGAGCGCATAGTATTGCAGCTCAAGGGGGTATCAACGCGGCTAAAAATTATCAGAATGATGGTGATAGTGTATGGCGGTTATTTTATGACACGATCAAAGGTGGTGATTACCGAGCACGCGAATCCAATGTTTTCCGTTTAGCTGAATTAAGTGCCAATATTATTGATCAAGCAGTTGCTCAAGGCGTGCCATTTGCACGTGAATATAGTGGATATTTAGCCAACCGCTCTTTTGGTGGTGCGCAAGTATCACGAACATTTTATGCTAGAGGTCAAACTGGACAGCAATTGCTCCTTGGTGCCTATCAGGCAATGAGTAAACAGATTAATGATGGGTCGATTATTCATCGCTCACGTTGTGAAATGCAGGATCTTATTTTAATTAAGGGTAAGGCAAAAGGGATTGTTTCTCGTGATTTAGTTACCGGTAAGCTGGAATCACATATGGCAGATGTTGTTGTGCTGTGTACGGGCGGTTATGGCAATGTATTTTACCTTTCGACCAATGCGAAAGGATGCAATGCTTCAGCGGCGTGGCGAGCGCATAAACAAGGTGCATTATTTGCAAATCCTTGTTTTACTCAAATTCATCCAACCTGTATTCCTCAAGCAGGTGAATTACAATCCAAATTAACGTTGATGAGTGAGTCGTTACGTAATGATGGTCGTATTTGGGCACCTAAAAACAAACAAGATTGCGATAAGAAACCAGAACAAATTTCTGAACAAGATCGCGATTACTTCTTAGAGCGAATGTATCCGGCATTTGGCAACTTAGTACCACGTGATGTTGCGTCACGAGCAGTAAAACTGATTTGTGATGAAGGTCGTGGGGTAGGTCATGCGATTGATGGTAAGAAACTAGGTGTCTATCTGGACTTTGCTAAAGCAATTGAAACGCAAGGTTTAGATGCTGTTAGTGAGAAATATGGCAATTTATTTGAGATGTATCAACATATTGCTAATGAAGATCCATATACCACGCCAATGCGAATCTATCCTGCTGTGCACTACACCATGGGAGGCTTATGGGTTGATTATAATTTGATGACCTCAATTGACGGTTTATTTGCCGGTGGTGAAGCTAATTTTTCTGATCATGGTGCGAACCGCCTTGGTGCGAGTGCGCTGATGCAAGGTTTGGCAGATGGTTATTTTATTTTACCATCGACTATTTCGAATTATTTAGCACATCAGAAACCACTCGATATTAATACTGATTACCCTGAAGCTGAGCAAACACTACAAAATTGTAAAGATAGAATTGATCGTTTAATGAATGCGCCGGATCCCCAGAAAACACCGGATGAATTTCATCGAAAACTAGGCCAAATTATTTGGAATGCCTGTGGCATGGCAAGAGAAAAAAGCACATTAGAAACCTCAATTAATGAGATTCAAAATCTGCGATCTCAATTTTGGCAGCAAGTAAAAATAACCGGTAGTGATGAGACACTGAATCAAACATTAGAACGAGCAGGTCGAATTGCTGATTTCTTTGAGTTAGCCGAGTTGATGTGTATTGATGCTCTAACGCGTGAAGAATCGTGTGGTTGTCATGCACGAGAAGAACACATCACTAATGATGGTGAAGCACAACGACATGACGATGACTTTTCTTATGTATCTGCATGGCAATACAGTGGCAATATTAGTATCCCCGTGTTGTACAAAGAAGAACTACATTTCGAATTTGTAAGACCAACAACAAGAAACTACCGATGAATTTTATTCTACATATATGGCGACAAAAAGATGCTGATTCGGCGGGTAAATTTGAGCGATATGAAATTGATGTTAGTGAAGACACTTCTTTTTTAGAAATGTTGGATGCGTTGAATGAACAACTTATTGAGATTGGTCAGGAAGCGATTGCCTTTGATTTTGATTGTAGAGAAGGGATCTGTGGTGCCTGCAATTTAGTAATTAATGGCGCACCACACGGCAAAAGTAAGGCGACGACGACTTGCCAACAGTATATGCGTGATTATTCTAATGAGAATGAATTATGGATAGAGCCTTGGCGAGCAACAGCATTTCCCATTATTAAAGATTTAATTGTTGATAGAACCTCATTTGAGAAGATTATTCAGGCCGGCGGATATATTGATATTCGCACTGGTTCGGCTTGTGAAGCAAATACATTACCGATTGAAAAAGAAGTATCGGATATGGCATTTGACTCTGCAACCTGTATCGGCTGTGGAGCTTGTGTAGCTGCTTGCCCTAATGCATCAGCAATGTTATTTGTCGCGGCGAAAGTAACACATTTATCGGCACTCCCCCAAGGGGAAATGGATCCAAAACGTGCGGAAAAACTATTAAGCGCAATGGAAGATCAAGGGTTTGGAGGTTGCAGCAATTATCGTGAATGTGAGCGCGTT
The DNA here is from genome assembly GCA_013215775.1 of Piscirickettsiaceae bacterium. Lineage (GTDB taxonomy): Bacteria > Pseudomonadota > Gammaproteobacteria > Nitrosococcales > Methylophagaceae. The sequence goes on from JABSQO010000020.1 coordinate 12,602, forward strand.
TGCCCGAAAGAAATTAGTGTCAGCACGATTACGACAATGAATAAATTATTGTACCAACAGAGTTGATTTAATATGAAAATTTTTCTTACACATTTGTATCTAATTGTCATGGCTACCGCTATTGTAATGGCGGGCAATATTTTAGCAGACAGATATGGGGCAACTATTACCTCAAAAATATCAGAAGTTATTGATAGTGCCGATAGAGAAATAGACGATGTCCAACGCAGTGTTATTGACTGGAACAAAAAAATTCTCGATTAGATCGCTACTTATTTCTGTACTATTGCTATATCCACATTGAGATTATGGATGAAGCCAAACTTAACTCAGTATAAAATACGTTGCTTATTTTTAATCTGATGATTTTTATCAGTGACATTCTCTAATTATTGGAGCAGCGAATGCTAACTTCTTCTCAAATTGTGCAAATCCTCAACGAATACCTCGAACCCACTAGCCAAATGAGCTTGGGCGAGAGTAAAACAAAAATAATAATCGATTTAAAAGACGATCATTTAACGGTTAACTTAACACTTGGCTATCCAGTAAAAAGTCAGTCAACGACTTTGCAAAATAACATTGAGGCATTACTTCAGCAACAAACAAGCCTGAGTAATATTTCTGTTGCTGTTGACTGGAACATTACCAAGCACAAAGTGCAACAGGGTGTTCAAGGTATTAAAAATGTCAAAAACATCATTGCCATTGCCTCAGGCAAAGGGGGGGTAGGCAAGTCGACCACATCGGTTAATCTAGCTTTAGCGTTAGCTGCTGAAGGAGCCTCTGTCGGTATTTTAGATGCCGATATTTATGGCCCTAGTCAGCCACGAATGTTAGGAACATCACAAAAACCCGAATCGGTAGATGGCAAAACAATTGAACCTGTTATCAGTCATGGCATTCAAAGCATGTCTATAGGTTTCTTGATTGATGAAGAGCAACCAATGATTTGGCGTGGCCCTATGGTGACACAAGCGTTAGAACAAATGCTCAATGATACCAATTGGCAAGATCTGGATTATCTAATTGTTGATCTGCCACCTGGTACAGGTGATATTCAATTGACCTTATCGCAAAAAGTGCCGGTCAGTGGTGCTGTTATTGTGACAACTCCACAAGATATATCCTTACTGGATGCCCGTAAGGCACTAAAAATGTTTGAAAAAGTGAATGTTCCCGTGATGGGGATTATTGAAAATATGAGCACACATGTCTGTAGTCAATGTGGCCATGAAGAGCATATTTTCGGTGCGGGTGGTGGCCAATCAATGGCAACGGAATATAATGTCGATTTATTAGGCAGTTTACCGCTAGATATAAAAATTCGTGAGGATGTAGATCAAGGTCAACCGACAGTTGTTGCAGATCCAAATGGAAAAATAGCAATGGCTTATCGTGGCATTGCTATACGTATTGCAGCAAGACTGGCGAAGCAAGGAAAGGATTATTCGTCAGCATTTCCAAATATTGTGATCAAGAACGATTAATCACTCCAAAAGTTACGCTATCATTAGCGCTGGTTATTAAAAATAAAGCGATTGAAATATGAGCATTAAATCAGATAGATGGATCCGCCGGATGGCAGAACAGGAAGGGATGATTTCTCCGTTCGAACCTGGACAGGTGCGTGAAGATGAAAATGGCCGGATGATCTCTTACGGTACATCTAGTTATGGCTATGATGTACGTTGTTCGAATGAATTTAAGATTTTTACCAATATAAACTCGGCTATTGTTGACCCGAAAAATTTTGATGACAATAGCTTTGTTGATGTAATTTCTGATGTTTGCATTATCCCACCTAATTCATTTGCATTAGCACGTACAATTGAATTGTTTAAAATCCCTCGGAATGTATTGACAATTTGTTTAGGAAAATCGACTTATGCTCGCTGTGGCATCATCGTTAATGTCACTCCATTAGAGCCAGAATGGGAAGGGCATGTAACCCTAGAGTTTTCTAATACGACACCTTTGCCAGCAAAAATATATGCCAACGAAGGAGTGGCTCAAATGTTATTCTTTGAGTCTGATGAAGTATGTGAAACATCGTATGCTGACCGACATGGTAAATATCAAGGTCAACGGGGTGTAACGCTGCCAAAATCCTAAAAAGGGGTAGAGCAATAATAGTGCTGGTGCAACAACTATTTAAACTGCTGTTAATAACTATTTTACTAGTTGGCTGCACGTCAGAGCGGCCATCTGATGAACAATGGCCACATAGTGTATTGAGTAGCTATGCCGCGGCATTCTCATCGGATGGTAAATATGTCTTAGTCGGTGATACTGATGCGCCTGCCAGATTATGGAATCTTGAAACTAATGAAGTTGTTTATAGTTGGCAAAATCATAATGAAGTAGGCACGACAACGCTGGCTGCCTTTTCTGCTGATAGCAAGGTAGCTGCAACCGTTGAGCAGGGTGGGGTTGTATCGAATGTAAAAGCATCTTTTAGGAACGAAGTCGAAATTGTAGAGCAGGATGTGGTTGTATTATGGGAAGTGGCGACAGGCGAGCCAATGATGCGTTTGAGCTTTCCTGTCAGAATTAAGGCAATTGCTTTGTCTCAGCATGGCGATTATATTTTCTTGGCCTTATATGACCGTACAGCAGTTTATTTTGACGTGATAGAAAACCGTGTGTTACGGATTTTTGAGCATGATGGTAAGGCCGTCAATTCGCCAATTAATCAATTAATTAATGCTGTATCTATCTCACCCAGTGGTAAATATGGCTTAACGGGTGGCGATGATCAAACGGCACGATTATGGAATTTAGAAACGGGTGAACAGTTGCGTAGCTGGAAACATGAAAATTCAGTAAATATCGTTGCTTTTTATCCCAAAGGCGGCTTTGTCTTAACAGGAGCAGGTAATGGACAAACGCATTTTTGGAATATGAAAACAGGTAAGGAACAATATATTCTGAATACTTCTATTTGGCCAAAAAATATGGATCTACCTGATTTCCCATCATTTAAAACAACAACATCAGCAATTGATTTTTCACCGAATAACAAATATTTAGTCACTGGCCATCCCTCACAAAAGATTTGTTTATGGTTAGTTGCCAATGGTGACAAACTGGATTGTTGGCAAGTTGCTAGAAAAAAAGCATTACGTCCCGGTGTAGTAATACAAGCTATTTCTTTTTCTCCTGACGGTAAAGCAATATATAGTGAATCTGGTAATGGTATTGGTCAAAAGTGGCTGTTGAAATAAATGAACAAACTGGTTTTCTACGTTCCGGAAAGTCATAAAGAAGCGGTGAAACAAGCTGTGTTTGAGCAGGGCGCAGGAACGTTTGAAGGCTATGATTGTTGTTCATGGGAAATATTAGGGACTGGCCAATTCAAACCGCTAACAGGAAGTAAGCCTTTTATTGGCCAACAAGATACTATTGAAATAGTAGCTGAATATCGTGTTGAAATGATTTGTGCTGATCAGTACATAAAAGCAGTATTAACAGCACTGGTTAAGTCTCATCCTTATGAAACTCCCGCTTATGAAGTCTGGTCAATTAAGACACTAGCCGATTTTTAAATTTTAGTGAGTTGTTATGTCATCATCTGTTACACCACCAAAAGAAACGTTTTTAGCTGATTATCAAGTCCCTGATTATTGGGTGGATCGTATTGCATTGCATTTTGAATTAGCCGCCGATGAAACGACAGTTCGCAGTGTATTGTCAATGCGTAAAAATCCTGAAGGAAAGGATGGAAGCTGTATTTTAGATGGTGATGATCTGGAATTACATTCCATCAGGTTAGATGGAAGACAATTGCAGGGTAATGAATACCAACGTACTGAGAAAGCACTATTATTATCATCGGTTCCAGACGAATTTGAGTTAGAAATAACCACCACAATTCATCCCGATCAAAATACGGCACTTGAAGGTTTGTATCACTCAGGAAACCTACTTTGTACACAGTGTGAGGCACAAGGTTTTAGACGTATTACCTATTACCCTGATCGTCCTGATGTCATGGCTATTTTCACCGTATCCATTGTGGCGAACAAGGAACAATGGCCAATTATGTTGGCTAACGGTAATCTTGAAGAACAAGGTCAATTTGAAGATGGCCGCCATTGGGTTCGTTGGCATGATCCACATCCCAAGCCGAGTTATTTATTTGCCCTAGTAGCAGGCACACTACATCGTCAGCAAGATAGCTTTGTCACCATGTCTGGTCGACAAGTGACATTGCAGATTTATGTTGACCCCGAAAATAGTCATAAATGTGACCATGCTCTAATGTCATTGAAACAAGCGATGAGTTGGGATGAACAAAAGTATGGACGTGAATATGATTTAGATGTCTTTATGATTGTTGCCGTTAATGACTTCAATATGGGGGCAATGGAAAATAAAGGCCTGAATATCTTTAATGCCGCTTGTGTTTTAGCCAGTCCTGAAACGGCAACTGACCGCGATTATTACACTATTCAGAGCATTGTTGGTCATGAATATTTTCATAATTGGTCAGGTAACCGTGTGACATGTCGTGACTGGTTTCAATTAAGTTTAAAAGAAGGGTTTACTGTCCTACGAGATCAACAGTTTAGTGCTGATATGAATTCAGCAGTGGTCGCGCGAATTGAAGATGTTAACCAACTTCGAACCATGCAGTTTTCAGAAGATGCTGGCCCAATGGCTCATCCTGTTAGACCCGCTTCATTTATTGAGATCAGTAACTTTTATACCGTTACAATTTATGAGAAAGGTGCTGAAGTAGTCGGCATGATTAAAACCATTGTAGGGGATAAGGGTTTTAGAAAAGGTACCGATTTGTATTTTGATCGTCATGATGGTCAAGCGGTTACGACGGATGATTTTGTCAAAGCAATGGAAGATGCCAATCAGGTAGATTTAAGCCAATTTAAGCGATGGTATTCCCAAGCAGGGACTCCTGAACTGCATATTGATACGCATTATAATGTAGCTGAGAAGACCTATACGTTAAACATAAAACAAAGCTGTCCAGCCACGCCGGGACAAGTTGAAAAACAGCCATTTCATATTCCGCTGGCAGTTGGTTTATTAGATCATCAAGGTCAAAGTTTACCATTGCAATTAGCAGAAGAATCTGACGCTTTAGATTCTGAAACACGTGTGCTTTCAATAACTGAAAGTAGTCATGAGTATTGTTTTATTAATATTGAATCAGAACCTGTACTCTCACTGCTCTGTGGTTTTTCTGCACCAGTGAAACTGTCGGTCGAACGCTCTAATGATGAACTTGCCTTTTTAATGGCTCATGATATTGATAGTTTTAATCGTTGGGATGCAGGTCAAACATTACTGATTAATGTATTACTACAATTAATAACAGATGTGCAACAACAGAAAGCGCTGACATTGTCAGTTGGTTTAATCGAACCATTCAAAAATATTCTGGCAGAGGCAGATAATGATCCTGCACTGGTGACAAGAATGTTGATGCTACCAACGGAAAACTATTTGGCAGCACAAAAACAACCTGCGGACGTTGACGCTATTCATACCGCCCGACAATTCTTGAAACAGGCACTTGCTAAGGAATTGAAAGAACAATTCAGCAATTTATATCAGCAGATGAGGAATGTGGGTGAGTATCGATTTACTGCTGAGGATATGGCAAAACGTAGTCTGAAAAACATGTGCTTAGACTACTTGATGGCAACGGGTGATCCCCTACAGACACAACGATGCCTGAAACAGATGAAACAGGCAGATAATATGACCGATACAATTGCTGGCTTAAGTCTGCTGGTTGACCATCACGGGCCTGAACGAGAGCATGCGTTGCGTGCTTTTTATGAACAGTGGCAGCAGGATCGACAAGTAGTCGATAAATGGTTAATTGTCCAAGCGTTATCATCTCTTCCTGATACCTTAATGCGTATCAAAGGCTTAATGAAACATCCGGCATTTAGTATTAAAAATCCTAATAACGTTCGTGCATTGATTGGCCAATTTTGCCGTAATAATCCAATTAATTTTCATGCAAAAGATGGTTCAGGTTACCGCTTCCTTGCCGAACAGGTTTTAGTGCTGGATAAACTGAATCCACAAGTGGCTTCTCGTCAATTGGGTGCGTTTAATTCATGGCGACGATATGATGAACAACGGCAAACTTTGATGAAACAAGCATTGTCTGATATTGCTAACACAGAGGGTTTATCACCGGATGTATTTGAAATCGTAACTAAATACTTAGCAGAAGAGTAATGTATCAACTTCATCCTCGATTAGAACAAGATACCATCCGTCTCGGTCAATTCGATCTATGTGACGTATTGTTAATGAATGATGCTCGTTACCCTTGGGTAATTTTGGTGCCTAAAAGAGCTGATATAACTGAGGTTTTTCAACTCAGCAATGATGAGCAGCAACAATTGATGGCAGAATCGACTTTTGTTGCTCGGCAATTAGCAGAGATGGTCAGTGCGGATAAAATGAATATAGCAATGTTAGGTAATGTGGTATCACAGTTACATATTCATCATGTAGCACGTTTTACCACTGATGCGGTATGGCCAGATCCTATTTGGGGGAAAGGGCAAGCTGTTCCTTATAATGAAGAGGAGAGTGAAGCTATTTGTCAGCAGTTAAAAGCTGTATTAGCCCACTTTCTACAAGATGGCGCGTGAGTTACGTTTTATATTGGATATGACGAGAGAAGAGGCCCTAAACTATTATCAAGGTCACATTCGTTTTATTGTCGTTACCGCTAAAAATGGACAGCGCATTCAGTTTCCAGCAGAAAATTTACGACCGTTTATTGAGCAAGATGGGATTCATGGTTATTTCAGCCTCCAATTTGACGATGACAATAAATTATTGGAGTTGAAGAGACTTTAATTGAGCCTGATTCTTGACTAAAAATCGTGTCATTTTAGGAAGGAAGATGCTGCTTATCCAAGTAATCGCATCTGGCAATTACCCGTATTTATTATGACAATCTAGATAATGGTTTAGGCTTGCTGTTTTTTGAATAATGTAAGCGGGTTCCCGATAAACTATCAGGCAAACTGCGATTGTTTTTTGCTAAATACTGCCACCAGATCCCTAATCCTGCAGGAAGCCAAGAAATAAATGATATTGCAAAGCGTATAAAAGCACGTTGCCAATTGAGTGTAGTGTTATCCGATGTGATCAGATGTACTTTCCAGCTACGCATACCTAATGTTTGGCCGCCATGAGTCCAGAACCAGCCATAAAATAAGAAACATACCGCAAGTAAATAAATGAAGAAAAAAGGGTTACCTCGACCAATAGCGCTACCACCATTAAAGGCAACGGCAACGGCAACGGCGAGTAAAAGTATTGAAAGCAGCAGCAGAAAATCATAAAGCATGACGCCTAGATGGCGAAATAAACTAGGGCGGCAATATGTTTCGGCTGAATCTATCATTGAGTAGTCGTAATTTATCGGGAGGTGAAAAAGTGATGCTCATGATAACACTATCCATACTCACTTATTACCAGATAGCGCTAGCTAAGACCTAAGAGAAATCCCCCAGCGTTAAATATCAGATTCTATTGAACAACTTTTATTTCTACCAGATGACTTAGCTTCATAGAGTGATTTATCAGCGAGGCCAATAAGGTCAATAGGGCTTGTATTCTTCGTTGGAATGGCTGAGTTGAAACCAATACTAATGGTGACATGATCTGCAATACTAGAAGTTAGATGAGGAATGCCAAGGTTTTCGATATGCAAGCGGCATAATTCTGCTAGTGTAAAAACATCTGCTATATTAGGTACGATAATTACAAATTCTTCACCACCAAAGCGCGCAACTAAATCAGAAGCCCGATGAACTGTTTCCTTTAAGGCTGTAGCAATTTCTTTTAAGCATGAATCTCCTGTCAGGTGACCGTACTGGTCATTAAATTGTTTGAAAAAATCGACATCGATCATGATAAGAGATAGCGGTTTTTTGTCACGCAAGGCACGTCTCCATTCCTGATCAAGATAAGTATCAAAATGACGACGATTGGCTATATTGGTTAAGCCATCTAATAATGTGATTTTCTCTAATTCATCTTTAGCTATGTTTAGTTCTCGAGTCCTTTCTACTACAGCTATTTCAATGGCAATTGAACGACGTAAAAGTAAATAGGTATATACGATACTGAAGCCAACAAATATAAATCCTAATACAGTGATGATAGTCGGGGTATAACTTCGCCGTGAGGCAATATATTCAACCGATGGTGTCGCTATTGCACGCCATTGGCGACCACCGAATGATTGTAATTTGATTTCATAGTTAATAGCGGGATTGAAGTCTGTTCGCTTGGATGTGGTTACTGTATATAAAGTGTCTATGCCGGGTGTGGATTCATCAAAAATGGTGATATTAATTCCATGTATTGGTGCATGAGAAAGGGAGCTGTTGATTAAGTCACCGATCCTGAAAACACCTAATACAAATCCTTGGAGTTGACTGCGTCGATGTTCCTCCGTAATCGGTTGCCCTTTGTAAATAGGCAAAAAGGCTAAGAAGCCTTTTTGGCTTGATGTCTCTTGAACTAGTTTGATGCTTCCAGTCACGACAAGTTTACCGGTGTCTCGTGCTTTATTGAGCGCTTCTCGTCGAGTAGGATTGGAAGCTAAGTCAAAACCAAAGGCCATTTCGTTTCCCACTAGAGGTTCAACATAATAAACGGGGAAATATTCATCACGCTCAGTTGCTCGAATCATGTGACCTTGTTTTTTACGCTCAATAATTTCGAATTCCGGATGGCGATTATGATGGGCATTTTCATACTTTTTCCGTTCGCTTTTAAGGACTTTGGGAATCCACTCAAGAGCTTGAATATCAACGTTACGGCTAAAAATAGAGGCTGTTAATCGTTTGAATTCATCTTCAGTAACATTTTGAGAGCTCTCAAAAACCCCTTTTATTGCGTGTAAGGACTCAAGATTTAGTCTTAACTCTCTTTCTATGGATGAAACTTGTGTTTGGACGTCATTTTGAAAATCATGGGTTATCGATTTGGTTTCGAGAGAATAAAAAAACCAGCCAAGCAGAAAAGAAAAAATGATTCCTAAGATGGCAGCAAAAATTAACGAGGGGTTAGAATAGAGTTTCATCGCGTTAAATTAACGTTCCATAGAGTTCATAACAAAATAATAGGTCTACTAATAATAGGCATTCTGGCGAGGTTTAATGAAGCCGTCAATTTTGTCTCCGTCGTTGATGAGTTCTCGTCATGGCACAGTAGAAGTGAAATAGGGATGGTTTGGCAATCAAAAGGATGAGATGTAGAAGAAACCCATTGAAAATTTTTCATCTCGTTGAACAGCACTCATATTAGGAGAGTTTGTGAAAAGACTGCTATTCCTTGCTACATATAGCAATTTTTTAGATATACCGATTAAAACAAAGTATCATTATTACTTTAATTATGTGAATCGGGTTCACCATGCTGCAATTGATAGGCCGTTCAGCTTTTTCTGCTTTTCGTTTAGATAAATTATTAGTGTCATTACAAGACAATATTGATAGCGTGTTAGCTATTCGTACTGAATATCGCTATTTCATTGAAGTTGATGGAGAAAGCCAGCTCAACGCCAAACAACAAACAATAGTTGAAACCTTACTTGAGGCAAACCTGGGCACTAATAAGGTAGCAAGTGATGAGGTTTTTTTCTTAGTAACACCTCGGCCTGGAACAATTTCACCATGGTCAAGTAAGGCAACTGATATTGCGCATAATAGTGGTGTGACTGATGTATTACGAATTGAGCGCGGCATTGCATTTTTTGTGCAGATAAAGAGTGAATTATCAGTGCAAGAGCGGCAAGTGATTATTCAATTGTTACATGATCGAATGACGGAGTCGGTGTTTCATTCTGATGATGAAGCTGAACGTTTATTTATACATGGCGAATCAAGACCCTTAATGGCTATTGATGTTTTAAATGGTGGTCGTGCGGCACTAGTTGAAGCTAATAGAACAATGGGGTTAGCGTTAGCAGAAGATGAAATTGATTATTTGGTCGATAACTTTACTGCATTAGAGCGCAATCCAAATGATATTGAATTAATGATGTTTGCACAGGCTAATTCAGAACATTGTCGCCACAAAATATTCAGTGCGGATTGGGTGATTGATGGCAAAACACAGCCACATACTTTGTTTAATATGATCCGTAATACCCATGCATTGCATCCAGAAGGTGTCGTCACAGCTTATAGTGACAATTCATCTGTTATTGAGGGCGCTGCATCACAACGATTCCACGTTGATATGGCGACCAATCAATATAGCTATCAAGGTGAAGTTCAACATATCTTGATGAAAGTCGAAACACATAATCATCCGACAGCTATTTCACCTTTTCCTGGTGCGGCGACAGGAGCAGGCGGTGAAATTCGTGATGAAGGTGCGACAGGACGAGGCTCAAAGCCTAAAGCAGGATTAACAGGTTTTTCGGTATCTAATTTAAATATTGCTGGTTTTGAACAGCCATGGGAAACGCCTTATGGAAAACCAGCACGGATGGCCTCGGCACAAGAGATTATGCTTGATGGCCCACTCGGTGGTGCAGCATTTAATAATGAATTTGGCCGGCCTAATTTATGTGGCTATTTCCGTACTTATGAAGCATTAGTGCCTTCGGTAAATGGATTTGAAGTTCGTGGTTATCACAAACCTATCATGGTGGCTGGTGGTATGGGAACGATTCGTCCACAACATGTCAAAAAGAATATATTTGCTCCGGGTGTTCAGTTAATTGTATTGGGCGGTCCGGCGATGTTGATTGGCTTGGGTGGTAGCGCCGCATCATCTGTTGCATCGGGTACTAGCGATGAAGGATTAGATTTTGCTTCGGTTCAGCGAGGTAATCCCGAAATGGAACGTCGTTGTCAGGAAGTAATTGATCGTTGTGTCGCATTGGATGATCAAAACCCGATCATTGCCATTCACGATGTTGGCGCAGGTGGGTTGTCTAATGCCTTTCCTGAGTTAGTAGATGATAGTGCTCGTGGTGGCCGTTTTGAATTACGCGTAATTCCGAATGATGAGTCCAGTATGTCGCCGATGGAGATTTGGTGTAATGAATCACAAGAGCGTTATGTACTAGGGATTAGCCCTGAGCAAGTGGATGAATTTCAAGCGATTTGCGAACGTGAACGATGCCCTTGGGCTATTGTAGGTGAGGTCACTGCTGAACAACATTTATTAGTCGGTGATGCCGATAATAATAACAATCCGGTTGATATGCCATTGTCATTATTACTGGGCAAGCCGCCTAAGATGCTTCGCGATGTTAAACATCATACTTTTGAAAAACCTGAACTTGATTTGGCTGGAATTACTGTTTCTGACGCTTTAGAAAGGGTATTAAAATTACCGACGGTCGCTAGTAAAAACTTTTTGATCACTATTGGTGACCGAAGTGTGACAGGTCTAGTTGCTCGGGACCAAATGGTCGGTCCCTGGCAAGTTCCTGTAGCTGATTGTGCTGTGACCCTAGCTGATCATTATGGTTTTGAAGGTGAAGCTATGTCGATGGGTGAACGAGCCCCATTAGCCTTGATTGATGCACCTGCATCGGGTCGTATGGCGGTAGGCGAAGCTATTACTAATATTGCCGCGGCCAGTATTAATCAAATTGGTGATATTAAATTATCAGCAAATTGGATGGCGGCATGTGGGCATACGGGTGAGGATGCCATTTTATACGATACTGTTGAGGCAGTGGGTATGGAACTTTGTCCTGAATTAGGCATTGCGATTCCAGTCGGGAAAGATTCTTTATCAATGAAAACAGTTTGGCAGGAGGATGGTGATACAAAATCAGTTACATCACCTCTATCTTTGATAGTCACTGCATTCGCTCCAGTGACCGATGCGGCTAAAACTAATACGCCACAACTTAGAACAGATCAAGGTGATACTGATCTGATTTACATTGATTTGGGTAAGGGACATAACCGTTTGGCAGCATCTGCTATAGCTCAAGTCTATGGGCAGGTAGGACATCATGGGCCGGATTTAGATAACCCCAAATCACTAAAAAAATTCTTTTATGCCATCCAGCAGTTAAAACAGGACGAAGTATTGTTGGCTTATCATGACCGCAGTGATGGTGGTTTGATCACAACACTATGTGAAATGGCCTTTGCAGGACACTGTGGTATTGATATTAAACTAACAGGCTTAGGTGGCCCATTAGCATTATTATTTAATGAAGAACTAGGTGCAGTGATCCAAGTTCGACATGGTGATGTTGAAGAAGCTTTATCGGTGCTCAGAGAACAAGACTTGGTACATCACAGTCATGTGATAGGTTCAGTACGAGATGATCAACAAGTTGTGATCACCGTTAATGGACAACAAGAGATCAATGAATCTCGAGTGACATTGCAGCGTTTCTGGGCTGAGACTAGTTATCAGATGCAAATGTTAAGAGATAATCCTGATTGTGCCCAGCAAGAATTTGATGGTTTGTTGGATGAACAGGATCCCGGATTACAGGTTCGGTTAACATTTAACCCTGCAGATCATATTGCTGCACCATATATTGTTAGTGGTGTTAGACCTAAAATGGCTATATTGCGTGAACAAGGTGTGAATGGTCAGATTGAAATGGCAGCATCGTTTGACCATGCCGGTTTCACCGCAGTAGATGTCCATATGAGCGATCTTCTTGAAGGTCGTGTCACATTGGCTGACTTTAAAGGGCTAGTCGCTTGTGGAGGCTTTTCATATGGTGATGTCTTAGTTGCTGGTCGTGGTTGGGCAAGTACTATTTTGCACAACGACAAGGTTAGAAAACAGTTTAGTGACTTTTTTGCTCGTGAAGATACTTTTACCTTGGGTGTCTGTAACGGCTGTCAAATGTTGTCACAATTAAAAGAACTCATTCCTGGCAGTGAATATTGGCCACAATTTGAGCGTAACTTATCAGAACAATTTGAAGCTCGTTTCTCTTTAGTAGAAGTGATTGATTCACCCTCTATTTTATTGCAAGGCATGGCTGGCTCAATAATGCCAATTGCTGTTGCACATGGTGAAGGTAGAGCTGATTTTAGTGTAACTGGTTCAGAAAATGATGCATTGGTAGCAATGCGTTATGTCGATAATTTTGGTCAAGTGACAGAAGATTATCCACAAAATCCAAATGGTTCTCCAGCGGGTATTACATCACTCACGACAACAGATGGCAGGGTCACGATTATGATGCCTCATCCAGAGCGTGTAACTCGTACAGTGCAACATTCATGGCATCCGGATGATTGGGGCAATGATGGGCCTTGGTTAAGATTGTTCCAAAATGCTAGGAAATGGGTCGGGTAGAAATAACCTGCATTAATTTATGCTAACCGCACTTATTCAAATGTCGCTGATAATTGCTTGTGGCACACTGTGGAAATATCATTCGCCAGCACATATTTCCAGTCGGTCACATCGTCGGGCATTAACGGATTTAGTATTTTATATATTATTGCCAGCATTAGTCTTAGATGTAATATGGCGAACACCATTAAATCATTCATCACTTCAAATTTCTTTTTTGGCAGTATGTGGTTTAGCGGTCGGCCTTGTTGCTATGTGGTTAGTGCTTCGGTTTTTAAATACGAATAATAAACAAACAGGCGCTTTATTATTAGCGGCTTCATTTCCTAATGCGACTTATCTTGGACTGCCGGTTTTAGACCAAGTTATTGGGTCTCATACTCGGTCAACGGTGTTGCAATACGATTTATTTGCATGCACCCCCATTTTATTGTCTTTTGGTATGTTGTTAGCTCAATATTACGGAGGCAGTAAGTCGGAGTATCACCCTTTGCGTGAATTGGCAAAGGTTGCACCATTATGGGCTGTAGTTATCGGGGTGATGTTAAATTTATCGGGGATTCCACAACCAGAAATTGTTCATTCAGGACTTTCATTACTCGCGGGAGGAGTGGTGCCCCTGATGCTCATTGTTTTAGGAATGAGTATACGCTGGCAAAGTATACATCTACGATTTATGAAACTGTTATTACCGACAGTCCTCATATCATTGATTCTAGTACCATTAACTGTGTTTGGTATGGCGCACGTTATTGGTTTAGCATCAGAATTACAACTATCAGTAGTACTTATCGCGGCGATGCCTACCATGATATTCGGCATTGTAATTTGTGAGCGATATCAACTTGATAGTGAGCTTTATGCCGCAGTAGTAACATTCACTACTCTGATGAGTCTGCTTACCTTGCCAGTGTGGTTTCAGTTGTTGTCTGGTGGTTGAGTTGACCAAGCAAATCCAGCCGAGTCAATAGCCGTTTTTAACATAGTCATCGCCTCGTTAATATGCGATTTTTTGCCACGTAAACTGAATTCAATATGCCTGTTTTTACCTAGATGAGGCAAGCTAGATAGGCGCAGTGATGGAAAAGCGATAGTGATGTCATTCATCACAGTAAGAAGATCGGATTCTCGACCTTCGGTGATGTAGATAATTTGTTCAGATTCAGGTGCAAGGTTTTTTAAATCAGAATAATTGTTATCTAATATCCATTCCAACATCGGCCATGACATTTCAGGAAAGCCGGGCATAAAATGATGGTGGTTAAATGAAAAGCCAGGTACACAATTAATTGGGTTTGGAATAATACGACTTCCTTCTGGAAGGTTAGCCATCAATATTCGATTAGGATAGGCCGCTTCGCCATATTGACGTTCAATCTCTGCTACAGCTTCAGGATGAGGTAATAAAGATACTTCAGCCACTTTAGCAACGGATTGTCGTGTGCGATCATCAGGTGTGGCTCCAATACCACCGAAGCTGAATACTAAATCTGGACTGGCAAGACTAAATGCTAAAAACCGCTGTAATTGCTCAGGCTCGTCGCCGACAATAATTGTCCAACTCAATTCTAAACCACGCTTAGCTAATACTGTTTGCAGGTGTTTAAAATGGCGGTCTTGTCGTTTCCCTGACAATAATTCATCACCAATAATTAAAGCGCCAATATTCATTCTGATCGATTTTTCATGAAGTCTGCTGTTTGCACCAACGAGCTCATTAATTGTTCGGCAAAGAGTTGGTCTAAGTCCATGGTTTTAAGTGCTTGTGCCATACAGTAAAGCCATTGGTCTCGCTCTTCATCACCTATCGAGAAAGGCAAATGTCGCGCACGTAAGCGAGGATGACCATATTTATCAGTATAAAGAGGAGGACCACCTAACCAACCTGTTAAAAATAGAGTGAGTTTGTCTTCACTAATTTTAATATCTTCAGGATGCATTGCGCGAATAAGTTGTGTTTGCGGTGTGTCAGACATAATTTGATAAAAAGTCTGGACTAAGTTTCGGACAGATTCTTCGCCACCAATCCGCTCGTACGGGGTTTTCATTTCAGACATTACAGGACTCACTAAAAAAAATTAAGGTGATCTTAACCTTGTTTAATAGACCTATAAAGTTATATAAGGTTGCGGCATGTCTAGCAGACAAGGATAATTGACAGGTTTTATATCAATTAACTCGGAGAAAGATCCATGAGCGAAAAAATGACAATGCGTATTGGTGAGTGTTTATTAGCAGGTGGCCCACCATTCACAGCAGCAGAACCAGAAGTTATCATCGGCGAATTAGACGGTCCGTTCGGTACTGCATTTGCCAACCTACTTGGCGACCAAGTTAAAGGCCATACTCGTGTTTTAGCGTTAATGAACACAGACATGATGGTTAAACCAGCAACAATCATGGTTAGTAAAGTAACGGTTAAAGATAATGCTTATACCTCTATCTTAATGGGCACAGTTCAAGGCGCGATTTCAAATGGCGTATTAGATGCTGTTCGTAACGGTACAATCCCTAAAGAAAAAGCAAATGACTTAGGTATCATCTGTTCTGTATGGTTAAGCCCGGGCGTCGAAAAAGTTGAAGATTTAGATCACGAAGCACTATTTAATATTCACCGTGAAGCGACTCGTAGAGCCATCGAAAAAGCAATGGCAAATGAACCAAGCATTGATTATTTATTAGAAAATCAAGACAAATTGGTTCATAAATACTACCAAAGAGCATTAGATGCTAAGAAATAATTAGTATTTAAAAGCACAAATAAACGGTCTATCTACTAAATTGTGGGTAGGCCGTTTTTTTTGCGTTATATAATGTGCAAACAATGACTAATAACTCCGCACCAAGTATAGATTTATATTCTATCGATAAACTAATGCATGAAACTCGGCAACTGGCGGCGAAATATCGCCAAGCTACCGGTAATACATTACCTGTCACGGGTGAAATTGCCCGTTTTGATGTTGCTAAAGAGTTGAGGTTACGATTATTAGAAGATCTCACACTAGGTCACGATGCGATCGGTACGGGTGACCGAGAAGATTTACGTATTTTAATTAAAGGGCGTGTTATTTTCGAAGACAGTCGTTCAAGCCCAAGAATTGGTCAACTTAATCCTGATGGGCGTTGGGATAATGTGGTGTTAGTGCTGTTTAATGATAATTATGAACCCGTCGAAATGTATGAAGCAACATCCAGCGATATTATTGAAGCGATTAATAACAAAGCGGATAGTAAAAGCAAAAAACGAGGCGTAATGTCGATAGCTCAATTTAAAATTATTAGTGAATTGGTTTGGACTAGAGAAGATGGTCTGGAATCAGAAATATGGAACAATTAAATGTGCTGACAATAAGTCCGCGTAAGGATCAATCTTTTATATTATCTACGACTTCAGAACGGCACATAATTGAAAAATATAAATGGCGGGCACTTAGGTTGGGTTTTGTATTCTTTATTATGGGTAGCCTAGCCATTTGGGCGATTAATATACGTTTGGGAATGTAGTATGCAGGAGATGAAACACGTATTTAGTGATGGAGGTCTATTATCACAGCATGTTGATGGCTATTCGCCTCGTAAGCAACAGCTGGAAATGGCAGAGAAAATTCAACAAACACTGAATGAAGCCACCGTATTAGTGGCAGAAGCCGGTACAGGTACGGGAAAAACCTTTGCCTATCTTGCCCCAGCTATTTTATCGGGACAGAAAGTCTTCATTTCTACTGGCACTAAAAATTTACAGGATCAACTGTTTAATAAAGATTTGCCGATATTAAGAAAAGCATTGGCAACGCCATTTCGTGCTGCTTTACTAAAAGGGCGTAGCAATTATTTGTGTCATTACCGGTTAGCTCAAGCACAAGTTGATCCACTACAAAAACATCATTATATTACTTTGCAAAAATTATCATCGTGGTCAAGCAAAACAAAGACAGGTGATTTAAGTGAAAGTAATGTTTTAGAGGATAACTCACCACTTTGGTCTAAGGTCACTTCCACGATTGATAATTGTCTTGGCCAAGAGTGTCCCAACTATGCAGAGTGTTTTGTCAGTGAAGCTCGAAAAAAGGCACAAGAAGCAGATATAGTGGTTATTAATCACCATTTATTAATGTCTGATATGGCATTAAAAGCCTCGGGGCAAGGTGAGGTGTTACCCAGTGCAGATGCTTATATTATTGACGAAGCCCATCAACTGCCTGAAATTGCGACACAGTTCCTTGGTAACCGTATCAGCAGCCATCAAATTCAAGAACTTTGTCGCGATAGTATTCGTGAAATGGATCAAGATGCTGGGGATATGAAAGGCATTCGAGATCATGCTGAAAAAACAGAATCCGCGATGCGTACATTACGTTTAAGCATTGGTGAATCAGAACAGCGAACACCTTGGCTGCCCCTACTTGAAAAATTGGGTGTCAAAGAAAAACTGGCCAACGTGATGGATTGTTTGAATGATCTGCATGAGCAACTTGAAATGGCTTCTGAGCGTGGCAAAGGGTTAGAACAATGTCATAGTCGTTGTGGTGAAATTATTAATACGCTTGAGTTATTTGATATTACACAGCAAGACGACAATATTATCTTGTGGGCAGACATTCGAACGACAGGTTTGATCCTACATGCGACACCTCATGAAGTAAGCCAGTATTTTCAACAGTGGATGGATGAAAAGCCAACGGCATGGGTCTTTACTTCGGCAACGTTGACCGTAGCAGGGAAATTTAACAACTTTAGCCAGCAATTAGGGATTAGTGAAGCCGAAACAATAATTTGGCCAAGCCCATTTGATTATAAAAAACAAAGTTTGCTGTATATGCCGAATATCCCTGTTGAACCTAGTAATGAGGAGTATTTGAAGTATATTATTGCAATCAGTGAAGATGTAATCGCCCACAGTAAAGGTCGAACATTTTTACTTTTTACTAGCTATCGGGCATTAAACGTAGTCGCAGAAGCACTAAAAGACTCTGAATATCCTTTAATGGTTCAGGGTAGTGCTTCAAAATCCAGCTTACTAAATGAGTTTCGTGATCATGGTAATGCGGTGTTGTTGGGTACCAATAGTTTTTGGGAAGGTGTTGATGTTCGGGGGGAGGCCTTATCGTGTGTGCTTATTGATAAAATTCCGTTTGCAT
>JABSQO010000021.1 GCA_013215775.1 Piscirickettsiaceae bacterium
CGTCTTGGTCGATGAAAATGGCCCCGTGATTATTGACTTGCCACAAGCGGTGAATGCAGCAGCCAATAATAGCGCCCAATCAATGCTAGAACGGGATGTAAATAATATGACGCGTTATTATGGTCAATTTGCACCAGAGTTACTCAACAGTCGATATGGCAAGGAAATATGGGCACTCTTTGAAAATGGTGAGCTTCATCCCGACAGCGAACTCACTGGCTATTTTGAAGAAGAGACTCAGGCCGCTGATGTTGATGGGGTCATGCTTGAAATAAAATCAATCCTAGCTGAAGAGCAAGACCGACAAGAACGACTACGTGAGGCGAACGACCCCGATTGAGAAATCTTGTTAGGAGCTCAGCAATACCTTAACGGAATGAGTCTTCCGGTTCGATTCCGGCCCTAGGTACTATCTTATATAGAAGCCTCAATATCTAACGGTATTGGGGCTTTTTATTGGGTGATGTTTAGTTCATGCTTTATTAGTGGTGTTATCGAAGTTCAAAAAATACATCCAATCGCAATTTTCAATAGAGAAGCTATCTAAAAAACTCCAAAACTGGTGCGAATTGGATTTTGGAGATTTTATAAAAGAACTCAACAAGGCCGTAAAAAAAGTAGGAGGGGAAAAACTCTCCAAAATGGATGAAATGGAATGGATGGAAGTTTTTGAGACCAAAAAAGCAGAAGCCCAAATCCTGAAAGTCCAAATTGATAAAATCGATAATAAGATTGACCAAATGGTTTATGAGTTATATGGTTTAACTGAACAAGAAATTAAGATAGTTGAACAAGCTTAAACACATATCAAGACATTTAGTTTAGCCATCTCATTTCCAGTTCACTTACGGCCGTGCCGGTTCGATTCCGGCCCTAGGTACCATCTTATATATGAAAGCCTCGATATCTACCGGTATTGGCCTTTTTTATGATTAACCGTAACTTCGAGGATAAGACATGAAGACATTATTGAGCTCAATGGTTGTAGCTGTAGTTTTATTAACTGCTTGTGGAGAAAATACGGATACCTCTGTTAATGAAGAGCAAATCATACCCCAAGTAGTGCAGGAAACAACTGCTGTAGAAGTAGAACAAGAGACTTCTGCCGAACAAAATATGGATAAACTCTCATTTTATGCCAGCCGAAACACGACGGTGACGGCAAAAGTGGAAGCCATTAATCATGAAACTCGTGAAGTCGCCTTGCTCCACGAAGATGGAAGTAAACTTAGTTTTGTTGTCAGCGAAGAGGCTCGTAATCTAGCTCAAGTTCAAGCAGGTGATGTTATTATTGCCAACTATATTGAGAACATGTCGATTGAACTTATCTCTGTTGAAAATGGTGAAGCAGGTGCCGGCATTATTACAGGCGTAGGTCGTGCTGAAGAAGGCGAGATGCCTGGTGGCATTCAATCAGAAACAATTGTAGTGACAGCAACAGTTGAAGATATCAATATCGAGGCAAATACGTTCAAACTGAAAGGCCCTCAAGGTAACGTTAAGGAGTTCACTGCTCGTAATCCAGAAAACCTTAAAAAAGCATCCGTTGGTGATTTAGTTGTCATTACACACACCAAAGCAATGGCATTGAAGGTTGAAAAAGTAAAATAACTAGTTGTGCGCGTGCCGATTCGATTCCGGCCCTAAGTGCCATCTTATATATGAAAGCCTCAGTTCCCTAACGGGAGTTGGGGCTTTTTTATTGGGTAGCGTTTTGGGGTAAGGTTGCTCTGAATTGAAATTTAGCGGTTAATAATCTAGTACTTTAGTGGGGTATGAATTAACAATAGTTAAGAGTACGGTTCAATCTGTAATGAATAACCCATTCAATATACGAAGATGAATAGTTTAATCGTCATATCTATCGGTGCTCTGATTCATTAAACCCGTTTACATTTAATACATCGTGAGCACGGAATTATGTTTGTAAAAAAGAGAGGGTAGTCAAATGATCAAACAGAAAATCAATTCTCGAATGAGGGCAGTTTTCTTATTGTCCATAATGTTTTTTCTTGGCGTTTTCTGGGTTACAGGCTCAGCAATTGCTTCAGAAAGCACTGACATCACGCTTGAACAGGCTTTAGTCATTGTTTCAGCTGCTCGGGAAAGAGCTGAAAAGAAAGGAATATTGGTAAACATTGCCGTTGTAGATGCCGGTGCAAACCTTATGGCGTTTGTCCGCATGGACGGTGCTTTTTTAGGCAGCATTGATCTTGCAATAAAAAAGGCTAGAACCTCGCGTTTATTCAATATGTCTACTGGCACATTGGGGGGGCTGTCTCAGCCGGGGGAACCTTTGTATAACATTGAGATTTCAAATGCTGGGCTCATTACGTTTCCTGGTGGGGTTCCTTTAAAAGACAAAAATGGAAATATTGTTGGAGCTATTGGTGTCAGTGGTGCTAGCGTGGAAGACGATCATGAAGCTGCCATGGCTGGCGTAGCGGCTTTGAAGTAGGAGGCCAAAAGGGGATTTTAGAGTTTTAATATTGTACTTTATAACCTCTGACTTTATAAGCGATTTATAAATAAAGATTAACTATTTTCAGGCAAAGCTTAAAATCCCTCGGCTTCACGGCCGTGCCGGTTCGATTCCGGTCCTAGGTACCAACAAATACGAAACCTCAGTTCCCTAACGGGAGTTGGGGCTTTTTTGTATCTTGCAGTTTAGTGTCGTTTCATTTATAACTTCCAATATGCCAGTTTTTCCTCAAAATTATCCACCTACCAGCATCGGAATGTAAATTCATATCAATAAGTAATAGACAATAACTGAGGAGAAGAAATTATGAGTGAGATTAAAACAATTCGAGATATCGCAGGGTTGGGCAATGAATCAAGCCCCATCAGTGATTCTGCTCTGATCATTATTGATGCACAAAACACTTACACGGAAGGCGTGATGAAACTGGATGGCATGGATTCGGCTTTAGTTGAGTGTAAAAAATTACTTAATCGATTCAGAAATGCTGAACGACCCATTTTTCATATCCAGCACAATGCCGGGACGGGAACGCCCTACGATGTCAATGATCACATTGGCCAGATTATCGATATCGTTTCACCTCTTAACGGTGAGGCCGTGATTACTAAAAACTATCCAGACTCCTTTGTACAAACTGAGTTGGATGAATTGCTGAAACAGGCAGGCATAAGTAATCTTATCCTTACCGGCTTTATGTCTCATATGTGTGTAAATTCAACTGCTCGTGGAGCCTTTAGCTTAGGCTATAACCCAACTGTTGTCGCTTCAGCAACAGCCACCAGAGCATTACCATCAAAAGTCACAGGTAAGATCCTACTTTCTGAACAAGTTCAAGAAGTAGCACTAGCTGCATTGTCTGATTTGCCTTCAGCAGTTGTCGCTTCAGTAGAGGATGTTCCTGATTAGAGCATGAGCAGAGCATTATGTTCTCTGTCCGTGCTGGTTCGACTCCAGCCCTAGGTACCATCTTATATAACGAAGACTCAGTAATTTATTCTGCTGGGGCTTTTTATGAACGTGATTTTAATGGTTAATCTGATGTATTTGATCATTTCATTTTTATTGTTGGTCTATCAACCGGCCTCTCCCTTACTTTTATTTACTAATAATTAAATTTACTGGTCGAGTGAGAGATGAATAATATAAAACATATTTGACTGGTCGGTAAATTATAATATAATTATGCGTTTTACTTAGAAACAGTCGTCAACATGGGTCGTTCACCTACCAATACAAAAGAAAAAATCCTGCAATCAGCCAATGATTTAATCTGGCAGAGTAGCTATGGGGCAGTTAGTGTGGATGATATTTGCGCTACTGCTGGAGTAAAAAAAGGTAGTTTTTATTATTACTTTTCTTCTAAAGCTGAACTGGCTATAACCGTAATGGAAGAGTCATTTATCAACCATGAGTCGGCGATGAAGAGTCTATTTTCTCCTGACACACCACCTCTTGTGTCTTTTGAAAGCCTTGTAACCTTCATCTATGACAAGCAAAAAGAAGCGTTTAATAAATACGGACATGTTTGCGGTTGTCCTATTGCTTCCCTAGGCTCTGAGATGGCAGGTAATGAAGAAATAATTCAAAAAAAGGCAGAGGAGATATGTAGCCGCCAAGGTGCATTCTTAAAAGCTCCCATACAAAAGATGATGGCACTTAAATTACTACCACAGGATACTGATATTGATGCTTTGTCTTCTCAAATTACCACAGTCATTTTAGGACAACTGATGTTAGCTCGTATTCAAAATAATCTTACAAACTTAAAACAAAACTTGAGGACAAGTTTGTTTCAGACTCTTAATATCGATCATGAAAAGGATTAAAATGCGACAAACAATTCTAAATCAAAATATCCCTCAAAATGAACCACGGGGATTAACATCTAGCCTAGTCAGGTTTATGCAAGTCACAGTAGTTTCTTCATTTTTAATGATAGCTACAATTCAGAGCGTATTAGCAACTGAGGCTCAAGCAACAATTAATACTGAACAACAAGCAATGCCCGTTGAAGTGACCATCATTACTGAACAATCCATACGATTATGGAAAGAATTTTCTGGCCGTTTATTTCCTGTAGATTATGTCGAGATAAGGCCTCAAGTAAGTGGTCTTATAACTGAAGTAAAGTTTGAAGATGGTCAACTTGTTAATAAAGGAGATGTCTTATACATCATTGATCCTCGTATACTAAAGGCAATTGTCGCACAAAAAAAAGCAGATTTGATTACAGCAAAAAATCGCTATAGCTTTGCAGATAAAGAACACAAAAGAGTGATTGACCTAGTCAAGAAAAAAATGGTGCCACAGCAGGTTATTGATGAGTATTTAAATACGAAATTAATTGCCGATTCATCAGTAAATCATGCCAAAGCAGAACTAGCTGAAGCAGAAATAAACTTAAGTTATGCGTATATTAAAGCACCTATTTCGGGACGAGTTAGTCGCACTGAATTAACCGAAGGAAATTTAGTCTCTGCTGGTATTCAAGCACCAATACTGACGTCAATAGTTGCTAACAAATCTATCTACGCTGACTTTGAGGTAGATGAACACACTTATTTACGTTACACGAATGGACTATCGACAGTTGATGCTGGAAAACAAAAGAATCCAGTTGAGCTACGGTTACAAGCAGGAGATCACGTATATAAAGGGGAAATTCACGCATTTGATAACATGATTGACCCTGCGTCAGGCACTATTCGTGCTCGAGCTAGATTCGACAACTCACAAGGAAAGTTATTAGCAGGCATGTATGCACGCTTGAAACTTGGAAGTATTACTGAAGAGAAAGTTATTTTAATCAGTGAACTAGCTATTGGTACAGACCAAGATCGTAAATTTGTTTACATCGTGAATGATGATAACAAGACGGTCTATCGTCAAATACAGGTTAGTGACAGCATAAAAGGAGATCGAATTGTATCTTCAGGCTTAGAAGCAGGGGATAAAGTGATTCTTGGTGGCCTAATGCGGATTCGGCCAGATATGCCTGTTGAACCAACGATAACAACGAACTCTGGTGACTTCTAATGAGCTTCTCAAGTCATTTTATCGACCGACCGATACTAGCAAGTGTGATCTCATTATCAATATTTGTATTTGGTTTAGTGGCAATGTTTCTATTGCCTATTTCCGAGTATCCTGAGGTTGCTCCCCCTTCCGTCATCGTTAATGCCTCATTTCCTGGTGCTAACCCATCTGTTATTTCAGAAACGGTTGCAACACCACTGGAAGAGCAAATTAATGGTGTAGAAAACATGCTGTACATGAATTCATTGGCATCAACCGATGGTAAGCTAACAATGACAGTAACGTTTGCGATAGGAACGGACCCCGACCTATCGCAGCAGTTGGTTCAGAACCGTGTTTCTCAAGCATTGCCACGACTCCCCGAAGTAACGCGACAACTGGGGGTTACGGTAACTAAAAGTTCACCAGACTTAACAATGGTCGTACATTTACGTTCTCCCAATGAGCGTTATGACATGCTGTATCTGCGTAACTATGCCACCTTGCATGTGCGTGACCAATTAGCAAAAATTTCTGGCATCGGCCAAGTCAGATTGTTTGGCTCGGGTGATTATGCAATGCGAATTTGGCTTAACCCCGATAAGATCGCTGAACGTAATATGACCCCTGACGAGGTCGTTAACGCGATCCGTGGCCAAAATATTCAGGTCGCTGCCGGTGTTATTGGTGGCCCCCCTTATAATGACGGCGTTGCGTTGCAACTACCTATCAATATCCAAGGTCGCTTGCAAAGTGTTGAAGAGTTCGAACAAATACTGGTTAAGCGAGATAGTAATGGAGTTGTCACTCGCTTAATTGACATTGCTCGAGTTGAATTAGGTGCCCAAAGTTATGGTTTACGTTCTTTACTAAACAATGAGCCTGCTGTTGCGATTCCTATTTTTGCTGCGCCTGGCGCTAATGCACTGGATATTTCTGACAATGTCCGAGAAACGATGGCAAGGTTGAAACATGATTTTCCTGAAGACCTTGATTACAGCATTGTCTATGACCCGACGGTCTTTGTGCGTGACTCAATTCATTCTGTCGTTATAACACTATTAGAAGCAGTTGCCCTTGTGGTATTCGTTATTATCATTTTCCTACAATCTTGGCGAGCATCTATTATCCCTTTACTCGCTGTGCCTGTTTCAATAGTGGGCACCTTTGCCTTCATGTATTTGCTCGGATTTTCAATTAATGTGCTGTCACTATTCGGCTTAATACTCGCCGTAGGTATTGTTGTCGATGATGCCATTGTCGTTGTTGAAAATGTTGAACGAAACATTCGCGAAGGTAAAACACCTCGGGACGCTACCATACAAGCAATGAAAGAGGTCACTGGACCCATTATTGCTACCTCATTAGTGGTAGCAGGTATCTTCATTCCCATTGCCTTTATCAGTGGTTTGTCAGGTCTGTTCTACCAGCAATTTGCTTTAACTATTGTGATTGCAACGTTTATATCGACGCTAAACTCGCTAACGCTTAGCCCCGCATTATCTGCACTTTTATTACGTTCACCTGATGCACCAAAGGACCGTTTAACAAAAATAATGCAATTTCTATTTGGCTGGTTCTTTGCCTTGTTTAATAAAGCATTTGATAAAAGTCAGCGTGGTTATTCTAAAGGAGTGCGTATTTTTGCCTCTCGAAAATTAATCATGATGGTCATTTTTTCTATTCTTGTCGGTCTAACTGTTTACAGTTTTAAGCTGGTTTCACCTGGTTATATTCCAGCTCAAGATAAACAATATTTAATCAGCTTTGCCCAATTACCAACAGGTGCAACACTTGACCGTACTGAAGATGTGCTTCGAGAAATGGCTGATGCTGCAATGGCTGAAGAAGGTGTGGTCAGTGCCGTACAATTTCCTGGCCTCTCTGTTAATGGTTTTGTTCATTCGGCAAGCGCGGGTATTGTGTTTGTAACGTTAGCTGAATTCAAAAAACGCAATACACCGGAGCTTAGTGCTGATGCCATCGCAGGACGATTACAAGGAAGATATAATGCTATTCCTGAGGCATTTATAGCCATATTCCCTCCTCCTCCAGTACGCGGTCTCGGCACAACAGGTGGTTTTAAATTACAAATCCAAGATCGTGGTGACCAGGGCTATAAAGCACTTGATGATGTCGTTAATCAAGTTAAACAGAAAGCCTATATGGACCCTGCTTTGATGCAAGTTTATTCTAATTACAATGTTAATGTGCCGCAGTTATCTGCCAATCTTGACCGTACAAAAGCAGTTCAACTCGGCATTCCTGTCGAAGAAGTATTCCGTACCATGCAAATTTATCTTGGCTCTTTATATGTTAATGATTTCAATCAATTTGGTAGAACCTATCAGGTAATAGCTCAGGCTGATAAAGAGTTCCGTTCCACACCACAAGATATTACACGCTTACAAACTCGAAATAGCGAAGGAATGATGGTGCCTTTAGGTGCCGTTATAAGTGTAGACGAATCCTTTGGACCTGATGTGGCAATGCACTACAACGCTTATCGATCAGCAGATTTAAACGGCAATGCTGCACCAGGTTATTCATCGGGTGAAGCACAGCAAGCAATCGTTAAAATTCTTGAGGAAACCTTACCAACGGGAATGACATTTGAATGGACGGAGTTAACCTACCAACAAATTTTAGCGGGTAATACCGCACTCTATATATTCCCTCTTTGCATCTTCCTTGTATTCTTAGTACTTGCTGCACAATACGAAAGTTTAGCCATGCCTTTAGCTATTATATTCATAATACCTATGAGTATTTTATCCGCGATGACAGGTGTTTATATTTCTGGTGGTGATAATAATATTTTTACCCAAATAAGTTTATTTCTACTGGCGGGCTTGGCATCCAAAAATGCCATTCTTATTGTTGAATTTGCTCATAATCTAGAAAAACAAGGACGGACGACTCTTAATGCTGCAATAGAAGCCTCTCGTTTAAGACTGCGCCCAATTTTAATGACCTCTTTTGCATTTATCATGGGTGTATTACCATTAGTTCTGAGCTCTGGAGCAGGCTCAGAAATGCGTCAAGCAATCGGTGTTGCAGTATTTTCAGGAATGTTAGGCGTCACTTTTTTTGGGCTAATTTTTACACCCGTATTTTATGTGCTCTTCCGACAAATTGAAAACCACTTGAAATCTGAAAAAGTGGTTCGGTAAAAGCGAGTTGAATCAAATGGGCTCAATTTCTCGTACTTAACATCCCTCGGCTTCATAGCCGTACTGGTTCGATTCCGGCCCTAGGTACGAAACCTCAGTTCCCTTTATGGGTGCTGGGGTTTTTTATTGGGTGATGTTTAGACAGCATGCTCATGAAGTCAGCCGCCGAAAAACACTTAATCATTCTTCGTTAAGCCTACGTTCATATTCATCGTTTTACTATTGTGAAGGTAGCAAAATACGATACTTTAATTTTAAGGAGAAGTTTTTATGAAAAAACATATTATTACATCACTCATTAGCATTGCTTTATTTTCAAGCTCGGCGTCCGTTTTGGCTGAAAAAGGCGGTAAAACTAAAGGACACGGTGTCGGTGGCATTTCTGAAGAACATATGAGTGATATGGGCGCAGAGCATAATAAATCTAATGCTGGCGATAAAGCCCGTAGCATAGAAGAAGACACAAACGAAGTGAAAACTAAGAAAGACAAAGACAAAAACGAACTGAGTCACGAAATGAAAGGGGAAAAATCAAAAGAAGCTAAACTAGATCGTGACACAATGAAGCAAGAGACTGAATCTGGTGAAAAGAAGAAAAAGTGGTGGCAATTTTTTGGTGATGAATAGTCTTTGTTCTGAGTCAATATCACTACGCTTAACCTAAGTGATAGTGTAAATGTTCAAACAAAAACCCCTCGGCTTCACGGCCGTGTCGGTTCGATTCCGGTCCTAGGTACCATCTTATATATGAAAGCCTCTACACTTAACGGTGTTGGGGCTTTTTTATTGGGTGATATTTTGAATTAGTCGTGATTAAAGTAATCCCGTGTACCATGAGCTTCTACAGCACTACTTATTTTCCGTAACGCTTTCACATAAGCGGCTTCTCGAAGAGTATAACCCTCATTCTCAGCCAAATCCCACACGGCTTCAAAAGCAGATGTCATTTTTTCTTTTAATTTTTGATGTATATCCTCAAGCGTCCATGCCTGTCCAATACGATTTTGCACCCATTCAAAATAACTGACTGTCACACCACCAGCATTTGCTAATACATCAGGCACAACTTTAATGCCCTTGTGATTTAGAATTTCATCCGCTTCGGATAAAATGGGTCCATTGGCAATCTCGATAATTACTTTAGCTTTAATATTGTTCGCATTATCTTTGGTAATCACCCCTTCAAGTGCTGCGGGGATGAGGATATCAACATCTAAGGTTAATAATTCTTCATTGCTTATGGTTTTATGCTCAATAAGTTCACACACTGAGTCCTTGCAGTAAATACCCTTGATCTGTTTGGACTGCTGCTTCCCTTGCCATAAACTTTTAATATCAAATCCTGCTTCAGAATAAATCCCGCCTTGAGAATCACTAACCGCTACAATCTTACAACCTGCTTGCTGTAGCAACCTGGCAACGTGATAACCCCCATTACCAAATCCTTGCACAGCAACGGACATTTCTGTCGGATTCCATCCCATTTTGTGAATTAGCTCTAATGTGCATAAATAGGCACCTCGACCTGTGGCATCATCGCGACCTAAACTTCCTCCTAACTCAATCGGCTTACCGGTAATCACATCGGGAGAGTGAGTGCGTTTAATAGCATCATATTCGGCCATCATCCACCCCATAATACGTGAATTGGTATAGACATCTGGTGCAGGAATATCTCGATGAGGACCAATAAAATCTGCTAAAACACGGATATAAACACGTGATAACCGTTCTAATTCCATCGGTGATAATTCTTTTGGGTTGACCGTTATTCCACCTTTGGCGCCACCAAAAGGTAAACCAATAACAGCACACTTTATCGTCATCCACAAAGCAAGTGCTTTGATTTCATCTTCATTTACATTGGGGTGAAAACGCACTCCACCTTTGGTCGGACCAAGAATACTGTTGTAACGACAGCGATAACCAGAAAAATATTTTTGTGCCCCATTATCCATACGTACAGGAAGGCTGACCATCATGATTTCTTTCGGATGTAACAATCCTTCAATAATTTCAGGATCAATATTAGCTAACTCTGACAATGATTTAACGCGAACTAGAGCGTCTTGAAATATACTGGTTTCTTCCATGCTTGAAGCCCCTTGTCACTATTATTGCTTTCACGTTATGAAAGGCAATCACTACGCAATTTGAGCATACTCTTTTTGAGGTATATGGACTGAAATAGTTACTAACTGTTAGAAACTACCTTAATAGATTCCAAAAGCTCACTATGAATTTACAGTAGAGTTTCAAACATAAATTTGATTCGTACTCAACGTGAACTTTAATAAATATAGGAGCTTAATCATGAAAACTTTTAACTACAAAAGATTATCTGTTGCACTAGGTTCAACCTTGTTACTAGCTGGTTCTCTTAGTGTTTATGCAGCAGATTATTCAGGCAGCTTCGAGGGCACTATCTCTAAACAGGATGGATTGCCAATTGATCTTAATGGCCAACATGTTATGGCTCTGGGCTTGTCTACTGGTACCAATACAAGCACAGGAAATATGGACTACTTTAACGGTGGAGATATTGTTGTTACGGATATTGTTGATATTGTTAATGGTAACGGAACTCATCTAGGCTACTGGACTGTTAGTCAAAATGGCGAGACCGTCACCAATAAACTAACAGGGAAAATGACCACCGTAATGGCTGCCGATGGCGAAACCCCGATGACCAGTATTAAAGGGACTTTTGCTAACGTGTATGGAACGGGTGTTCACGCAACAATCCATCCTATCGGTACTTACAAAGTAACATTCACTTCTCCGACAGAGTACACCAGCGAATGGGAAGTCACAGGCTTTGAATAGTCTATCTCAATAGAAAGGTATGGACTGGTTTCAAAGTATGCTTTTTTACTTGAGGCCAGCCCACAACGATAGATGAAATTCTGGTCATAATGTTGTGGAGAAAGCTCATGTTAACGTTATTAGTAAATGGTGAAAAACGAAACATCGACGTTGATATCGATACGCCATTATTATGGGTGTTAAGAGATAACTTAGGGCTGGCAGGGACTAAATATGGTTGTGGTATGGCTTTGTGTGGTGCATGCACGGTACATATTGATGGTATAGCGGTGCGATCCTGTGTGACACCTATATCCACAGTTATTGGTAAAAACGTCACAACTATCGAAGGATTGTCTCAAGAGTCTAATCATCCATTACAAAAAGCATGGTCAGAAGAACAAGTGTCGCAATGTGGATATTGCCAGTCTGGTCAGATCATGTCAGCTGCTGCACTACTAGCAAAAACACCCCATCCAAGTGATGTAGATATTGATAATGCGATGAGTGGCAATATCTGTCGCTGTGCCACGTATCAACGAATACGAGCAGCTATTCATAGTGCTGCAAAGGCAGGAGGTTAAGATGGATATTGATCTCAAAATGACACGACGAGATTTTTTGAAAGCAGATGCAAGCTTAGGGCTAGGTCTTATGATCGCATTTTATATACCGGTTGGATTGTCTAAAGCTGTCTCGTCTACTGTTTTAGAAAATAGTGCAAACAGTGCCTCTTTTGAACCGAATGCTTTTATCCGTATTGCAGCTGACAATAGCATTACTGTCATTGTTAAGCATTTGGAAATGGGCCAAGGAGTGTCTACCGGCCTACCCACTCTAATTGCTGAAGAGCTTGATGCTGATTGGGATCAGATCATCGTGGAAGCAGCGCCAGCTAAAGCTAGGCTATATCGAAATCTTATATGGGGTTCTCTGCAAGGCACTGGGGCAAGTAATTCGATGGCGAATTCATTTACTCAAATGCGTCAAGCGGGAGCAACAGCACGAGCTATGTTAGTTGCAGCTGCTGCAGATCGGTGGAATGTACCTGTAAATGAAATCAGTGTTAATAAAGGTATCGTTCAACACCTCGGCAATAAACTCAATGCCAGTTTTGGTGAGCTGGCAGAAGCTGCATCACAATTAACTATCCCAGAAAATATCACATTAAAAGATGCGAAGAATTTTGTATATATAGGCAAACATGTTGACCGCAAAGATACCATGGTCAAATTGAATGGTACCGCCCAATATACGATAGATATGCAGCTGCCTGATATGTTAACGGCAGTAGTTGCTCACCCTCCATTATTTGGCGCCAAAGTTAAATCATTCGATGCGAGTGAAGCCAAAAGGGTTAAAGGAGTTGTTAATGTTGTACAGATCCCTACTGGAATAGCGGTACTTGCCAATGGGTTTTGGCCTGCCAAATTAGGACGTGATGCACTTAAGATCGAATGGGATACATCAGCCGCGAACACTTTAGGCTCGGACGAGATCCTCCAGCAGTATAAACAGCTGGCCAAAACACCTGGAGCGATCGTACGTAGCGAAGGTGATATAAACAAGGCTCTGACTAAAGCCTCAAAACGGCTCTTTGCTTCTTTTGACTTTCCCTATCTTGCACATGCAGCGATGGAGCCTATGGATTGTGCTATGGCTATCAACGAGGAAGGTTGTGAAATGTGGCACGGAGAGCAGATGCAAACACTGACCCAGCTTAATGTATCTAAAGTACTCGGCTTGAAGTTAGACCAGATTAAGATTAATACACTTTATGCTGGTGGTAGCTTTGGTCGACGAGGTAACCCACAATCAGATTTTCAATCTGAAACAGCACATATTGTTAAGGCAATGGAAGGGCAATTCCCCATTAAACTGATCTGGACACGTGAAGATGATATGCAAGCAGGTTTCTACCGCCCTCTCAATTACCATACGCTTGAGGCTGGCTTAGATGAAAAAGGCAATATTATCGCTTGGCATCATCGTATTGTTGGACAGTCTATTCTTGCAGGGACGATGTTGAACAGTGTGTTACTCGAAAAAGGTAACGATCCAATGGCAATGGATGGAGCAAAAGACATCCCGTACAGAACCCCCAACCTACTTGTCGATCTACATACACCCAAGATCAATGTACCAGTACTCTGGTGGCGTTCGGTAGCTCACACACATACAGCCTTTATTGAGACGTTTATTGACGAACTTGCGGTGGAAGCGAATATTGATCCGGTTGAATTTAGACGTTCACACCTTTCTGGACAACCACGGCTATTGAATGTACTTGAATTAGCAGTAGAAAAGTCAGAATGGAATACCCCCTTGCCAAAAGGGCGAGGTAGAGGTTTGGCCGTGCACAAATCTTTTAATACTTATGTCGCCCAAGTGGCTGAAGTAACAGTGAGCAAAGATGGAAAACTCACGGTTGATCGTGTTACATGCGCTGTGGATTGTGGCATTGCGGTGAATCCAAATATTATCGAATCACAGATGCAGGGAGGTATCGGTTTTGGATTATCGGCAGCCTTAAAAGGTGCAATTACATTAAAAGATGGCAAGGTAGAACAATCTAACTTTCACGATTATCAACCAATACGAATGAATGAAATGCCACATATTGATGTGCATATTGTAGATAGTAACGAGGCACCGTCCGGTGTTGGTGAACCGGGCGTACCACCCATTGCACCCGCGGTATGTAATGCCATTTTCATGGTGACAGGAAAGCGAATACGTTCTTTGCCGATCAGTTTGCATGATTTAAGTTATACCTAGTTAGGATGAATGAAAATGCAAAGTATGGATTTAGAAGTTGTTCGAGGCATTATCAGATGGCTGAATGATGGGCATCAGGTAAGCCTAGTCACGGTCGTTAATACTTGGGGTTCTTCACCACGGCCTGTTGGCTCTCTCCTTGGAATCAGGCAGGATGGAGCGTTGATCGGATCAGTCTCGGGTGGATGCATTGAGGATGATTTAGTTGAACGTCTCTGTAATAAATCAATAGATGGAAGTCTGCCACAATTAGTCAGTTACGGCGTAACACGTGATGAAAGCCAACGTTTTGGCTTACCTTGTGGTGGCACGCTACAACTGGTCATTGAACCATTAAACGATATCGAAAATTTGCAACAGATTCTGGATGCAATTGAACAAGGTCTTATAGTCTCTAGACACCTAAATATGCAAACGGGGCAGATAACAATACAGCCAGCAACATATAAGCAGGCATTAACCTTTGATGCAAAAGAGCTAAAGACCGTGTTTGGACCACGTTGGCGCTTGTTGATTATCGGTGCAGCACAAGTCTCCCATTTCCTAGCAGACATGGCTACAGCACTAGATTATCAAGTAATGGTATGCGATCCTCGAGAGGCATATTTATCTACATGGCCACTACAAGATATACCCATTATTCGGCGTATGCCCGATGATGTAGTGATAGAGATGATTCCTGATCAGCACACGGCTATAGTCTGTTTATCACACGATCCAAAATTGGATGATATGGCATTATTAGAAGCGTTAATATCTGATGCCTTTTACGTGGGTGCAATAGGTTCGCATAGCAATAACCAAAAACGTCGTGAACGGATGGCAATGTTTGACATTAGTGAAGATGAAATTGCTCGATTGCATGGACCCATAGGCTTAAGTATTGGCAGTAAAACACCGCCTGAGATTGCTATCTCCATACTGGCAGAAATAACAGCTATTAGACATGGTGTTCACTTCAAACATTCTTCACAAATAGTTACTAACTCACCTGATATATTAAGAACATCAAGGGTGATAACAGTATGATCTGCGGCATTTTACTGGCTGCTGGTTCTGCCAACCGTTTTGGTAGTAACAAACTCTTGTATCCATTACCAGATGGAATTCCTATTGGAGTTGCTGCTGCGCGCCATTTAAAACAAAGTGTTGACCATACTATTGCAGTGGTGAGATCTGATGATGTAAGACTCACAGCCTTGTTGCATTTTGAAGGATTGACCACTGTTGTTTCTAAATATGCCGAACGCGGGATGAGTACAAGTTTAGTTTCTGCCATCCGAGCCTCAAAAAATGCCGATGGCTGGCTTATTACTCTAGCTGATATGCCTTGGATTAGTCCACAGACTATTAGTACGATTGCCATGATGATGGAAGATGGCGCAGATATAGCTGTACCTTATTATGATGGTCATCGTGGCCATCCTGTAGGTTTTTCGCATAAATTTTTGCCTGATTTACTTTGCCTTACAGGTGATAAAGGTGCGAGTGATTTGCTACAAGCCAACATTGATTTGGTGAAGATTTTTCATTCTGATGATGTAGGCATACTGCAGGATATTGACAGACCACGAGATGTTTTGGCGAGTTTAAGAACAGCGGGCGATAATTTGCTTCCATAGCTTTTCTTGTTTCTTTCTAAGCGCTTTGTTAGTCCAAATTGACATAATAGGAAAACGACTCATACCTACTCCTGTGAGTTCTCTCAAAATTTCAAATTTCTTTTGTACTTGATCAGTCATGCCTAAAATTTCATACGAAGACATCTGCACATAATGGCAAGGAACAAAGCTATAACTCATGCTGCAACCTTGCTCAAAGGCGATAATGGCTTTTTGGTGCTCTTCTAATGCAAAATAACTTAATCCACTGGCAAATTCGTATAGTGGCGAAGGCGTAGGCGTAAACCGCTTTGCTTTTTCTGCGTTATAGAGAGCTTCTTCTCCTAAGCCTGCAGAAGATAATGCAAGAGAAAGAAAGAGGTGTGCTTCGGCATTATTAGGGTCTAAAGCTACCGCCTGACGACATTCTGTGATCGAACCTTCACCTTCTTGGTTCCACATTTTTACCCAACCTAATATAGACAAGGCATAGGGTGATTGGGGATCTAATTCTATTGCCCGTCGCGCATGTGAAAACGCCAATTCTAACGCTGTGGGCATGTTGTTCCAGAACATCACCCATTGTAAGATGATTACTCTTGCTAACCATGCCTGAACGGCTGCATAACTTGGGTCTATCTGAGCAGCTTTTGTTAAAAGTATCATGGCGTCGTTGATAGATTTTTGGGTATATTTTCTAAATTGTGCAATGCCTTGCAGCAAAGTATCGTGTGCTTCAACACTACTTGTGCCCTTATAACCAAAAAGTGCAGCTTCTTCAGCGGCTAGTTTGATCTGTAGTGCGCTAACAATGCATTGGGTTAACTCATCCTGTAAGGCAAAAACATCCTTTAACTCGCGGTCGTAACGGTCAGACCACAGATGCCCATCACTTTTTGTATCTATCAATTGTGCGGTGACACGTACTTGATTGGCGGCATGTTGCACGCTACCTTCAAGTAAATAACGCACACCTAATTCAGCTGCAATTTCTTTAGATGATTTTTTACTACCTTTATAAGTAAAAGATGACTGCTTAGAAATAATAAACAATCCAGATAACCTTGATAGCATGGAAATTAGGCTGTCGGAGATGCCATCAGCAAAATATTCTCGCGTACTGTCTGTTCCAATATTGGCAAAAGGTAACACTGCAAGAGATGGCTGATCTTCAATTAGTGGCGGAAAGGCTATAGTATTGAATTTATGGTCTTGAACTAATACTTCTTCCTGCCACTCAATTTGGATCGCATATCTCCCTTTAGGCAATTTGAATCGGACAGTATCTGTA
Source organism: Piscirickettsiaceae bacterium (assembly GCA_013215775.1). Taxonomy (GTDB): domain Bacteria; phylum Pseudomonadota; class Gammaproteobacteria; order Nitrosococcales; family Methylophagaceae. The sequence continues at coordinate 17,149 of JABSQO010000021.1, forward strand.
CGGCCTTCATCATCGTAGTATTCACGTAACTTGGAACGCAAACGGACCGCCTCAACCCGAACTATCGAATCTATAGCTGGATCAAATGAGAGCTCTCGGTCAAATACTTCTATACCTATACTATAGCCCTTGAGTTTCTCGGCACGCCCTTCAAGGGTCTCTGCCATGATATAACTCAAAAAACGCTGTTGACGCTCAGCCTTGGCAAACATTGGACTTGAAAGGATCTTGGCAAAACACTCATTAACTTTGATGTCTTGCTCTTTTGTCCAGTTAGTATTCGATAAGTCCATTAAGTATCCATTCTAATGTAAGTCATTGAATTGTTTGTGACAATTTACTACTTAGCTAAGGTTATCTTAGTGAAATAACTTATAACTAGCAATAGCTGTATCGTGTTGATTTTGGAATAAATATTAGTCCTTCTCAGCTATAATCACCACCTCGCCGACCCAAAGAGCTCTCGACCTGTTTCTATTATAGAGTCGTATTTGACTTTTTACGCTATGACGGGAAATTATTCTGTTGAATTTCTTTGGCTTACTGATGTAGTAGCGGTCAATTTATCGTACTTACCCCCCCCTCGGCTTCACGGCCGCGCCGGTTCGATTCTGGCCCGAGGTACCAACAAATACAAAGCCTCAGTTCCCTTTATGAGCGCTGGGGTTTTTTATTGACAGCTACAAAATAAATGTTTATCTCCATAAACATTATCGATACGGCCAATAGGTGGCCAATATTTATCATCTTGTTGCTGATCGCTAGGGAAAAAGGCCTGTCTTTTTGTATATGGAAATGTCCACTCTTCTAACAAAAGTTGGTGCGTGTGAGGTGCATTTTTTAATAGATTGTTGTTGATATCAGCTCCACCAGAAGTTATTTCTTCAATCTCCTGTCGTATTGATATTAATGCATCACAAAAGCGGTCAATTTCATTTTTATCTTCACTTTCGGTTGGTTCGATCATCAGAGTGCCTGCAACCGGAAATGAAACTGTTGGTGCATGGAAACCATAATCAATGAGTCGTTTAGCAATATCTTCGACCGTAATATCACTTTCTTGTTTAAAGCTACGGCAGTCGATAATGCATTCATGCGCCACCCAATCATTTTTACCTGTATATAAGATCGAATAATGAGGCTGTAATTTTTTGGCGATGTAATTAGCATTTAAAATAGCGTTCAGTGTAGCTCGCTTTAAGCCCGAAGCACCCATCATGGCTATATAAGCCCAAGATATCGTTAATATGCTTGCTGATCCCCATGGTGCTGCTGAAATAGTGCCGATGGTGCCAGCCTCACCTTTATGGGGGTTAACACCTTTAATAACGGGGTGATCCGGTAAGTATGGAGCGAGATGTTGACCAACACCGATTGGACCGACACCTGGACCACCACCACCATGTGGTATACAGAATGTCTTATGTAAATTGATATGCGTAACGTCAGCACCAATTTTTCCGGGCCTACTTAAACCCACCAATGCATTGAAATTCGCACCATCTAGATATACTTGCCCTCCATATTGGTGAATGATGTTGCAAATCTCTCGGAATGACTCTTCAAACACACCATGTGTAGAAGGATAAGTAATCATCAATGCACCTAATTTATTGTGATATTGCTCTACTTTGCTCTTTAAATCATCCAGACTGACATTGCCATTATCATCACATGCTAATACCACAACTTTAAATCCTGCCATAACCGCACTAGCAGGGTTTGTTCCATGAGCAGAGGAAGGAATCAGGCAAATATCACGCTGTGGTTCATTACGTTGCTGATGATATTTTTTTATCACCAATAAGCCTGCGTATTCACCTTGAGATCCCGCATTTGGCTGTAAAGAGAATGCATCAAACCCCGTTATATCACACAACATATTTTCGAGTTCATCGAATAATTGCTGATAACCTAAAGTTTGATAAAGAGGTGCAAATGGATGGAGTCCATTAAATTCATGATATGAAATAGCCTGCATTTCAGTGGCAGAATTCAGCTTCATCGTGCATGAACCTAATGGAATCATGCTGCGATCAAGTGCAATATCTTTTCTGGCAAGACGCCGCATATATCGCATCAATTTGGTTTCCGAATGATATTGTTCAAATATCGGGTGCTGTAGAAATGAATCACTACGGAATAGTGTATTAGGAATGCATTCGACGATGTTTTGATCCAAGGTGTGAATATCAGGTAAATCTTCGTTTATGCCTGCAAAAACACGCCAAATTTTTCTGATCGTTTTCCGATTTGTTGTTTCATCTAACGAAATTCCCAAATGGTCATTATCTATTCGTCTAAGATTTAGTCCAGCCTCTTCACACAAGCTAACAAAGTGCTTGGCACGACTGTGGGTGTGAATGACAAAAGTATCAAAATATTGTTGACTGATGATCTCATAACCCAAATGCTCCAAACCAGCAGCCAATATCTGGCTATATCTATGTACTCGATTTGCAATCAATTTCAAACCTTCAGGGCCGTGATAAATGGCATAAAATCCGGCTATGACAGCTAACAAGACTTGTGATGTACAGATATTGCTGGTCGCTTTATCCCTGCGAATATGTTGCTCACGTGTTTGTAGTGCCATTCGATACGCTACTTGGCCGTGCCTGTCTTTTGAAACGCCTATAATTCGGCCAGGAATAGAGCGTTTGTAGTCATCTTTGGTCGCAAAATAAGCAGCATGAGGTCCGCCATAACCCATAGGCACACCAAAGCGTTGTGAGTTGCCAACCACAATATCTACACCAAAATCAGCTGGCGGTTTAAGTAAAACGAGACTTAAAATATCTGCTGCAACGGTAACAAGAGCTGAGTTTTCATGGGCGATCGTTGTCACCGAGGAAAGATCATGAATCTCCCCTGTTGATCCCGGGTATTGAACTAACACCGCAAAAAAATCATGAGATGATAATTGTGTGTAGGGATCATCGATAACAACATTAAAGCCAAACGAATTGGCGCGAGTCTGTACTACCGCGATCGTCTGTGGATGACAATCTTGATCAATGAAAATAGTATTCGATTTACTCTTTGATAACCGTCGTGACATTGCGATAGCTTCTGCCGCCGCGGTACCTTCATCTAATAAAGAAGCATTAGCTAACGCCATCCCTGTCAGGTCAATAATCATTTGCTGGAAAGTTAACAATGCTTCTAGTCGCCCTTGACTGACTTCGGCTTGATACGGTGTATAAGCGGTATACCAGCCTGGATTTTCTAGCACATTTCGCTTGATGACGGCAGGCATAACGGTGTCGTGATAGCCCATTCCAATGAGTGATGTATAGACTATATTGCGATTTCGAATTTTGCGAAGGTGTTTAATAACGGCTCTTTCACTAATCGTTTCAGTCAATTGCAGTGGTTGCTTTTCAAGGATGTTGTCAGGAATAACTTTTAAAATCAGGTCTTCTATCTTGTCTAGTTTGAGCTCGGCGAGTATTTCTGCAATTTGAGTTTGATTGCTACCAATATGTCGACGAATAAAGTTACCCGGCATTTCAAGTTGTTTTAATGGCATGCGCGGCGGGGTCATGACTAACTCCTGTGATAACGATGTTTGACGAAAGGTAGCGCCACCTTGTGCATGGCGATTTTATGGTTCCTGATTTGAGCGTACAATGTCGTCTCCTTGTTATCGCTCTCAATCAACGCTATTGCAACGGGTTTGTCCAAACTGGGTGAAAAACTGCCGCTGGTCACTACGCCAACAACTTGATTATTGCTATCAAAAACCTGGGTATTTTCACGAACAGGGATCTTGCCTTCAATATGAAGACCAATCTTTTTTTTATGAGCACCTTGTACCAGTTGGCTTTGTATTTTGTCGGCACCTAGATAATGTTGCTGATCACGTACCAACCACGCTAATCCAGAATCGACAGGGCTTAGTGATTCATTGAGTTCATGCCCATAAAGACTTAAACCGGCTTCAAGCCTTAACGTGTCTCGCGCACCCAGCCCAATCGGCATCACTTGTTCAAATGACAATAAAAGCTTGGCCAGTGTTTCTGCGTGATTATTTGCAATTGAGATTTCAAAACCATCTTCACCGGTATAACCACTTCGGCTAATGATGCAAGGCATACCGTGAATGTCTGTTTCAATAGCATGCATAAATTTTAGTTTGCTTGCAGGCTCAGAGAGCTGCATCATCACTTCTGCAGCAGCAGGGCCTTGTAATGCCATCAGGGCTTGTTTATCTAGTTCTTCTATCTGGCATTGTTTGGAAATATTAACATTCAGATGCTTAAAGTCTTTTTCCTTACAACCAGCATTGACAATGATCAGAAATTTGGCAGCCAATCGTGTGATCATGATGTCATCAATGACACCGCCTTCAGTATTGGTCAATACGGTGTATAGCTGCTTGTTAACATTAAGTTCTGACGCTTTTGATGGGGTCAATTTTTCCAGCTCTTGTCCGATATTATCGCCGACAATTAGACACTGCCCCATATGTGAGATATCAAAGAATCCAGCTTGAGATCGGCAATGTTTAGTTTCTTTAATGATGCCTGTGGGATACTGCACTGGCATAGCGTAACCAGCAAAAGGAACCATTCTCGCTCCTAAGCTGATATGCAGATCGTAAAGTGCCGTTTTTAGAAGTGACATATTCAATATCGACTAATAAATAGTGTCATTTTGTCTATCCTGATGCCAGTCATGTATGACTCTCATATTACGATGGATCACTAGCTTACTGTAACGAATTTGTCACTGATTGGATAGAGCAGTCATAAGTGAAATCCCTCGTCTTTACGGCCGTGCCGGTTCGATTCTGGCCCTAAGTACCAACAAATACGAAACCTCAGTTCCCTTTATGGGCGCTGGGGTTTTTTATTGAGTGGTGTTTAAAGGTGATCCTCCTTTTATCAATACAAAATATTGTATCTAAGCCAAATAACACAAATATTTCTTGACCTATGTCAAATCACACAAGTATTTATTGACCTGCGTCAAATAACATGAACTTATCGATTCATGACTCTGATAATCAGACTATTGTGTCGTCAATAATTTGTGCTTATTGGAAAGCAATTGATGGGAAGACTAGGTTTTATACTCCGCCTCTTGATTATGGTTAGTGTTGTTCTTGCTGTAAATATTGCCTATGCGATGAGCCCTGTCCCCGTTACAGAGCAAATCCATACTCTCGAAATAGCATTCCCAACGGCAACAAACATTACCGATAAATCCCCTATCGCTAGAGATCAGCCTGAGATTAGAACTATTTATCAAGGTGATGATGTTATTGGTTATGCCTTTGAATCTAACGATGTAGTTAATATTCCCGCCTACTCAGGTAAACCCGTTAATGTACTGGTAGCAATGGATACTGAGGGTGAGATCAAAGTTGCTCGTGTTCTTGAGCACCATGAGCCAATTTTATTAGTTGGTATCCCAGAACAACGCTTATTCGACTTTTCAGACCAACTTCTCAATGCGAAAGTGACTGAGCATATTGTCGTAGGGCAAACTGATAAAGAAGGCATGCGTAGCATTGATTCATTATCTGGGGCGACGGTCACGGTGATGGTGGTTAATGAAGTAATCATGCGTTCTGCTAAGAAGATAGCAAGATTATTAGGTATTGCAGGAATGTCTGTAACCGCTACTATTTTGCCTTCAACAATAAAAGCAGATGTATTTGATAAAGCAGATTGGCAACAACTTATGGGTGATGGTTCTATTCGTCACTTAGAGTTGAATTATGGTGAGGTTGATAAGGCTTTTGAAGGTACTGAGGCTGCATGGGATGGCTCAGGAGATGATTCAGGACGTGAGAAAAAACTATTCACCAAGCTATATTATGCCCCTCTGAACATTCCAACCATTGGTAAAAACATCCTCGGTGAGAGTGAGTTTAATTGGCTAATGGCTGAGTTGAAACCAGGTGATATTGCAATTTCTGTAATGGGCTATGGTGATTATTCCTTTAAAGGTAATGGTTTTGTTCGTGGTGGAATATTTGATCGTTTACAGCTACAACAACAAGAAAAAGCAATTATCTTCCGTGATTCTGATTTTTATCGCATCAATGATATCTATATAGAGGGCGCACCTGATTTTGATGAAAAAGTTATCTTTATTATTCGAGATAAATATCAATTTGATATTGGTTCACCATGGCAGATTGAATTATTAGTTCGTCGTCAGATTGGTGCTTTAGAAAGTATATTTACTCGTTTCTTTGGTGATTATCAAACATTAGAACGCTATATTGATCGGCCTATTCAACCAGAACAAGAAGCATTATGGGTATCTGTATGGCGAAACAAGATATTCCAAATATCAGTATTAGTGATCAGTTTAGTATTGTTGTTTGGGGTGATCATCATGCAAGATGTTCTGGTTAAACATCCTCGTTTTCTTCGCCTATTCCGCAAGGCTTTTCTTGTTTATACCGTAGTCTTTATTGGCTGGTACACCTTAGGCCAGTTATCCATTGTCAATGTATTTACCTTTATCTATGCGGCCACCGGCAACTTTAAATGGGATACTTTCCTATTAGACCCGATCATGTTCATTTTGTGGGCTTTTGTCGCGATGACCATGCTGATGTGGGGGCGAGGTATTTTCTGCGGTTGGTTATGTCCTTTTGGTGCTTTGCAAGAATTGATCAATGAAACAGCACGTAAACTAAAAATAAAACAGTATGAATTGCCCTTTGCCATACATGAACGACTTTGGGCGGTGAAATACCTAATTTTATTAGCCCTGTTTGCTATTTCACTAGAATCTATCGGTGAAGCTGAACGCTATGCCGAAGTTGAACCATTCAAAACAGTAATCATGCTTAAATTTCAGCGTGAATGGGGCTATGTCTTTTATGCAGTCATCCTATTATCGCTGTCAATGTTCACCAATAAAGTGTATTGCCGCTATATCTGTCCTCTAGGTGCCGCTCTGGCAATACCATCTAAATTCCGTTTGTTTGATTGGCTTAAACGTCGAAAAGAATGTGGCAGCCAATGTCAGACCTGTGCTCTGGAATGCGAAATTCAAGCGATTCACCCCACCGGTGAAATCAATGCCAATGAATGTCACTGGTGTTTGGATTGCCAAGTGACTTTCCACAACGAACAGAAATGCCCTCCGTTACTTAAAAAATATAAAAAACGCCACAAGATGAGTAAATCTTTAAATGAAATTCCCGTTGTACAAGAAATAATCCATTCAAAAAAACCGATAAATACAGGAGAAAAAAATGATTGACCCTAATGATAAAAATCTGCCGGTGGTAGATGCTGAAGAGAACAAAGCCAGTGAACATGTAAAAATGAGCCGTCGCTTATTTTTAGGTGGTTCTACAGCAATGGTAGGTGCTGTCGGTGCCATTGGTGCTGGACTAGGCTCGGTGATGTCGTCACCAGCCTTAGCTGATAATAGCCATGCGGCGACTGCTGTACATACTGTTGGCCCAGGTGAGCTGGATGAATATTATGGTTTCTGGAGTGGCGGCCAATCTGGTGAGGTTCGCATTATTGGCGTGCCATCAATGCGTGAATTAATGCGTATTCCGGTCTTTAATGTTGATAGTGCCACCGGTTACGGTTTAACGAATGAAAGTAAGGAAGTTTTAAATCAGTCTCCTCACCTTGCCGGTGATTCCCATCATCCCCATATGAGTATGACCGATGGGCATTATGATGGTAAATATATCTTTATTAATGACAAAGCCAACAGCCGTGTTGCTCGTATTCGTTGTGACATTATGAAGACGGACAAGATTATTGACGTGCCAAATGTTCAAGCTGTTCATGGTCTACGCGTGCAAAAAGTACCTTATACTAAATACGTATTTGTTAATGCCGAATTCACCTTCCCTCATCCAAATGATGGCAGCAAGATGAATGATATTGACAGTTATTACACCATGTTCTCAGCAATTGATGCTGAAACAATGACGGTAGCATGGCAAGTTATTGTTGATGGTAACTTGGATAATACCGATGCTGATTACACTGGCAAATATGCATTTTCTACTTGTTACAACTCAAAAGATGAAGGCATTGATTTTGTTGGTACCATGCGAAATGAACGTGATCATTTGGTCATCTTTAACATTGAGCGTATTGAAGCGGCAGTTAAAGCCGGTAATTTCCAAACCTTAGCAGGTTCTGATGTGCCAGTTGTGAATGGTCGCAAGGGCTCTGATTTGACCGCTTATGTGCCTGTACCTAAAAGCCCTCATGGTATTAACACTGCTCCCGATGGTAAATATTGTGTGGTTAACGGCAAATTATCGCCAACAGTATCTATGTTGGAAATTGCTAAATTTGATGATTTGTTTGCAGGAAAAATTGAACCGCGTGACACTATCGTAGCCGAAGTTGAATTAGGTCTTGGGCCTTTACATACGGCATTTGATGGCCGAGGTAATGCTTACACCACCTTGTTTATTGATAGTCAAATTTGTAAATGGGATATTCAAAAAGCAATCGAAGCCTATCAAGGGGGTGAAGCAAACTATATCTTACAAAAACTCGATGTGCATTATCAGCCAGGCCATAACCATACCACCATGGGTGAAACCCGTGATGCCGATGGTAAGTACCTAGTGTCATTATGTAAGTTCTCTAAAGATCGCTTCTTGCCTGTCGGCCCATTGCATCCAGAAAATGATCAGTTAATTGATATTTCGGGTGATGAAATGAAATTAATACATGACGGCCCTACCTATGCTGAACCGCATGATTGCATGATGGTACATCGTAGCAAGGTTAAACCAAGTAAGATCTGGACACGTGATGATCCGTACTTTGCAACAACGCGGGCAATGGCAGCAAAAGATGGCATCACACTGGAAACAGACAATAAAGTGATTCGTGATGGCAATAAAGTCAGAGTGTATATGACATCCGTTGCACCGGTTTATGGCATGGATACCTTCAATGTCAAACTAGGGAATGAAGTCACGGTCATTATCACTAATATGGACAGTGTTGAAGATGTGACTCATGGTTTCTGTATGGTGAACCATGGTGTGCAAATGGAAATTGGTCCACAACAAACGGCCTCTATTACCTTTACTGCCGATAAACCAGGTGTTCAGTGGTATTACTGTAACTGGTTCTGTCATGCTTTACATATGGAAATGCGTGGCCGGATGTTGGTTGAGGTTTAAGCTACTTGTTCTGTTGCAAACAGCATAGCGTGATAAAACAACCCCGACTTTGCTTGCAGAGTCGGGGGTTTTTACGGAACACTTTATGAGAATACTGCTTAGTTTCGCTCTGTGTTTATTCGGCATGAGCTTAATAAATAGCGTCCAAGCGTCTATCGTTTTAGTTAACTCTAAACAAGACTTGCAACAACAATTAGATTTAGCCAAACCAGGCGACCATCTAATACTTGGACCTGGCCGCTATCAGGGTAACTTTGTCATTAATAAAACACTCGAACTCAGTGGCAAGAAAGGTGCTATTTTGGATGGTCATTCGCAGGGCCATACCCTTGAAATTAAAGCGCCTAATACCGTAGTTCATCATTTGAAAATTCAAAACTGGGGCCATGATTTAACTACTTTAAATGCGGGTATTTTTATCCAAAAAACCGCTGATCATGCCAATATCTATGATAATTATTTGTTCGGTGACAGTTTTGGCATATGGGTTGATGCTACGCCCAATGTTCAAATATTCGGCAACCACATTGAAGGCAATAAAGCGGTGCGTTCAACTGATCGCGGTAATGGCATTCATTTATTTAACGTCTCAGGTGCCTTGGTAAAAGCCAATGAAGTTTGGCATACCCGAGACGGTATCTATATTGAGAATAGCAACGGCAATGAGCTCAATAACAACTATTTGCATGATTTACGTTACGGTATTCACTATATGTATTCATTTCACAACATAGTGACCAAAAATCACACCAAAAATACCCGAACCGGTTATGCCTTAATGCAGTCCAAATTTCTGACGGTGACTCATAATCGTTCAGAAAATGATGTTAACTATGGAATCTTGATGAATTTCATTACCAAATCAACGATTGAAGACAATGTCATTACCGGTGTGCAAAATCAACGTAATTCACATATGAAACATTCAAAACAGAGTTATCAACCTGAAGGTAAGGCTTTGTTTATTTACAATTCACTCTATAACACGATTCACGGTAATGTCGTTGCTGATAGTGATATAGGGATCCACCTTACCGCCGGTTCAGAAGACAATACCTTTGTGGGCAATTCCTTTGTGAACAATAATAAACAAGTGAAATATGTGTCCAACCGTGAGCAAGATTGGTCGCACGATAAGCTGGGCAATTATTGGAGTGACTATGTCGGTTGGGATATGGATGGTGATGGTACCGGCGATGTTGCTTATGAACCTAATGATGGCATTGACCGTTTATTGTGGAAATATCCCACTGCAAAACTATTATTAAATAGCCCAGCGATTGAAATCTTACGCTGGGTGCAACGGCAATTTCCGGTATTAAAATCACCGGGAATTAAAGATAGTTATCCCTTGATGAATCTACCTATGGAGTATTCGCAGTGAGTATTGTGGAATTGACCAATGTTGGAAAACATTATCAAAATGTTCACGCCTTAAAACAACTTGATCTAAGCTTAAATCAAGGCGAAATTTTAGGTCTGTTTGGTCATAATGGTGCGGGCAAAACCACGACCATTAAGCTGATTTTAGGTTTAATCAAACCTAGTGCCGGTCAGGTGAGAGTCTTTGGTGAAGATCCTGCCGGTGATAATGCCTATCACTTACGTCGTCAATTAGGTTTTTTGCAAGAAAATGTCAGTTTTTATCAACAGCTCACCGGGCTTGAAGTAGTAAGGTATTTTTCTAAATTAAAGGGCTGTGATAAAAAACAGTGCACTGACTTATTGGAGCAAGTGGGTTTAAGCCATGCAGCTGATCGACGCGTTAAAACCTACTCCAAAGGTATGCGCCAACGTTTAGGCTTGGCACAAGCATTATTAGGCGAACCTAAGTTGTTACTATTGGATGAGCCCACCGTCGGTTTAGATCCCATCGCCACTCAAGATTTTTATCAAACCATTGCCCAATTAAAAGCGCAAGGCAGCACCGTTATTTTGTGCTCTCATATGTTGGCTGGCGTAGAAAAATACATTGATCGGGCTTTGATTTTAGGACAAGGACAATTGTTGGCTGAAGGCAGTTTAAGAGAGCTTCGTCAGCAAACTAATTTGCCGGTATCGCTGCACATACAGGGTTCAAATATCACCTTGCCTGAACAACTTCAAGACAAGGCCAAAATACAAGACGATGGCATTCATATACAAGTTGCACCACAACAAAAAATGGCCACTCTACGACAATTAATGACACTTCCCGAAGTGGATAATATTGATCTTCATATGCCTTCTTTGGATGATATTTATATGCACTACATGACTGACTTCCAGCAAAAGGAGCTTCGTTAATGCAGGCCATTTTTACTGTCGCCAATAAGGAATTTCATGATGGTTTGAGAAACCGCTGGGTGGTTGCCATTAGTTTTATTTTTGCTTTATTAGCCACCGGCTTAGCCTATTTTGGTGCTGCAGCTTCAGGTCAGGTTGGTTTTACCACCCTATCCTCCACCCTTGTTAGCTTGGCAAGCTTGGCGGTATTTATTATTCCCTTGATTGCATTAATGTTGGCTTATGATGCTGTGGTCGGTGAAGACGAAAACGGTACTTTATTATTATTAATGACTTACCCCTTGAGTCGTTGGCAACTCATCGTAGGAAAAATGCTGGGGCATTGGTTGATTATGGCATTTTCTACTATTTGCGGTTTTGGCTTATCAGCTATCATCATAGCTGTATTTTCTGACAATACCAGCTGGTCTGAATTGCTTGGCCCATATAGTTTTTTTATTCTCTGCGCCATCTTATTAGGTTGGATATTTATTGCTATTGCTTATGTGATTAGTGCCTGTGTTACCGAAAAATCAAAGGCTGCCGGCATTGCATTAATTGTGTGGTTTATCTTTGTCTTGATGTTTGATTTAAGCTTGTTGGGTTTGTTAGTCAGCACCGAAGGCAATGTTAATGCTCAGCTATTTCCTTACCTATTATTACTAAATCCTACTGATATTTTTCGACTGCTGATTATTGGTTATTTTGCCGATCAAGAGCTAAGCGGTTTCATGTCAATAGCACAACACGCCCACTTTACTCTGCCAATATTGCTATCTAGTTTATTAGTCTGGTTTATCACACCTGTTTTGCTTGCGATCACCCTCTTTAATAAAAGAAAACTATGATGAAATCCGTGACTATTTTTTTACGCAAGTGGCTGATTGTTTTCCTCGCCACTTTAACCCTTAGTGCTTGTGGTGAAACAGCTACTGAACTACAACTAGCGCAACAAGCCATGGCCATTGAAAGTCATGAAGAATGCCATCTTTGCGGCATGATTATCAATGGATTTCCTGGTCCGAAAGGGCAGCTATACGAGCGAGGGAACAAAGATAATCTCAAATTTTGTTCCACCCGCGATATGTTCGCTTACTTGTTAGATCCTGAGCATCGCCATGCAATACAAACAATCTATGTACATGATATGGCAGTTACCCCATGGGATCATTCAGATGAACAAACCTATATAGACGCACGTAAGGCTTGGTATGTAGTAGGACACAGTAGGAAAGCGGCAATGGGCCCGACATTAGCCAGCTTCTCAGATAATCAGGTAGCTATTGTGTTTGCCGAACAATACGGTGGAAAGATTTATGGTTTTGAAGATATTAACCAACAGTTACTGCTAAATATGAAATAAAAAATTCGACCCTTTACCGTAAAATCCAACACACCTTCCAAATACCCCCATGCTTTTTTTTCGACTTAACTCACAATCTGACCAATCCCGAGTATCCAAAAACTAAGCATGCCACTGGCCAATCTCAATCTCCCACAAGACAATTCCGTCTATACATTTCACACAACAACAGGAAAACCACCAACAAATTTTATACAGATATGATCTAGATCATGAGTTGGTAGGTGTTAAGGAAAATCCTGATATTGATCAAAGGATAATCCTGATCAACAGGATGATTTTGTAGAGTATTGTTGATTTTGCTGTTTGGTTTCAAATAGTAGTACCACTAATAAATTTCTTAATAATAATTTTTGGAGAGTGAAAATGAAAAATTGGATTGATCCTGAATATTGTGATGTTCGTTTAGGTTTTGAAGTTACAGCCTACGTTCACACTCGTTAAGTAAAAACTGAAAAAA
>JABSQO010000022.1 GCA_013215775.1 Piscirickettsiaceae bacterium
GGAAACTCTTCAATTTCTTCCCATTGTGAACGAGAGTTTTCATCGATGGCATAGACGCCATTAATATAATCTTCTAATGCAACGTCGGGTAGACGGTCATCAAAATATTCCCGTATATTCTCGTTGTCAGATTGTGGATCCGCATAACTTGGCGCGTTAATCGCTAAAGCGCCAAATAGTACAATGGATAAATAAGTTAAACCTTTCATAATAGAAATCCTTGAACGCAGTACTTTACTTTATAGTAGCTTCAACGGCTTTAGTTTCACCGGTGTTATCTACCCAAGTTAGTGATAATGTATCGCCTGGTTGTCCACCTTTGAATGAGAAAGCGACATACGGATTTTTTGATACAGCGCGTCCGAAATTTGCTTCGAAAACCACTTTATCTTGATGTTTGCAGATAAGTTCTTGGATATATTTTGCTGGGATCAATTCATCCGTTTTTTTATCCTTACGCATGCCGGTTTCCATTGGGTGCTTTGCAAGTACCTTAACGATAACCAACTCTTTTTTCATTTTTGCTTTGACTTTCATTTGTCTGACCTCGACTCAATATCTAAATTAACCGCCACAGCCACCGATGGTAACTTTGACTTCTTTTTCTGTTGTGTATAACTTGCCATCAGCTTCGACAACAGCTTTAACTATCATTGTCTCGCCTAATCTGATCCGCACAGAGATATTTGCTTCAGTGCCTTCTGGTATTTTGAAAGAAGCGGCTAAAGGCTGAGGGTTTTTGTCGGCAAAGATACTTATTGTTCTGACATTAGGAATATCAGTTTTTACAGAAACCGGTACTACTGCACCATTTTCTGCAATTTCAGGGATCTTGAATGTTATCCGATCATCCGTAATAAGCTCATTGCTACCATAAAGGTCGTTTAAAGCTTCATCCATTGATTCGACATCAAATGCTTTTGACCATTTAGCCATTGCAAGCTTAGGCATAACAGTAACGGCGGCAACCATTGCTGTGAATCCTAATACGCTTTTCAGTAGTAATCTTCGTTTATCTTGCATACTAATTCTCCTAGTTATCTCTTTATATGGGTTGGGTGTTATAGCGAATAGATATAGTCCACAACCTTATCGATTTCTTCTTCAGTCAACATTCTATGTCTGCCAAATGGAGGCATTGCAGTTAACGGGTTTCGTTTTGTTGCATCCCATATTTGGTCTCTAAGCTTCGACTTGTCTGGGTATATCGCTTGCATCTGGCTTAGGGGTGGCCCCATTTTTCCAGGCATCTCTCCATCATCTATGACATGGCAAGCAAGGCAATTTCCTTTTTTTCTATCAAAGGCAATTTCTTTACCTTCTGTAATTTGGTCTCCTGCTAGTGCATATGGAAGAGCAATTGGAAATAGAAATACCACTAAAATAAGTTGTATTAACTTTTTCATAATTTGACTTTTCATCCTCTATAATTTTATTAAGACCTTTAAGCTAACGACTTTGGCCGACCATATATTCCACAGCAGCTACTATGTCTTCTTCACTTAGGCTCGGGTTGCCACCTTTTGCAGGCATCATTCCTGTGTCACCAGTAAAACCATCGCTTGCATGCTCTACCAGTACGTCTAAACCTTGAGCAATCCGATCGACCCAAAGCTTGTTATCACCAACTATAGGTGCACCACCTAAACCGGAGTCATGACACATGGCACAAGATTGTTCATAAACCCCCATGCCTTGCTTACTAGAATCAACATTGTTTTCAGTTGCAGCAGCTTTTTCTTCCAAATGTTTCAGTGGAGTAATACCTTTAATCGCTGATGTGACCTTAATTTTGCTTGGATCTTTACAGTTTTCCATGCAGGCTTCATTGTTGACATCCGGGCGGTTATCAACAAAAAACCCATCTTTATTTGGCATCTCTATGTCTGCAAAGTTTTCTTTTGATAAGACAAAATCTTCATCCTCAATGATTTCATTTAGATAGAGCACATAAGCAGTGAGAGCGTAGGTTTCATCATCAGTTAAGGACTGTGGTGCTGTAAAAGGCATTGCACGATGAATGTAATCCCAAAGGGTACTGGCATAAGGCCAGTAACTACCAACCGTTTTTTCAGGACGATCTTCTGTTAACGTTCCTATACCACCAGCAAGTGCAGGCCAACGTCCTTCACCTTCACCGAAGCCACCGTGGCATGAAGCACATTTTGCATCAAAGAGCTCTTCACCTCGTGATACTGAGCCACTACCTACAGGCAGACCTTGACCATCGGGACGGACATCAATGTCCCAGCCAGCAATTTCTTCTTCGGTGGCAATTCGTCCTAGGCCATAATATCCTGGCTCTTTGGCATATGCAGAAGAGGCTATAAACCCTTGCGCAGCAAGGACTAAAACCAACACATGAAAATATTTTTTAACCCAATTGAACATTACTAACAGTCCCATCTTTATCCAGCATCCAGGTATGAATAGAATTTTTGTGGTAAATCGAGTTACTGCCTCGAACTTCTCGTAATTGTGAAAGAGTTGGCTGTACATAGCCTGTTTCATCAATGGCACGACTTTGCAGCAGGAATGGTTCACCTTGCCAATTAATCTCCATGCCAAAACGAGTTATCGCTTTAGATAACACGAGACCTTTTAATTTAGCTGTTTGCCAAGTTACACCACCATCAAGTGACACATCGACACGTTTTATTTTGCCTCGACCAGACCAAGCAATCCCCTCAAGATGGTGAACACCTCTACGCATCATTGGTTTTTCTGGGCAAGGTGAAGTGATGACTGAATTTGTTTCTTGGATAAAACTAAATTTACGCGCCGTTCCATCTGGCATAAGATCGGTATATTTCGATGTTTCTTCACGTTGGTACCATGGTTTATCACCTACTTCTATGCGACGTAGCCATTTAATACTCGTATTACCTTCCCAGCCTGGGTTAAACAGGCGTACGGGATAACCCTGTTCTGGTCTGAGCATCTCACCATTTTGAGCATAAACAACAAGAGTGTCATCTAAGGCTTTTTCAAGAGGAATACTACGTGACATACCCGCACCATCGGCACCTTCAGCAAGGATCCATTTTGCACCTTTTTTAATACCAACCTCATCCAGAAGCGTCGAAAGTCTTACTCCTGTCCACTCGCAGCAGCTCAACATGCCATGGGTAAATTGAAGGGCTTCCATTTGAGTACCACGCCATTCCATACCACCATTAGCAGGGCATTCTAGGAAGTTAATGACTGATTCTGATGGAAAGCTCATTAGCTCATCCATGGTTAAAATCAATGGGCGATCAACCATACCGTTAATGATAATACGGTGATCATCAGGATTAACCTCTGGCACACCCGCGTGATAACGTTCAAAGACAAGACCACTTGGGGTGATGATGCCCTTCATTTCATGTAACGGGGTCATACTTATAGAAGAAATAGAATCCGCTGTTAGCCAATCCACGGTACGGCGAACAACGTCACTTTCATGTATCGAGGGCTGACCATAAGGTACTGAAACAACACCTCGACCTAGCTTGCGTGTCCACGCAGGTACATTTGGCGGCAATGATTCCTGTCCTGCCAATGCTGTACCTACTGTTGCTGCTAATGCGGAACCCACAGACAACTTCAAGCCATTTAACAGAAAATCACGTCTTTTTTTCTGTGGTAACTCTGCGGCCTCGGCCTTGATTTCTTTAAGTAAATCAGTTGTATTTTCAGATAATTTTT
Organism: Piscirickettsiaceae bacterium; assembly: GCA_013215775.1. Taxonomy (GTDB): domain Bacteria; phylum Pseudomonadota; class Gammaproteobacteria; order Nitrosococcales; family Methylophagaceae. Next base: position 3,691 of record JABSQO010000022.1, read on the forward strand.
TCACTACCAACCTTATATTTGCTAGTTCAAAGATAATTGTTTGAGCCATTCATATAACTATTAAATATATACTTATAACTGTTTCGTATATAGTATACGCATCTATAAAGATTTACAAGTACTTTGTAGTACGTAAAAATCCCTGTATTCACAATTGTTTTATAAATAAACTGAACTTAAAATAAGGCAAGAAATTACACTATGAAAACTATATTACTAACAACTCTGCTACTCCTATCCAGCACATTTTCACTACAGGCTGCTTCTATAGATAAGTTCCTTAGCGGATTCTCTGCCGAGAAGATCACAGAGAATGTCTATGTCATTCATGGGCAAAATTCGGATCCGTCGGCTAGCAATTCCGGTTTTATCAATAATCCCGCTTTTGTTGTTGTTGAAACAGGCGTTGTTGTTATTGATCCCGGTAGCAGCCTAGATATTGGTGACATGGTGCTCGACAGAATCAGACTCATCACACAGCTTCCGGTAATAGCCATATTTAATACCCATGAACACGGTGATCATTGGCTAGGAAACCAAGCTATAGTTAATGCTTATCCTGATATTCCAATATATGCACACCCTAATATGATTAACAACATTTCTGAGGGTGTAGGTGAAACCTGGTTTTCACGTCTACAACAACTTACTGAAAATGCCATTACAGGTACTAAAATAATAGCGCCTACACATCCTGTAGATCACGGTGATGAAATAAGTTTAGGACAACGTACCTTTAAAGTTCATCACCTTGGGATAAGTCATACTAGCAATGACATTATGATCGAACTGCCCGAGTTTAAAACGGTATTCCTTGGTGATAATGCTGTTATTAAGCGTGTTCCACGGTTAGACGATGGCGATATTCTAGGAACTATAGCAGCACTTGAATTGATGTTAGCAACAACAAATACGTATTTTGTTCCTGGTCATGGTCATAGTGGTGATAAAGCTATTGTAGAGCTTAACCTTGAATACCTAAGAATCTTATACGATACGGTCAAAACACTTTATGAAGATGATTTAAGTGATTTTGAAATGAAAGATCTCGTCATAGAAAAAATGGATAAGTTTGTTGATTGGTATGGTTTTGATTTAGAAATTGGCAGAAGTATCAGTTTGGTATACCTGCAAATTGAAAGTGCTGATTTCTAAATCGCATCTTTTGAAATGAGTGAATGTGCTTGGCTTTTAACCATGTAATCTTGAATACAGACCATTCAGGGCGAGGTTAAATTAGCCCTGAATAGCACCAGCAATTTACAAGCCTAAATCTAGGGCTTTTTTGATTTCTTGTCGTTGAATCTGTTGGTAAATAATTTATTGATCAGTAATGGTGTTGAATAGTTGTTGCTGATCTTTACCCGTTAGTTTAGCTTGATACATAGCCTGATCTGCATGGCGTAATAATGTGTCTAAATCAGCATCATCATGCGGATAGATGGTAACGCCAATTGATACACTGATCTTATGAGGGTAACCGTTAATGAGATATGGTTGAGCTAATGTATGTCGGATGCGTTCAAGCAATTGTTCACATTGATCAAAAGATTCAATATCCCGTAATAATAAGGCAAACTCATCACCGCCTTGACGTGAAGCAGTATCTTCTTCACGAATCGTGGCTATAAGACGAGCGGCTACTTCAATTAATAACTGATCGCCCACTTCATGACCGTAGCTATCATTTACGGGTTTAAAGTTATCTAAATCAAGGAAACAAATCGCCAGCAGACTGTCGGTTCGTTTGCTATGAGCTACCGCCTGCTTAAAGCGATCAGCAAAAAGTGTACGGTTAGGTAATTGGGTGAGTACATCATAATGTGCCATCATTTCTAGACGTTCTTTTGATGCTTTACGTTCTAATTCAATATTGGCCCTAACAGCAAGACTTTTCAATAGGACTAAGGTTGAGAGATGATCAGGAGCTAGCATAGGTTTATCATCAAGCATGGCGATAAGCCCCAATACTTTACCAGTAGAATTCTTAAGAGGTACACCGATATAACTTTCTGCACCCATTTGAACTAACATGTGGTCATCAGGAAACTGTTGTTGGATATGATTAGGATAGAAACTAATATCATTTTCATAGATGATGTTTGAACAGGGAGTCCCTACAAGTGAATAACTGAAATTCTGTCCGAATTCGCCATTTGCCCACACAGCAATGGTATCGATCTGGGTTCTATCAAGAGGGTTTACACAGCCTATAAAGACATAGCGTACATCATGTGAAAGCGCCAATTGGTGAACAATAGTTTTAAAAATATCACCATCTTGGGTGATACCCGTCTCCGCTAAAGTACGCAGTACATCTTCACTGCGTTTTCGTTTAGTAATATTTCTATGTATGCCTACCATTCTGATGGGATTATTCTTTTCATCCCATTCAATAACTTCAGCAACTGAATGCAACCAGACCCAACTGCCATCTCGGGCATGTAGTCTGTATTCTGCATTGATAGTTTCGCCTGTTTTTAAGCATTCCTCAAATAAGGCTAATACGCTATCTTTATCATCACGATGAATATTATTTTTCCACACTTGGAGATTTATCTTAAAGCGTGAGGGATCGTATTTTAGTAATTTAGGAAGTCCTGCACTGACATCAATCTCCTCGGTGATGAGATTGGCATCAAACCAGCTCTGGTTTGCGGTAGTCAAAGCATGATTAAGGTGTTTTTCATTTTGGACAAGTTCTGATGTTTGAAGTTGAACTTTTTTATCCAATTCTTTTGCTATATTTTTTATCTTTAACGTTGCCGTAAGGTAGATTGGGTAAACAAATATTAAAAATAAAATAGCAATAATAAGTGAGTGATATATTTTTTGATTCAGCAGTGTTTTGATATGCTCAATAGGAAGATCGGCAGCAATAAGATAAAAAGTACCATCGCTTGAATAAGATGGAATAAATAGGCTGCGGAAGGTTCCCCATTGGTCGGTATATTCGAGAAAAGCTTGTTCCTTGGAATCGAATATGTCAAAAACACGAGGGTCGACATCTTCATAATGCTCAAAATAAGAGACCAATTCTTTGTTGGCTTCACGTTCTTCTATTGTAGAACTTGATGAAGTGAAGAAAATTTTATCATTCCGCAAAATGAGTGTGTAAATGTAGACAATATCCTGACTATCAGTAAATGAGGATAATTGTAATGTGTTGTTATAGTCTTGCTCCCAAGTAAGATCCTTGGCTTGCATCCCTTGATGATGGAGCGTATCCGGCACTAATAATTCTGTTATCAGTGTGGCATTTTGAAGTTGTTGATTAAGTGTTTGGTATAACTCTTCTTTTTCGCTGGCAACATTAAAATACGTAAAGCAGACCACCCAGAATATGTACAGTAATGCTGGAATCGTAATTTTCTTCTTAGGAGATAGATCTAAATATGACATTAGCGATGGCACGTTTTTCCATAAACTAAAAAGATTTTTATCATAAGTTAGTTTCAGTTTTATGGCTACTCATGATTGATGGACTAATAGTACTCGACAAATATTTTATCTTGTGGTGATTGCTGCTCAACCTGTTTGAGTGCCGACAACACTGATTTTTCATTACTCGGATCGGCATTGTCAGTAAGAATATTTACCTTGATATTAGCCATTTTTAATTGTTGTAATTGTTCATCAGTCAACACATCATTATTTACCCATAAAACTGCTTTGTTTTCTAGGATGATGTCTTCAGCTTCATCAAATCCTTCAGCAGTAAATATCAGATAGATCATTAGCTATATTATTTCTTAATCGCTAAATAGGCATTTTCTGAAATATCAGACCAAGCATCATTTTGTTCGCGAAAGGCTTGGTAGGCTTTATAGATCCGTTCGAATTCTGGATTCTTGGCGGCTTCTTCAGCTAATGTTTCATCAGTCAATGTTCTTAATTTAGCCAGTACATCATCAGGGAAACGGTGTATTTGGACTTTGGGGCGATCTTTTAGTTCTTGCAATGCCGCCATGTTTTTTTGTTCCATTTCTGACAACATTCTCACGTTTTCAGCCATGGCGGCATTGGTCACAATAGCTTGCAAATCAGCAGATAATGAATCCCAAGCACGCTGATTTATGGTGAGCTCTAATACTGTGCCGGGTTCATGCCAGCCAGGGTAATAATAATGTTCAGCCGCACGATATAGGCCTAAACGTTGATCATGATATGGACCAATCCATTCAGTGGCATCAATGGTATTGCGTTCAAGAGCGGTATAAACCTCGCTACCTGCCAATAAAACAGGATTGCCGCCAGCTTTGGCAAAGACTTTGCCACCTAGACCGGGAATACGCATTTTTAGACCTTTAATATCGTCTAAAGAGTTAATTTCTTTATTAAACCAGCCACCCATTTGTACGCCGGTATTACCAAGAGGGAAGGGAATAACATGAAAAGGTTGATAAACCTCACGCCAAAGTTCTAAACCACCACCGTCATATAACCATGCATTCATGCCCCGTGCAGTCATACCAAAAGGTACAGTGGAGAAAAACTGTGCTTCAGGGACTTTCCCCGCCCAGTAATAGGCACTGCCATGACCCATTTCAACTGTGCCTTGTGAAACAGCATCAAAGGTCTGTAATGGTGGAATTAACTCACCACCGGCATAGACTTTTATCGCGAGACGACCATTGGACATATCGTGAATATTTTGAGCGAAACGTTCTGCACCTTTTTGCAAAACAGGGAAACCTGGTGGCCAAGTCGTCACCATTTTCCAGTTATATGTTTTGCTACTAGAGTCGACCACTACTGTATCGCTATTAGTAGACTCTTCTGGCCCACAGGCTGTCAGGAATAGTGTCAATAAACTAATAAGCGATATACGAATTAAATTGTGGGTAAGCATTAATCTTTCCTAAAATTAAATTGTTTCTAGTTTGGCATAGGCTAATACTAACCATTTGCTGCCAGCATGTTTGAAGTTAACTTGGATCCGAGAGCTTTTACCAGAACCTTCGGTATCTATCACTGTACCTGAACCAAATTTTTGATGATGGACTTGTTGGCCAGGTTTAAAGCCTGTTTCATTCAATGCGCGAGTGTGTTTGGGTGGCATAGGTGAATAGCCACTGCTCACCACATTTCTTCTGGCACGAATCTCTTCAACCCGTTCAGGTGGAATTTCACGTAAGAATCGCGAGGGTGTTGGTGACATTTCCTGACCGTATAAAAAACGAGATTCAGTATGTAATAAGTAAAGCTGCTGGCAGGCGCGAGTCATGCCAACATAACAAAGGCGACGTTCTTCTGATAAGCGTGCTGGGTCATCACTGCTTTTCTGTCCGGGGAATAAACCTTCTTCCATACCCACCATAAACACGACTGGGAATTCTAAGCCTTTGGCTGAGTGTAAGGTCATCAGTTGCACACAGTCTTCCCATTTGTCAGCTTGATTTTCACCTGCTTCTAATGCGGCATGAGACAAAAATGCATCTAATAAAGGCATATCTTGTTCTGCCTCTTCGGGCATTTTGAATTGACGTGTGGCATTTATTAATTCATCTAAGTTTTCGATACGACCTTGGCCTTTTTCAGACTTGTCTTTATCAAAATGTGCTCGTAAGCTACTTTCATCAATCACTAAAGATGTCAGCTCGTGTAAAGGTATGCTGTCATTTTCAGGTGTTAGTGAATCAATTAAAGATAAAAATCCTGCTAAGGCATTACCTGCCCGAGCAGCAAAAAACTTAGCATTTAATAGTTCAACCGCGGCCTGCCACATTGTTTGATTTTGTTCACGAGCGTATTGACGCAATTGGGTTAATGTCGCTGCACCAATGCCACGGGTAGGCGTGTTGACGACACGTTCAAATGCCGCATCATCATTTCGATTAGCCACTAATCTTAAATAAGATAAAACATCTTTGATTTCTGCACGTTCGAAGAAACGTAATCCACCATAAACTCGGTATGGCATATTGGCTTGTAATAAAGCTTCTTCAATGACTCGAGATTGGGCATTAGAACGATATAATACTGCATTATCAGCTCGTTTCCCGCCCTTATCGACCCATGTTTGAACTTGTCCAACTAAGTAAGTCGCCTCATCACGTTCGTTATAAGCATTGTAAACTTGGATCAGTTCACCATCATCATCATCGGTCCAGAGCTCTTTGCCTAGACGTTCAGTATTATTAGCAATGACCGCATTAGCACCCGCCAAGATATTGCCGGTTGAGCGATAGTTTTGTTCTAGGCGAATGGTGTCGGCACTAGGATAATCTTGATGGAATTTTTGAATGTTTTCAATTCGTGCACCGCGCCAACCATAGATTGATTGGTCATCATCACCAACAATAAATAAATGTCCGGTTTCACCTGCCAATAAACGTAACCAAGCATATTGAATGGTGTTGGTATCTTGAAATTCATCGACTAAAATTTGCTGAAAGCGTTGTTGATAGCTGGCCAGAATATCAGGCCGTTTTAGCCATAACTCATGGCTGCGTAGTAATATTTCACCAAAATCAATCACACCTGCACGTTGGCATGTGTCTTCATATATTTGGTAGATCGCCAACATTTTTTGTGAATAGGGATCATTGCCGACTTGAATGTGTTTAGGTCGAAGACCTTCATCTTTTTGAGCATTAATAAACCATTGGGCTTGTTTGGCTGGCCATTGAGCTTCATCTAACTCCATACCTCGCATAATGCGTTTTAACATACGAAGTTGATCGTCACTGTCTAAGATCTGAAAACTTTGTGGCAGATCAGCATCTTTCCAATGAGCTCGTAGTAGTCGATGGGCTAAACCATGAAATGTACCGACCCACATACCTCCGGAGGGATAACCCAACATATGCTCGATTTTGTTCCGCATTTCTGCTGCCGCTTTATTAGTAAAGGTAACAGCAAGGATATTAGCGGGCGAGAGTGCTTCTGCTTGAATGAGCCAAGCAATACGATGAATTAATACTCGTGTTTTACCACTGCCAGCTCCAGCTAATATTCGGGCATGACCTAGCGGTGCCGCAACAGCATCACGTTGCGGTTTATTCAGATCATTCAGTAATTCAGAAACATCCATAATGATTTTTTCAAAGTTAGTGGTGTATAAACAAAAAAACACTGAACATGATGGACATGCTCAGTGTTTTTAGTATTTTTATAAGATCCCCATTTCAGGAAACCCTAAAATAATTATTAATAACTGTTCAGTGTATTTAAATTTTCCCTCAGGACAAGGCATTTTTGCACGGAAAATGTGAACATATTGAAATATGTAACCATTTGAGTACAGAAGTAACGCAGTTATGAGGTGAAAATTAAATACACTGGGTAGTGATTAGATGTTGCTATCTAAAAATGCGGTTAACTGAGATTTAGTCAATGCGCCAACTTTAGTGGCTTCCACTTCGCCGCCTTTAAATAACATTAGTGTAGGAATTCCGCGAATTCCATAACGTGGTGGTGTTTCTGAGTTTTCATCAATATTGAGTTTGCAGACATTTAATTTGCCAGCATATTCAGCGCCAATTTCTTCCAGAATAGGGGTAATCATTTTGCATGGTCCACACCATTCAGCCCAGTAATCAACTAATACAGGTAATTCAGACTGTAATACTTGGCTTTCAAAATCGCCATCAGTCACATTGGTGACATTTTCGCTCATGTTTCTTATCTCCGGTGGTATATAAATTATTGGGAGGCTATACTCACCCGCACCAATATTAAGTAACATTTTTTCCTATCAGCAAAGGTAATGCAAGTATTTCTATGAGTGCACATTTAACAGAGCAAGCTTTTTCATCATTACCTTTGCATGAAACACTTCAAAATGGCTTACGTAGTGCGGGCTTTGAGTTTTGCACACCCATTCAAGCAGAGGCGTTGCCATTACTACTGGCAGGACAAGATGTGGCAGGGCAGGCGCAAACCGGAACAGGTAAAACCATTGCCTTTTTATTAGCCACTTTTCAACGATTATTGACTGAAAAGCCAACCCCAAATTGGGATGGTAAGCAACCGCGAGCATTTATATTAGCGCCTACTAGAGAGTTAGCAAATCAAATAGCTAATGATGCTCATTTGCTAAATAAGGATGCAAAGTTGCGCATTGTTGTTGCTTACGGTGGTAAGGATTACGAAAAACAAAAAACAGCCATTACCGATGGTGTTGATGTTTTGATTGGTACTCCGGGTCGATTGCTTGATTACCATAAACAGCGTGTTTTCAATCTGAAATCGGTGCAAGCAGTGGTATTAGATGAAGCCGATAGGATGTTTGATTTAGGTTTTATTAAAGATGTACGTTATTTCTTACGGCGTGTTCCTAAGGCGACTGAACGCTTAGGTATGTTGTTCTCGGCAACCTTGAGTTACAAAGTGATCGAACTTGCCTACGAACATATGAATAACCCAGAAAAAGTTGAAGTCGCGGCAGGGAAAGTGTCAGGTGACCGTATAGAAGAAAGTGTGTATTACCCTGCTAATGAAGAGAAAGTTCCACTACTATTAGCGTTAATTAAACGCATTCAGCCTCCGCGAGGCATTGTGTTTGTAAATACTAAACGTGCCGCAGATAGAGTGTGGGGCTATTTGGAAAGTAATGGCCATAAAGCAGCATTATTATCTGGTGATGTACCGCAGAAGAAACGTGAACGATTATTAAAACATTTTCAGGATGGTGAATTTCCATTTTTAGTCGCAACAGACGTGGCTGCTCGTGGCTTGCATATTCCAGAAGTGAGCCATATATTTAACTTTGATTTGCCACAAGATGTGGAAGACTATGTGCACCGCATTGGCCGAACTGCTCGTGCTGGTGCGAGTGGTGTCGCGATTAGTTTTGCCTGTGAAGATTATGCATTTTCATTACCGGATATTGAGCAATATATTAAACATAAGTTACCTATTGCTACGACCTCTGATGAAGTGTTGGAGAAACCTCAACCCGCAAAAAGGCCTGAAAAAAGACCACCGACACATCATAAAAAACAAGATAGGGGTGCCAGTCGTAACAGTAAGCCTCGCCATCATCACAAACCAGCAGGTAATAAGACGAATTAATGCAAATCAACGGTGCACAACTTGCCATTGCATTTAGCCCGAAATCTTCAGCGCTTCAGAATGCATCACGTACTCCCATTACGATTGATGCAAAAGCAACGTTTGAGGGCACTGGTGAAATACCCTCACCAACAAAGATTCAGTCTCAACCGAATCAACAAGCAATAACAACTAAGGATGTACAACAAGCCCAATTTATTCGTTTGTTAGCAGCGGATAGTGAGTCCACCACTCAATCGGAATCAAAGGTATTGCCAGACAATATTCAGCAATATGTACAGATATCTAAATTGTCATCAGAGTCTTCCTTCGGGTTATTTGATGAAACAATTTAGTATTTTGTTATTGCTATGTTGTTTTAGTTTGATTGGCTGTAGCTCTCTGCAATTTCAACAAAAAACAGTGGCTAGTGACCCCAATGATGCAGGTATTTCAAGATTGGCAAAAAGTGATATTAATGAGGTGATTGAACACCATCAACGTGCGGTTATGCGTGATCTTAAAAAGTTGATGGTGAAATTATATCGACGTAATCCCGGTGGACGACACGATAAAAAATCACGCTCTATCGAAGCCAGTGTTGATTTGGTTTTTTCAAAACCACATGATGAACATTATCCGCAATGGCAGTCGATGAAACCGACTGATATTGTTCGCATTGCGCTTGACGAAACCTATCAGGGAACAGATCGAGTATTACCGTTTATTGTCGGTTTACGAACAATGTTAATGGCATCATACGATAACCACACTGAGTTTTATTATTTAACCAGTATTGATGAACAAAAGCTTTATAACAGTGCTCGAAACATTGAGATTGCAGCGTGGTTATTAGTAGAAAACCGTGACGTTAATGGCAATCTATTGTTATTGAGTGATAGTGTTGAAGCTGAGCAGCGAAACTTGAGTTATCAACGTCTCATTGGCCGTTTAATTGCAACACAAGATAATTTGGCTGAGATCATTTCCAATAAAACAGGCCGCTTAATCAAAACGGTAGTAGTGAGGGCTGCTTCAATGATGTTTTTACCTATCTAAATTTTAAGGAGTTAATCAAATGAAAAAAGCATGGGTTTTAATATTAGTAATGATATTTGTAGCTGCTTGTTCGGATGATAATAAGGTCGCAGAAGGTGAACATGTTTGGAAAGAACAAACTGAGATGATTGATAAAGCGAAAGATATAGAGCAGTTAATTAATGATGCTGCACAACAACAAAGGCGAGAAATTGAACAAAGGACAGAGTAGAATTGTTATCTAACACTTCTGGATATATAGGATAGATATCAATCTGGCAGTTTTCGACCCATAGAAGTCAGTCGATTGATTGAATAAAGGAAAATTGTCTCATCATTGATGATTTAAAATTCACAATGAAAACATTGGTTGTATATTCAATTACTTAAGTATACGGTTATGAAATGAACTCAGAATTAGGGTGTTACCTACTTAAATTGTTACTATGAGGCCATTAGCCTCATAAAACAGACAGTTAAGTGTTTTACTCCAAAAATATCATATTTAAATTAAAGGTAAGAGAATTTTAATGGCAAAGCCTAATTACACATTTGAAAAGCGGCAAAAAGAGCTTGCGAAAAAGAAGAAAAAGGAAGAAAAGCGTCTAAAAAAAATGGACCAAAGTTCCGAGGAAACTCAAGCCGAGCAGTCTCCATTAATGGGAGAGCAGGATGCCTCTATTGATAGTGATACCTAATACAAAAAACTGAGAATATCGCAATTTAGACACCAAACCGATAAATTGGAGTCGGGAATACAAAATCTTTCATCGAAACACTAGGGAAGGCAACAGGAGTAAAGATACAATTAAGTGGTTCAACATGTTTCAAAAAACACCGTTGGCTTACCGTTGGCCTTAATAGACGTTTAAACTCAAGTAACTAAAGTAACTAAAGTATAGGAGAGACTTATGTCTAAGGGAAAAGATGCAAAAAAAGCAGTAAAAAAGAAAGCTGAGAAAACGTTGAAAGAAAAACGAAAAGAGAAAAAAGAAAAGCAGTCTAGTAAAAACTAAGTAAACTACGCACTAATTAGGCGTTAAATGCACTTTTAGATTAAAAGTTTGTTTTTGTAATGGTGATAGCAAAAGCAGAATACAATCATTCACCATAAAATAAAGAGAACGTTATGAGTAAAGGTACAGTTAAATGGTTCAACGCCGATAAAGGTTTCGGTTTCATTACACCTGAAGATGGCAGTAAAGATTTGTTTGTTCATCATTCAGAAATCCAAGCGGACGGTGGATATGCAACATTGAATGATGGTCAAGCCGTTGAATACGAAGTTGGTGAAGGTCAGAAAGGCCCTTGTGCAAATAAAGTTGTTGCTATTTAAGTAGCAAGCACATAACAAACTAAGCTATGAGGATGCAGCAAAGCTGCACCTCTGCTTAGGGCGTTAGGTAGTAATATGCAATTAAATGCTCTGCAAAATTACCCAGCAATAAAAGAGTAATCTTCAAAGTAGAAACAAAAGCAATAGTAGGCAGTAAAGCATACTGTCTAGGCATTGAAATAACCCCCAATAATGCTCAAAAAACCCTATCTAATAAAAATATTTGGGATATTGGTGTACTTTGAAAGTAATGACACTTAACAAAGCGTTAAAGGCGTTCGCTGTGCCCACACTCGGACGGAAAAATGCTGCGCCGGTGATTTTTACCTAAAGAGTAAAACGTTATGAGCAATCAAACAAAAAGAAATACATTGAACTTAAATATGGATTTTACTGAAACAGTTTGTTTGCGACCTGAAGATCAACAGTGGATAACAAGCCCAGCCGATGGTGTTTCTCGTGCGCACCTTGAACGTGTCGCAGAGGAATCGGGCCATGTCACGAGTTTTGTGAAGTTCGAGCCGGGTTCTTACTTTCCAGCACATACACATCCCAATGGCGAAGAAATATTTGTTCTAGAGGGTGTGTTTTCCGATGAGAACGGTGATTATCCAGCTGGAACTTATATTCGAAACCCGCCCGGCTCTTTTCATAAACCGTTTACTAAAGAAGGTTGCAAGCTGTTTGTGAAGCTTGAGCAGTTTAAAAGTGATGACATCGAACATGTCGTGATTCGACCTGAAGACCAACAATGGAATCAGGGTATCGGTAATTTAAAAGTGTTGTCATTACATATGTTCCATACAGAAAGCACTGCGTTAGTTGTATGGCCAAAAAATGAAGTGTTCCAACCGCATAGCCATATGGGCGGCGAAGAAATCGTTGTGATTAGCGGAAAGTTTATCGATGAATATGGTGAATACCCAGTAGGTACCTGGCTGCGGAGTCCGCATTTGTCCAAACACTTCCCTCGTGTGGAAGAAGAAACATTGATTTATGTGAAAGTTGGGCACCTGTGATAAGTTGAAAAATCAAATATCTACGGGGCAGCCTCCATTGGTTTGAAAATGGGCAATTATTGGCGACTAAACACATAACAAGGCAAATCAACATGAGCTAGTTTCTTCGCTTCGCGCCTCAACCAGCCAGTTATTTACGGTGTTAAATGGAAGCAATATGATTCAAGCAGTAATTTTTGACATGGATGGAGTTCTTATCGACTCCGAGCCAATGTGGAAAGAGGCAGAAAAACAAATTTTCTCGTCTGTTGGGGTTGATGTAAAAGAAGAACTATCTGCCAATACCGCTTCAATGACAACTAGAGAAGTCACTCAATATTGGCATACCCACTACCCTTGGTCAGGCAAAAGTCTAGTGCAGGTTGAAAATGAAGTAGTTGATCGTGTTGAAGCCCTTATTTCCGAAAAGGGTACACAAATGGAGGGAGTAAAAGAAATTTTAGATTTCTTTCAAAAGAAAAAGATCAAAATAGGTCTATCAACTAACTCCCCTTCTAGGCTGATTCCTGTGATTCTGAACAAGCTTGGAATTTCTAATTATTTTAACGCGGTCTCCTCTTCTGAGCATGAAGAGAAAGGAAAACCCCATCCAGCCGTATATTTGACTACTGCAAAAAAACTAAAAGTCGACCCTTCAAAGTGTATCGCATTCGAAGATTCTTTCTCTGGAATTATCGCGGCGAAAAAGGCAAATATTAAAACTGTCGCAATTCCACCAAGCTTAGAGTTTGCAGATAAAAAATTTGAAATATCTCATATTAAACTTAGACGGTTGTCGGATTTCACCGATCTCCATCTAGAAAAAATAGCAAACTGCGTATAGCTATGTATTGTGTCGCAACCCCATTTAACGAGGGCATTATTAAATTCGCTCTCTATGCTCGTCAGACGCTCGCAAGCTCGCGCCGTTTATGGTGGTGTTAGTACTACACGAGTGACGGTTCTTGGCACTAAGCGATCTGTTCAACCGTATCGAAACCTTGCTTTTAGACGTGTTAGATTAAGTCGGAACTAATACGCGTTATTTAGTTATTTTAGGGTTGGCAAAGCGGTGGCCTGATGCTTGATGCATAAACAGCTTTCTTAACAAGGTTGATTGGTTTACTGTTTTAATACCAAATCGCCTTACCCATTGAACGGGGGCTAGATCACTACCGAATATGCGTTTGAAGGCATCCATTGTCATTTGTATGGCAACATTATCGCCTTTCCGGCGACGTTGATATTTATTCAAGGTATGTAAACTACCAATATCACGGCCTTTCTGATGTGCTTCAATGACGACTTCTGCTAAGGTGGCTGCGTCTAGTAAGCCTATATTGAGCCCTTGTCCTGCTAGTGGATGAATGGTGTGGGCAGCATCACCAACAAGAGCAAATCCAGATTCAACATAATGGTCAGCATGGCGTAGTTTTAGTGGAAAATTAGCTCGTTGACTAACTTCGACAATTTTGCCTAATTTGTTTTCAAATGCGGCAGCAATTGTGTCTTTAAAATGGTCATCATCAAGTTGGCATAATAACTTGGCCTCTTCGGTTGAGTTTGACCAAACAACTGAGCATTGGTGAGTATCAGATAGCGGTAAAAATGCTAATGGCCCTTCAGGTAAAAAACGTTGCCAAGCCGTATATCGATGAGGTTGTTCGGTTGTCACGGTGCAAACAACAGCGGATTGGTCATAATCCCATCCGCGTGATTCAATGTTCATCCATTCACGCAATAATGATTGAGCACCATCGGCACCGACAATTAAATCAGCGGTAAAAGCTCGACCATCTTCCAAAATCAGAGTGTTATCCTCCATTGAGGATGGTTTAGCAGGACAAACAAAATCTATATTAGGGAGCTGACTGCAACGAGTAATACACGCTTGTTGCAGATTACGATTTTCAACAATATTACCGAGTAATGGTTCGCCAATATCTGCACTGTCAAAATGGAGGGTGCTCTCTGGGGTTTCCCATACCTCCATGTTAGTAAAAGGACTTATTCTGCTAAGGATAAGCTGTTGCCAAATAGTTAGATTTTTAAGCAGTATTTCACTGGCGCGCGTTAATGCACTGACCCGTAAATCAGGATTATCTTGCTCGGTAATCGGAGTGAGAGGATAGGCTTCAATAACGGCAATTGTTAACGTTTTTTGTTCGGCTAATGCTACCGCTAAAGTTGTTCCCACCATGCCGCCGCCAACAATAATGACATCATAATGATCACTCATAGTGATATGCCTCGACCTAGCCTTGGTTGTTTTCGGTCTAAGCCCATACTCTTTTGGGCTAAGCGATGTTTTATTGGTGATAAAGCATCTATTAATGCTAACCCAGCACCGCGGCAATAACCTAACAAGGGATTAGAATTACTAAAGAGTTTAACTAGGCTATCAGTCACTTGAATAACATTATCCTGATCGTTTTGCCGCCATTGCGTGTAATCATGCAATAGTTGAGCCTCACCACAATCATCAGCATTAGCAATTACATCGGCTAAGGCGGCTACATCACGTAAGCCTAGGTTAAATCCTTGCCCGGCAATTGGGTGTAAGTTGTGAGCAGCATTGCCAATTAATACGATACGTTGTTGAACAGCTTGATCTGTTTGGATCAGTTTTAAAGGGTAACTATGTCGCTGTCCAACATGGGTGAGTTTACCAAGTCGGTAACCGAATCGATCTTGTAATTGGGATAAAAAATCTTGGTCAGACAAGTTGAGAATATCAACTTCATCTCCCGTTGAAATTGTCCACACCAGACTGCAGCGGTTATCAGACATCGGTAATAATGCGAGAGGGCCAGAATCAGTAAACCGCTCAAATGCACGATTTTGATGAGGTCGTTCAGAACTGATATTGGCGGTAATTGCAGTTTGTTGATAATCCTGTTCCGACATCCCTAAACTTAATAAGCGACGAATGGTGGAATGGCCGCCATCAGCAGCGACAATTAGTTTGGCGGATAGGTGTTGATCATCATCTAATGTGAGTTCAACAGAGTTTGAATATTGCTCTAAATGGACTACTTTAGTGGGACAAATAAATTCAATATTATCTTGTAGGGATAAGGCCTTATTGAGGACTCTACCGATGATTCGAGCAGTAATAACTTGACCTAGGGCGGGTACGTTTTCTTCTTTAGCAGAGAGTCGTGTTGCGCCAAAGTGTCCCCGATCCGAAATATGAATATCGCTAATAACCGTACTATGAGGTGCAAGATGCTCCCACAGTCCTATGGCCTCAAAAATTCGTTGGGATCCGTAGGCTAATGCAATAGCGCGATCATCATAACTAGGTTGTTGTTCAGAAGTGACAGAAAATGCTTCGATAATCGCAATTTTTAATGACGTGTTTTTTAATGCACAAGCGAGACTTGCCCCAACCATGCCACCGCCAACAATGATTAAGTCGAAATCTTGATTTTTCATTTTATTGAGTAGCCATTAGAGCTTCAATTTCTTCAACTTCTTTCGGTGCAGATTTTGATAATACATCATTGCCTGTTTTAGTAACCAACACGTCATCTTCAATTCTAATGCCGATAAAATGCCATTTTTTTGGGATGTTTTTAGGGTCACGAATATATAAGCCAGGCTCTACAGTCAGTACCATTCCTGGCTCTAACAACCGCCATTCACCGCCAACTTTATAGTCACCAACATCGTGTACGTCCATACCTAACCAATGCCCAGTTCGATGCATATAAAAATCACGATATTTTTCGTTTTTGATCAGTGTTTCTAGTTTGCCTTTTAGTAAGCCGATTTTCAGTAAACCTTCTGTTAATACACGTACTGCTGCTTCATGTGGCTGATTCCAGTGATTCCCGGGTTTGACTTCGGCAATCGCTGTTTTTTGCGCATCTAGCACAATGTTATATAACGTTTTTTGGCATGTAGTGAATTTGCCGTTTACAGGAAATGTGCGTGTTATGTCAGCAGCATAATAATCATGTTCAGCACCGGCATCGATCAATAATAGATCATTGTTTTTTAGGCGGTGATTATTTTCAATATAGTGCAGAATGCAGCCATTCTCACCACCACCAACAATAGATGGGTATGCAGGAGAGCGGCAATCATTTTTCATGAATTCATGAATGATTTCTGCTTCAACTTGATATTCCCATTTTCCCGGTTTGGTAAATTTCATCGCACGAATATGTGCTTGAGCAGATGTTTCAGCAGCATGACGCATGGCTTTAATTTCACTACTACTCTTAAATAAACGTAGTTCATTTAATACATGGTCTAATTCGACCATCTCATTAGGAGATGATATTCCTTGACGGGATGCATTGCGAAGGTGGTTCAGCCAACCTACCATGCGGTGGTCAAAAGAAGGCACATTACCCATGGTATAGAAGACTTTTTCTTTGCCTTCCAATAAGCCTGGTAGGATATCGTTTAGATCTGAAAAGGGATAAGAATCATCGGCGCCATATTTCTCTATAGCACCTTCTTGCCCTGCTCGATAGCCATTCCATATTTCTTTATCGAGATCACGTTCCCGACAAAATAATAAATATTCACCATGAGGTCGTCCTGGCACAATGACGAGGAGTGATTCAGGTTCATCAAAGCCGCTAAGGTAATGAAAATTACTATCGCTACGGAAAATATAATCAACATCACGATTACGTGGAGATACTTTTGCGTTGGGTAAAACAGCAATACTATTTTCACCCATAATATCAATTAGGCGTTGGCGACGTTTGGCAAATTCTTGTTTATTCATTGGTTTTAATGTTCAGTATTGTGATCAGTCATTTCAGGTGGTTGTAGCTCACCATAAATTAAAAATAACCCCATGCGTAGATATTCGATTAATTCTTCGTAATTCACCTCATCGCTATCAGAATCCTCTAACTCTTCATCAGTGATCCGACTGATATTAATGACATCAGCAATATATTCTTTAGAATCGTCAGACAATTCGGTATCGTCGGTCAGACCTGATGCTCCAAGGCCATAAACTAATCCCTGACACCAATCAGTCATGGCTAAGATGCGGGAAGGAAGGGGAGCATTATCGTCAGGAAGTTCGAGTTGCAAATCAAAATCAAGGCTGTTTAGCGATTGCACTGTTTGATCGAATAACACGGTTAAATCGAGGATTTCTTCTTCACCTGGATCTATATCTTCATATAGATCTTTAAACCATGTGGCGCGGTTTGCTTGTGAATTTAGACATAATAATCCGCATAATGCGCCTTGTAATTCAGATGCATTAGCAGGGCCATCTCCTCCTTCGTTGTTGGCAGTAAGAGATGGAAAATACAATTCAGACATGATGATACGACCTATATTTAAAAAAATTATTATGACAATTGTTGACCCAATCGGTAGGGCGCGTCTATAGTTAGCTTTATTTTCGCACAGTCAAGAACTCAATAGTAATGGAAATAGACGCGATTCAACAATTAGAACAACAAGTAGATGACCTGCTTCATACGAGTCGTCGTGGCCGTGAAGAAAATATGCTGTTGCAAGCTCAAAAGACAGCATGGCTATCAGAGAGGGCGCAATTGCTTGAGAAAACAGAGATCGCACGAGGGCGAATAGATAAAATGGTGCAACGGCTTAAAGAAATGGATAGTGAACTATGAGTTCACCTGTATCAGTGAATATTTTGGGGAAGGAATATCAAATTTCTTGTCCAGAAGGAGAAAAAGAAGCGCTAATTTCTTCTGCAAAGTTACTAAATGACAATATGGAACAGATCCGCTCAACAGGTAAAGTGGTTGGTTTGGATCGTATTGCGGTTATGGCCGCTCTTAATATTGCGCATGATCTGATCGATTTTGAAAATACTGAAGGCGGTGGATTAGCAAGTGTGAATAAAAGTATTTTGCTGATGAAAGATAAGGTTAGCGCTTTTTTAGAAGAAGATCGCCAGCTAGAACTCTAAAATATTCAGCCTGTCTTCTGATTTAAGCGTATCATTGACTCAAGTCCCTACGGTGTTCGATAGTGGCATTAGTTTCTTGACCCGATAAGCATTTATGCACGGGAGTTGATTAGTAGCAGGAGTGCAAACCCATCTTGAATGGGCAGCCCGAAGCTCCAACGAGATTCCCACTTGGACCAAAAGATGGTTCGAGGACACCGTTCACAACGGCACTGTGGGGCATTCCTATAATTTTCCTTGTGTTACATCATTGATCAAGCCA
Source organism: Piscirickettsiaceae bacterium (assembly GCA_013215775.1). Taxonomy (GTDB): domain Bacteria; phylum Pseudomonadota; class Gammaproteobacteria; order Nitrosococcales; family Methylophagaceae. The sequence goes on from JABSQO010000022.1 coordinate 22,242, forward strand.
ATCTAGCGCTTCGCTTATATTCTCAAAGTATTTTATTTCACCAGAAATAAACCATGAACCCATTTTGGCTAGGGTTTCTTGCCAATTTTTATTGCCATAGATAGCGATTTTTTCAAATTCATTGCCATGCTTTAGGCCGATCTTAAAATCATCCCATGCTGCCCTAATTTCCCATCCTTCTAGTTCAGTTCCATCAATGAGTGCGTCGACTTTGGGTGTTTTCACCGTGGCGAGTGCGGAGTCAATCATCGGGGTGATAATTTCATAATCTTCATGGGTGAGTTTTCCTGAAGCTTTGAGGGTTAGGAAAAAGTGATTACCGGTTCTTTCAATACCTATGGAAAGGCCATGTCTGACAATGTTCATACTGTTCTCCTAATGGCTAACTTAATTGAAGATCTATCAATACAAGAATACGTGCTGTTTAATAGAAGTAGGTATGATATGAATCAACTATTTTAAATTTAGTTTTTCGTCGATTAATAATCAAACTACATTAGTATATAAATGCCACATCAACGTAAAATAATTCATATTGATATGGATGCCTTTTTTGCATCAGTAGAGCAACGTGATCAGCCGGACTATCATGGTAAGCCTTTGATTGTCGGAGGAAAGCCAAATAGTCGAGGGGTAGTGGCGGCATGTAGTTATGAAGCGCGACAGTTTGGTATTCATTCTGCGATGCCAAGTTCTCAGGCATATCGTCTTTGTCCACAAGCGATTTTTGTACCACCCCGTTTTGAGGCTTATCGAGAGGTGTCAGAACAGATCCGAACCATATTTTGGCAATATGCTTCTGAAGTTGAACCTTTATCACTGGATGAAGCTTACTTAGATGTTAGCTATACCGCTGAATATGATGGCTCTGCTACCCGCATTGCTCAGGCTATTAAGCGTGATATTTTGGCTGAAACACAACTTATTGCCTCTGCAGGCATATCATACAATAAATTTCTCGCCAAAATTGCCTCTGACATGGATAAGCCTGACGGCTTATATCTAATTAAACCAGAGCAGGGTGTAGATTTTGTGGCAACGTTAGCAATAGGAAAATTTCATGGCATTGGGCCAGCTACGGAAGCCAAAATGAACAAATTAGGGATAAAAACGGGCTTAGATTTACGCCAGTGGGCTAAAGAGGACTTAGTCGATAAATTCGGTAAATCAGGCCATTATTATTTTGATATTTCACGAGGGATAGACCATCGTCCTGTGCGTAGTCAGCGCATTAGAAAGTCACTAGGTAAAGAGACTACGTTTTCTGAAGATAGTTTGTCAGTTAATGCATTGATTACGATACTTGAAAGTTTGGCAGAGCATGTTGTAGAAAGCCTTAAAAAATATCAACTAACAGGAAAAACCCTCACTTTAAAAGTTAAATATTCCAACTTTGAGCAAGTAACACGATCGCAGACAGTAGAGGAAGATCTAGACTTAACCGCTATAAAAACGTTATTACCAATACTGCTAGAACGAACCAATGCAGGGCAACAAGCAATACGATTAGTTGGGGTGACGGTAAGTGGTTTTGAGCAAAAAGAGGTCGAGAAAATAAATCCACAACTTGATCTGGGTTTGAATGAGGCTATCCAGTAGATAAAGACAAAATACGACTGATCTGAGCATTACCGAGGCCACTTTCATCACGCCAAATATCGTAGGCTTGCTGCACTAATTTTAAGTTTCGCTTGCTGGTGGGTGTCGTGGTGATAACGCCAGCATTAATCAGTGCGGCAATACCATCTCTTGCGAGAATGAAACCATCTTTACCGATGAAACGAAGAAAATATTGGCAGGTTTGTTTGCCTAATCTCGCCCCATTTTTATGTAACAAGTCTACTAAACCGATAAAATCATCATCAGGCCATTCCGCGATTAGACTGGCAAAAGAACCATATTGTTCAGATAGTTCCAAAATCATGGCAGCATTTCGATGTACAGTATCAATTTTCTGACCATTCCTAATAATACGAGTGTCTTGATACAGACTTTCGAGATCTTCAGGGCTAGTCATAGCACACCGTGCCAGATTAAAATTCCAAAATGCCTCTTCAAAACCAGCCCACTTATGGTTGACTACCTTCCAATAAAATCCAGCTTTAAATATCGCCTTAGTCATCTCAGCTAAATGGCGATCATGAGATATTACAGATAATTCAGCCGATGTTTTTATACCCGTAGGCATAAGGGCGGTGAGCTGTTCCTCACCACCTTTTCGTTCCAATGCTTGTTGATAAATTTCTGAAAATTTTTGCATAAGAGTTTAGATAACCTTCAACTTAGACTGATGCGCATGTGAGACTTGGGTAATCAGTATAACCTTTAGCATCACCGCCATAGAATGTATCAGGATCGGCAGGGTTAAGTGGTGCATTTTTCTCTATTCTTTCTGGTAGAACGGGGTTAGATATAAAAGGAACACCAAAAGCAACAAAGTCACTATAGTCATTTTTTAGGCTTTGTTCGGCTGATTCGCCTGTGTAGCTACCATTTGCTATGTAAGCACCATCAAATAGTTTCCGTAATAATGTAAAGTCAAAATCTTCAGTGACAGCATCGCCAAATTGTTCGACGACATGAATATAAGCGAGATCAAATTGATTTAGTTTTTCAACGAGATAGTTATACAAAACTTGCGGGTTAGTTTCGGACATTGAGTTGAATGTGCCAGTCGGCGAGATACGAATACCGACACGACGACCTCCCCAAACTTCAGTCACTGCTTGGACGACTTCCAGCACTAAACGAGCACGATTTTCAATGCTGCCACCATAAATATCATTTCGTTTATTGGTGCCATCTTTTAAGAACTGGTCTAATAGATAACCATTGGCAGCATGGATTTCTACGCCATCAAATCCTGCTTGTTTGGCATTAATAGCCGCTTGTCGATATTGCTCAACAATGTCGGACATTTCACTTAAATCCAATGCTCTTGGCGTTTCAAAATCGAGCATACCTTCATAAGTAAAAGCTTGGCCTTCTACGGCAATTTCCGATGGGGCAACGGGGAGGACGTTTTCAGGTTGTAAGGATGAATGTGAAACACGCCCCACAAGCCACAATTGCATAAAGATATGTGAGTTTTCATCATGTATGGCATGGGTAATTTTTTGCCAACCTTGTATTTGTTCTTTTGAGTGAATTCCGGGTGTAAAGGCGTTGAGGTGATATTTGAGTTGCTTCAGTGATGATTAATGCTGCAGATGCTCGTTGTTTATAATATTCAGCATTAAGATCATTAGGAATATCACCTGGTTGAGATGAGCGAGATCGTGTTAGTGGCGCCATAATAACGCGGTGAGGCAGGTTTAAATCGCCTAATGTCTTTTCACTGAACAGAAATTCAAAGTTCATTGTTACTCCCTTTTAATATTGTTTGTTTATATTTGATGGTTAGTATACTTTTGTAACTATAGAGCTTAAGCTATGGTATTAACAAGTACGCACGAATTTGATAGTTAGTTTCATCGAGGTGCCTAATGGCGAATTCAAAGGCTCGCAGAGCAGAAAATAATTTAGAAAAAGAATCATCAATAGCAGAATGTATCGACATGCCTAGCTGTCCAGTAACGACGGCCATTGATGTGATTGGCGGGAAATGGAAAGTGATTATCCTTTACCAGTTACGTGGTAAAACACTTCGCTTTGGTGAGTTAAAGCGCAGTATTCCTAGAATTACTCAAAAAATGTTGACTCATCAGTTGCGTGAACTGGAAGCCGATAAATTAATTACTCGCCATGTTTACGCTGAAGTACCCCCCAAAGTGGAATATACATCTACTGAACTAGCAGAAAAGCTTAACCCAGCACTGGATTTATTATGTGAGTGGGGCGGGGAATACCGAAAAGCACATCAAGATTGATAATGAGTGCACACTTGCTTTTTCTAGTTACGAATTAATTTAATCGCTGTTTGTGTTTCCGGTTTAACGCCACGCCATAATCTGAAGGCCTCAGCTGCTTGCTCAATAAGCATACCTAGACCATCACTGGCTTTATTTACGCCATGCTGTTTTGCCCAGCTGATAAATGCTGTATCGCTATCGCTATACATCATGTCATAGCAACTAGAGTTATCATTAAGAATAGAGTCGGCTAGAGGAGGAACTTCACCATTAAGGCTGGCTGCTGTTGCATTAATGATGACATCAAATGAGCCCGATAAATCACCAAAGCCACCTCCTTGCACATTGCCGAAGTCTGCAAACAGCTGACTTAGATCTTTAGCTTTACTGGCAGTACGATTTGCAATGATGAGTTCTGATGGTTGAAATTTTAGTAAAGGTTCTATAACGCCACGTGCCGCACCTCCAGCACCGAGTAGCAAAATACGCTTTCCTTTCAGTTCTATTTGATGGTTATCAACGAGATCACGGCAAAGGCCAATGCCATCGGTGTTATCACCATAGAGTGAACCATCATCATTAAAGACAATAGTATTAATTGCGCCTGCACGTGTAGCATGTTTACTTTTGTTAATAACAATCTGCCAAGCCTGCTCTTTAAAAGGTACGGTGATGTTAATACCTTTAAAGCCATCGGCTTGTAATTGTTTTAGGCCAGCTGCTAAATCATTAAGTGGGATTTCTTTAGCAATATAATCTAGGTCTTGCCCTGTTTGTTTGGCAAATTCAGTGTGAATTAGCGGCGATTTACTATGGCTTATAGGGTTACCAATAACAGCATAATGATCGGTCATTATGATTCCGCTAACCATTGAGCAATATCTTTAGCATAATAAGTCAGAATTGCATCAGCACCAGCGCGTTTAAATGCGATCATGCTTTCCATTACGGTAGCTTGTTCATCTAACCAGCCATTTTGTGAGGCGGCTTTTAGCATGGCATATTCACCACTAACTTGATAAACAAAGGTTGGTTTTTGAAAGCTATCTTTCACGCGACGGACGATATCTAAATAAGGCATGCCAGGTTTAATCATCACCATATCCGCACCTTCATCTATGTCTAATGCGACTTCATGTAAGGCTTCGTTACTATTGGCGGGATCCATTTGATAACTGTATTTATTACCTGCGCCAAGATTGGTTGCACTGCCAACGGCATCACGAAATGGCCCATAGAAACTAGAGGCATATTTGGCTGAATAGGCCAGAATACGAGTATGAATATGACCTTGGCTTTCTAAAGTTTGGCGGATGGCGCCTATGCGTCCATCCATCATGTCGGAAGGTGCAACAATATCAACCCCCGCTTCAGCATGAGATAGGGCTTGTTTAATCAGTACTTCAACCGTTTCATCATTAAGGATATAGCCGGACTCATCAATCAAACCATCTTGGCCGTGGGTGGTGAATGGGTCGAGTGCGACATCAGTAATAATACCAAGATCGGGAAAATCTGCTTTTAGAGCACGAACAGCGCGTTGTGCTAAACCATCAGGATTATAGGCTTCTCGAGCATCTTCTGTTTTTACATTATCGGGTGTCACTGGAAATAGGGCGATAGCAGGGATACCTAAACGATGAACTGTTTCGGCTTCTTTTAATAGTAAATCGATACTCAGTCTTTCAACATCAGGCATGGATGCAATAGCTTGACGTTTATTATTGCCATCCAACACAAAACAGGGATAAATAAGATCATTTACACTGAGTTGGTTTTCACGTACTAGGTTTCGTGAAAAAATATCTTTTCGTAATCGTCTTGGACGTTGAAATGGAAAGCCTGATGGTGAAAAATAAGGGTTCACGGCGTGTACCTTCTAAATAAAGTCAGAGTTAGTGAGATATTACCGATTGAAAAGAGAAATGTCATGGTTTTTTGCATAGACTAGTGGGGTTGTTTTGCGATAAAATCACATAGGTTTTGTCTGGGGAGAGCGTCAAGCTTGCCCCATTATTTTTATCTGGTGGAGGTTTCCCTTGCAAACAAGCGCATTACTCGCTCTTGAAGATGGTACTGTCTATCACGGCGAATCAATTGGTGCTATTGGGCAATCAGTTGGTGAGGTCGTGTTTAATACAGCAATGACAGGCTATCAGGAAATTCTTACTGACCCCTCTTATTGCCGGCAAATTGTGACTTTAACTTATCCGCACATTGGTAATGTTGGGGTGAATTCTGAAGATGAAGAATCAACAAATATTTATGCCAGTGGCCTGATTATTCGTGATCTATCGCCCGTGGTAAGTAGCTGGCGTAGTGAAGAAGCCTTAGATGTTTATCTTGAACGGCATAATATTGTTGGCCTTGCCGGAATTGATACCCGTGCTTTGACGCGTAGATTACGTGATAAAGGTGCGATGAAAGGGTGTATCGTTGCAGGCGATAATATTGATATTGAAGCAGCAATTGCTGCAGCACAAGCGTTTGATGGTCTCAAAGGTATGGACTTGGCGAAAGTTGTTACTACTGAAGAACCTTATGAGTGGGACAAATCTTGCTGGCATTTATCTGGAGAATCCCAATCAGTTGAACCACGTTTCCATGTGGTGGCTTATGACTTTGGTGTGAAGCGTAATATCCTTCGTATGTTGGTGGAACGAGGATGCCGCTTAACGGTTGTGCCAGCTCAAACTTCTGCTGAAGAGGTGTTAGCAATGAATCCGGATGGCGTATTCTTATCCAATGGACCTGGCGATCCTGAGCCATGCACTTATGCTATTGAAGCGATTCAAACATTCCTCGAAAAAAATGTACCCATTTTTGGTATTTGTTTAGGTCACCAATTATTGGCATTAGCGTGTGGTGCAAAGACAGTCAAAATGAAGTTTGGTCACCATGGTGCTAATCATCCAGTGCAAGAGATGACGGCTGGCTTGGTAATGATTACTAGTCAGAATCACGGTTTTTCAGTAGATCAAGCGTCATTACCAGATTCATTAGAGGCAACTCATATCTCCTTGTTTGATGGTTCTTTACAAGGTATTCACCACACAACTAAGCCAGCATTTAGTTTTCAGGGACACCCAGAAGCGAGCCCTGGCCCACAGGATGCAGCTCCTTTATTTGATCACTTTATTAAATTGCTTGAAACAGCGACAGGTAAGTAATACACGATGGCAAAACGTACTGATATTAAAAGCATCCTGATTTTAGGTGCAGGCCCAATTGTTATTGGCCAAGCCTGTGAGTTTGATTACTCTGGAGCTCAAGCGTGTAAGGCGCTACGCGAAGAAGGTTATCGAGTTGTTTTAGTGAACTCTAATCCAGCTACAATCATGACTGATCCTAATATGGCAGATGCGACTTACATCGAGCCAGTCACCTGGCAAGCAGTCAGCAAAGTCATTGAAAAAGAACGTCCTGATGCGATCTTGCCAACAATGGGTGGGCAAACAGCATTGAATTGTGCCTTAGATCTTGAGCGTGAAGGGGTCTTGGAAAAGTTTGGCGTTGAAATGATTGGTGCTGATAGCGAGGCTATCAATAAAGCTGAAGATCGTGATTTATTCCGTGCTGCCATGCGTAAAATTGGTTTGGATATGCCAAAGTCTGCTATTGCCCATACTATGGAAGAATCATTGGAGGCCCAAAAGCAATTTGGTTATCCCGTTATTATTCGTCCTTCATTTACCATGGGTGGTAGTGGGGGTGGTATTGCATATAACCGTGAAGATTTTGTTGATATCTGTCAACGTGGTTTATACCTGAGTCCAACCTCTGAATTGTTGATCGAAGAATCCATTATTGGTTGGAAAGAGTATGAAATGGAAGTGGTGCGAGATCGTAAAGATAACTGCATCATTATTTGTTCAATTGAAAATCTTGACCCGATGGGTGTCCATACTGGTGATTCAATTACCGTGGCACCAGCACAAACACTGACCGATAAAGAATATCAAATTATGCGTAATGCCTCATTGGCCGTATTACGGGAGATTGGTGTTGATACTGGTGGTTCGAATGTACAGTTTGCAGTTCACCCTGAAACAGGTCGTTTGATTATTATCGAAATGAATCCGCGCGTTTCACGCTCATCTGCTTTGGCTTCAAAAGCAACGGGTTTCCCAATTGCTAAAGTAGCGGC
>JABSQO010000023.1 GCA_013215775.1 Piscirickettsiaceae bacterium
GGATTTGTGCCACTAGACCATCACCGATAGTTAATAGTGTGTAGTTATGAGCGGCATCTGCAAAGCTTAAATCGTGTTGAACAACGCCGATAATAAGTCCGCCAATAAGGTTGATAAATAAAATCAAAATACCGGCAATTGCGTCACCACGAACGAATTTACTAGCACCATCCATTGAGCCATAAAAATCTGCCTCTTGCATGACTTCGTCACGGCGGCTACGAGCTTCATCCTGATCAATTAATCCCGCATTTAAATCAGCATCAATTGCCATTTGTTTACCGGGCATAGAATCTAAGGTGAAACGTGCACTCACCTCAGCAATACGAGTTGCACCTTTGGTGACCACCACGAAGTTAACAATCACTAGAATAGCGAAAACAACAAACCCAACGGTGTAATTACCACCAATAACAAATTCACCAAATGCCTCAATTACATTTCCTGCTGCGGCCGTACCAGTATGACCTTCAAGTAATACGATCCGAGTTGAGGCAACATTCAATGCCAATCGCAATAATGTAGCGATTAATAAGATACTGGGGAAGGAGGAGAAATGCAGTGGTTTAAGAACATAAATGCTGGCAAGCATAATGGTAAGAGAGAGGGCAATATTAAAGCTGAACAATAAATCCAGCATCATGGGCGGAAGGGGAAGCACGATCATGGCAAGTAATGCCACTAAAATCATCGGTGCAGCAAAACCACCATTGATCATAGATTTTAATCGGGCAAAAAGAGCATTATTTTCCATTAAGCTTTAATCTCGTTTTAAGTCATCTGGTATTGGCAAGTCCTCCGTATTAAGTCGAGGCTTATTACCGCCTCTGTTGTTATAGCGACGTAACTGGAAGACAAACGCTAACACTTGGGCTACTGCAATATATAGACCAGATGGAATCTCTTGCCCTAATTCTGTGCTGAAATAAATGGCACGAGTAAGTGGTGGAGCCAATAAAATTGGCACTTCATTGGCCTCACCGATTGTACGAATATGTTGAGAAATTAAGTCTGCCCCCTTAGCAACAACGAGTGGTGCTCCCGCTCCTGACTGGTCATAACGTATTGCAACAGCATAATGAGTTGGGTTGGTAATAATAACGTCAGCCGTTGGTACATCTTGCATCATTCGTTGTTGTGATAGTTCAACTTGTAGGCGTCTGATACGACCTTTCACCTCAGGGTTACCATCCGTTTGTTTCATTTCATCTTTGACTTCTTGCTTAGTCATCTTGAGTTGACGATTGTGATTCCAATGTTGAAATGGCACGTCAATTAAGGCAATAAGAATTAAACCTGATGAGATGACTAAGAACACCCATGTCACTAAATAGCCTAATGCAGACAACGCAACGTCGACCTCTTGCATACCAAGCGTCAATAATTGGTCACGCAAACTCCATAGGACTAAAACTGAAATGACGCCGACCAGAATAAACTTGCCAAGCGCTTTAGCTAGTTCAATTAATCCTTGGGGGCCAAAAATACGTTTTAACCCTTTAAAAGGATCTAATTTTTCGGGTTTTACGCCCATTGCCTGAACAGAAAAATTCCAACCACCAATGCTTGCTGGAGCAATAAGTGCTGCCAGAACAGTGACCGCTAAAAAGGAACCTAGAGCAACAGAGATGGTTTCAATTGAGTGTAATAAATGATGTGCTAATGCTGCCGGATCAAATAGTTGATTTCTGCTAAAGGTGAAAGAGTTTGACATGACTTCGGCAAGACTTTCAATGATTTGAGCTCCCAAAAACAACATGGCAACTCCACTAGCGATCAACACGATAACAGTAGTAAATTCTTTTGATCGAGGCACTTGCCCTTTTTCCCTAGCATCACTTAATTTCTTAGGCGAGGGCTGCTCGGTTTTATCTTGTCCAGATGATTCTTCAGCCATTTGGGCGCACCAATAAACGAATCATTTGTAGTATATGATCTGCCATTGTTGTTAAATGATTACCAGCAGTTGGTAAAGTGATAAATATGATGGCAAATCCAAGGGTGAGGGTCATGGGGAAACCAATTGAGAAAGGACTGATTTGAGGTGCTGCCCGAGATAATATCCCAAAGGATAAATTAACCATCATTAATGAACCGATAGCTGGTAACGCAACAATGAGAGCAGAAGCATACATCCAACTTGCTTGCCCAACCAGATCACGGAAACTTGTGTGAGGTAATCCTGTTGGTGATATTGGTAAGGTTACAAAACTTTCAGCTAGTACTTGTAATAGAATTAAATGGCCGTCTAAACTGATAAAAACCAGCGTGACAAAAATTAAATAAAATTGACTGATCGCTGGGACTGATACCCCATTTTGAGGGTCAACTAGTGAGGCAAAACCAAGCCCCATCTGCATGGCAATTATTTGGCCGGCAATGGTGAAAGCATTAAATAATAATTGCAACATAAATCCCATACATGCCCCAATCAGAAGCTGATGCACTACAATTAATAGACCAGCTCCACTGAGCGGTTCTACAGCAGGTGCAGCATTTGGAATGGTTGGTACGATGACGATACTAATGGCAAGAGCAATCAACAATCGACTGCGAACAGTAACAAAATTACTGCTAAAAATAGGGGCTGCCATCACTAATGCAGCAATGCGGAAAAAGGGCCAAAGATAACTCCCTAATAATCCGGTTATTTCAGCGCTGGTGAAATGCATGGCTAGCCGATTAAGAAAGGAATATCTTCAAAAATTCGTTGAGCATAACCCATCATTACACTTAACATCCAGGGGCCTGCTATAACGAGTACTAAAATCGTTACTAATAGTTTGGGTATAAAGCTTAGGGTTTGTTCATTGATCGAGGTTGCGGCTTGAAACATACTGACAAGTAAGCCCACAAACAATGCTGGCAATAGAATCACAGCAATCAACATGGTGATGACTTGCAGAGTCTGCTGCATGATGGTGAGAACTGATTCAGGTGTCATATCTAAATATAAAAGCTGGAGGCTAAGGTGCCCATCAACAAGGCCCAACCATCAATAAGTACAAATAACATTAGCTTGAAAGGAAGTGAGATCAACATAGGAGACAACATCATCATACCCATTGCCATTAGCACGCTGGCAACCACTAAATCAATGATTAAAAAGGGGATAAAGATCAGGAAACCTATTTGAAAAGCCGTCTTAAGTTCACTGGTGACAAAAGAGGGGAGTAATAAGCTAAAAGGTACGTCTGCTGCAGATTCGAGTTCTGTATATCCTGCGATATTTGCAAATAGTTCAAGATCACTTTCTCGAGTTTGAGCCAACATGAACTCTTTAAAAGGCTGAGTTGATTTGTCGATAGCCTCTGAAACTTCTATTCCACCATCCATATAAGGTTTAACACCATTTTGATAAGCATTATCAAAAACTGGGTTCATGATGAAAAATGTTAAAAATAGCGATAGGCCAATAAGCACTTGATTCGAAGGAGTAGATTGCACTCCCATAGCTTGTCGTAAAATGGCTAATACAATAATAATACGAGTAAAAGATGTCATCATCATTAACGCTGCAGGGAGCAGTGTTAAAATAGTCATTAATGCAAGAATTTGTAAGGAGACAGTATAACTTTGGCCGCCATCCTCACCCGTCGTTACGGTCACCGCAGGAATACCAGGCTCAGCACCTGCTATAAATGGAAGAAATAACAAAAGTAATGTTATGACGCTACGAATCATGATTGAGCCTGTTTTTTCATCATTTGTTGAAGTTTTTCAGCAAAACCACTGGTATTTCCATCTGTGTTATCAGATGGAATGGGTTTTTCAAGAATATGTAATGTTCGAATTTGTTGGGGAGTCACACCCACTAAAATTTGTTGTTCACCCACTTGCAATAGAATAGCGCGTTCACGAGAGCCTAATGACAGCCCAGCAATAATCTTCATCTCTCCATTAGCGGAAGCTTGAAAACGACCAGTACGGCGTAGTAACCAAGCCAGAAAAGCAATAGTGACTAAGACTAATAACAGGCCTAGTAATGTTTCTACTAAAGCACTAGCTCCGACGGGTGTTGCCAATGTACTCGTTGGATTTAATTTTTCATCACTAGTGGCAGCGAAAGAAATATTAGAAATAAGCGATAAGATTAGCCCATAAATTAGGTGAATGAACTGTTTCATTATCGAAGTTTCTTAATGCGTTCATCTGCACTGATAACATCGGTTAGTCGGATACCAAATTTATCGTTGACTACGACTACTTCCCCATGGGCAATGAGTGTGTCATTAACTAATACGTCCATTGGCTCACCGGCCAAACGGTCCAGTTCAACTACGGAACCTTGACTAAGTTGTAATAAATTTCGAATATTCATCTTGGTTCGACCAATTTCCATTGAAATGGTAACGGGAAGATCCAGCACCATATCAAGATTCATCTCGGTATTGTTTGAAGGTCTAGAATCGTCACTAAGTTGAGTGGCTGGTGCAGCCTGTGTACTCTCAGACTCAGCTTGTTCCTCAAGTGCCGCGTCCCATGGGTCTTCTTCAGTTTTAGCGCCAGCGCCTTGCTCTTCTAATGCGTCTGCCCATTCATCAGTAGTCTCTTGATCTGTTTGTGTTTCTTCTTCACTCATGATTATTTACTCTTTTGCAGCTCAAATGTGGGAGATGCGTCGACATTGTGCTCAATCACATCAGTAATCTTTAATGCAGCTTTACCTTTATGTTCACCATAAGTTGCACGGAATATAGGAATATTTTCAGCCTTGCTTACAACTGTCTCAGGCATATCAATAGGTAAAACATCACCAGGCTTTAAATTTAAAACATCACGTAAAGTCATTTCAATTTCGACTAAATCAGCAGAGAGGTTGACATCAGCTACTAATATTTCTTCTTTTAGTGCTTTAGGCCAGCGATTATCCGTACCAGCACGGTCGCTTTGTAATCCTGTGTCTAAAAGATCGCGAATGGGTTCTAGCATGGCGTACGGTAGTGCGATGTGAAGATCACCACCACCACCATCTAACTCAATATGAATAGTTGAAATCACAACAACTTCGCTAGGGCTAACAATGTTAGCAAATTGAGGATTGACCTCATGGTTCACAAATTCAAATTCTGCAGGCATGATCGGTGCCCATGAGTCATTCAAGTCTTTAAAGCACAATAGAAGTAATTTATGAATAACGCCCAATTCGGTAGCGGTAAATTCACGACCTTCAATACGGGCTTGAAAGCGGCCTTCACCGCCAAAATAATTATCAAGAATGCTAAATACTAAATTGGGTTCAAATACGATTAAGCCAGTGCCACGTAGTGGGTTTAGCTTAATTAGATTCAGGCTGGTAGGAACAAATAAGGTATGGATATATTCAGAGAATTTTAAGACTTGAATACCACTAATTGAAATTTCAGCAGAGCGACGTAACATATTAAATAAGCTGATTCGAAGATGACGACCAAAACGTTCATTGATCATCTCTAAGGTGGGCATTCGTCCACGGATGATACGGTCTTCGTTGCCAAAGTTGTACACTCTTGCCTCGGAAGTGTCGACTGCTTCCCCTTCGGTTTCGATCTCGCCTCCGCCCATACCTGTTAATAAAGCATCGACTTCGTCTTGTGAAAGTATATCGTGAACTGCCATCGTATTATTGCATCAAAAAGCTAGTGAAATAAACAGCCTCTAGGCCATTTTCTAATTGTTCGGATTTAAGCAATTCATTTACTTTGGCCAGTACGGCAGCCTGTAATGATTTTGTGCCTAAAGAATTGAGATCGTCATAATTTTGACCATAAAGTAATAGTAATATTTCGTGCTGAATGGCTGGCAGGTGTAGCTTAAAAGCATCAATAATAAGCTGATCACGAGCCATTACTTTTAATTTAATCTGTAAATAACGTACTTCACCATTACTTTGTTTAGAAAAATTGACGTTGAAATCTTGGTCAACGGTATAATAAATAGCCGCTGATTTGATAAATGGGGCATCAGAAGTGGCTTCTTCAGAAGGAGAACCTTCTTTATCACCACCTAAAAACATCATAGCGCCTACGCCGCCAAGGGCGAGCACAAGTACCGCAATGATGATAATAAGGAGTTTCGATTTTCCGCCACCATTTTCGCCTTCAGTAACTTCAATATCGTCTTGTTCTTCAGCCATTTATGGATCCTAGTCAGAGTTAATAATGTTGTCAGCAATTAGTATGCCAGTTTATTGCATGATAAAACTGGTGAAATAGACAGCTTCAATATTATCTTTTCCTATTTCTTGTTTGAATATTGATTTAAGCGTTTTTAGCGCGGTTTCTTGAATTCCTTTTCTACCCTCAATAGTACTAACGGCTTCCATTGTTTGTTCTGTGAACAGTGTTCGCAAGCTATCTTGCAGCATGGGTAAATTCTGTGTGGCGGCATCAATAATGGTTTGATCGTATGACATTAAGGCCACTTTCACTTGAAGCAAGCGCATTTCTTTCTGACTTTGTTGTATGAAATTGATGGTGATTGGTTCGGGAAATGTATAATAAATAGCCTTGGGAGAGGGTGATTCATCATCTTTAGCCCATAATGGCGATGAGAAAAATGTAAAACTCACCAAGATTAGCGTTAGCAGATTCAATATAGAACGATACATTGCTTGATATACTCCCTAATGTACGAGTGGATGAATAAGTGTGTCCTAGCAGAATTATGACAAGCTTACTCAAGGTATGAAAGGGAAAAAATAATCGACTGATGAATAAACAACAAAATAACAGCACAACGATTTGGGATCATATTGTGACATTGCCGCAATATCTAATACCACATCATTTGTTTTCGATGATGATGTATCGGTTAACACGTTGTCAGGTGACTTGGTTCAAGAATTTATTTATCCGATTTATTGTAAAAAAATATAAGGTAAATGTTGCCGAGGCAGCGGAAACGGATTTGAATCAATATGTCAGCTTTAATGATTTTTTTACCCGAGTTTTACGTGAAGGTGTTCGGCCGATCGCTACAGAAAGTGAAATAGTCTCGCCGGTCGATGGTGCCATTAGCCAGTTAGGGCCAATAAATTCTGGACTTATTGTGCAAGCAAAGGGCCGTGATTACAGCGTATTAGAGTTGTTGGGTGGTGATGAGAAATTAGCAAAGCAATTTCAACAAGGTCAATTCGCAACGCTGTACTTATCTCCTCGTGATTATCATCGCATCCATATGCCGGTCACAGGTCGATTACAGCAGATGCGATATATTCCTGGGAAATTGTTTTCAGTGAGTCCTCGCACAGCCCGTACAGTCCCTAATCTATTTGCACGTAATGAACGTGTTGTCACTGTATTTGAAACCGATAAGGGGCCAATGGTACTTGTTCTTGTCGGGGCTATCTTTGTCGGTAGTATGGAGACGGTATGGGCTGAACAGATTACCCCTCCTTATGGTAAAGAAATTCAGCATTGGTCTTATCAAGATGAGGATGCGATTACCTTGCAAAAAGGTGAAGAGATGGGCCGATTTAATATGGGCTCAACAGTGGTGATGTTATTGTCAGAACAAGCTGCTGCATTTCAAACCGAGCTGGATTCTGGGCTTGCCATTAAAATGGGTCAGGCGATGACGTAATGGTAATATCTAAACTGTTTGGGAATAATTGAATTAGAGTTAAGGTGCAGAGAATGATCTGTCCTTTTCAAGAATCATTGTAAAGTACGATTAACATGTTGTGAGGCGAACCTTGTTAGGAGGTCACAAATATGCCGATATTACGGATGAATTCTAAACACAAGGTAGAAGACCGACCAGATTCTACTTGGCATGCTATTGAACAAGACCAAGTACTGAAACAGTTAACAAGTTCATTAGAGGGTCTAACAGCCTCTGAAGCTGCAGAGCGATTAGAGCAAAATGGCCTTAATCGTTTACCTGAAGCTAAAGCTCGTAGTTCTGTAAAACGTTTCTTTGCTCAATGCCACAATGTACTTATTTATGTCTTGTTAGCAGCAGCCAGTATTACGGCATTATTAGCACATTGGATTGATACAGGCGTAATTCTAGGCGTAGTTTTGATTAATGCTGTTATTGGTTTTATCCAAGAAGGCAAAGCAGAAGATGCCTTGCGTGCCATTAAAAAAATGCTGTCATCGCAGGCGATAGTAATGCGTGATGGTAAACGGATTACTGTACCAGCTGAAGAGTTAGTAATGGGTGACATTGTCTTGTTGCAATCAGGTGATAAAGTGCCTGCAGATTGTCGATTATTAAAAACAAAAAGTTTACAAATCCAAGAATCAGCACTGACAGGAGAGTCTGTCCCTGTAGAGAAAGCATGCGATGCTGTAGTCAAAGATGCGGTACTAGGTGACAGGTCGTGTATAGCATTCTCCAGCACTTTGGTTACCTACGGACAAGGTTTGGGTGTGGTCATTGCCACTGCAGTAGATACTGAAATTGGTCGTATTAGTACCTTATTATCACAAGTTGAAACTTTAACAACGCCATTATTGCGTCAAATGGCGGACTTTGGTCGATTACTTACCGGCATTATTATTGTTATTGCCGCATTGACCATGGCCTTTGGGGTCTTCGTACATGGCAATGCCTTAGCGGATATGTTTTTAGCTGCGGTAGGTCTTGCCGTTGCAGCTATCCCCGAAGGTTTACCCGCCATTATGACAATTACACTTGCGATAGGTGTTCAGAAAATGGCAAAGCGACAGGCAATTATTCGATTGCTACCAGCGGTTGAAACGCTAGGTGCTATTACGGTTATTTGTACGGATAAAACGGGTACATTGACGCGTAATGAAATGACGGTCACCAATATTGCTACAGCAAAAGGAGGATTGTTTGATATTACTGGTGTGGGCTACGATCCACATGGGGATTTTTTATATCAAGATAAAGCATTAGATTTTGCCAATCATCCTGTTCTAACTGAACTAATGCGCTCTGCATTATTATGCAATGATGCTGTATTGAAAAAGAATAATGGTGAGTGGGAATTACAAGGTGATCCGACAGAAGCGGCATTACTCACCTTGGCAATGAAAGCTGGTTTAACGCCAGACTTTGAGTCTGAATCTTGGCCTCGTACGGATATTATTCCATTTGAATCTCAACATCAGTTTATGGCGACGTTACACCACGATCATTCAGGGCATGGTGTGTCTTATATTAAAGGGGCGCCAGAACGTATTTTGGCCATGTGTCAGTATCAACGACATGGCTTAAATGACGAAGCACTTGATTTAACATATTGGCACCAACAAATGAATGTAATGGCCCGTCGAGGTCAGCGTGTACTGGCCATTGCCTGCAAAAAATCATCGGTGGAACATCGGGATTTGAAGTTTTCTGATATTGAACAAGGCCTAACCTTATTGGGTATTGTTGGCATGATTGACCCACCACGAGTAGAAGCTATTACGGCAATAAAACAATGCCAATCAGCGGGCATTAAAGTCAAAATGATTACTGGAGACCATGCCGTGACAGCCGTAGCAATCGGAGCTCAAATGGATATTGGTGATGGTGAACATGTGCTGACGGGACATGAAATCCAATCAATGACTAATAAAGAATTACGAGATGTTGTAGACGATGTTGATATCTTTGCCCGTTCCAGCCCTGAGCACAAACTACGATTAGTACAGGCCTTACAAGCTAATGGTCATGTTGTGGCAATGACGGGTGATGGTGTTAATGATGCACCCGCCTTAAAACGTGCAGATGTCGGCACTGCAATGGGGTTAAGTGGAACTGAGGTGGCGAAAGATGCGGCTGAAATGGTGTTAGCAGACGATCGTTTCTCATCCATTGTAGATGCAGTTGAAGAAGGGCGTACGGTTTATGATAATTTGAAAAAAGCGATTTTATTTATCTTACCAACCAATGGCGGCGAAGCATTAATTATTATCGCAGCTATCATACTAGGTACAGCACTACCGATTACTCCCGTGCAGATTTTATGGGTGAACATGATTACTGCTGTTACCTTAGCGTTGGCAATAGCCTTTGAGCCACCTGAAAGTAATGTCATGTTGCGGCCACCACGCAACCCCAAAGAACCACTTCTGACACCATTTTTTTTATGGCGCATTGCTTTTGTGTCATTGATCCTTATGGTTGGAACTTTTGGTTTGTTTAGTTGGCAACAAGCACAAGGTGCAACGATTGAATATGCTCGTACCGTGGCGGTTAATACGTTAGTGATGTTTGAGATATTTTATTTATTTAACTCGCGTTACATCAGTGACTCAGTGTTAAGCAAACAAGGGTTATTAGGTAATCGTTATGCACTGCTCGCTATAGCGTGCTTGCTCTTGTTCCAAGTGGCCTTCACGTACTTTACTCCCATGCAAACATTGTTTGGAACGACAGGCCTAGAATGGGAGACATGGTTAGTCATTACCTTGGTTGCTTCTTCAGTATTATTTTTGGTTGAATTGGAAAAGAATATAGTGAGGAGAATTCGGCCTATCATTTGAATAAATGAAACAAACTGTGAATACTGAATATTTTGTTGATTATTCACTAACTGGAGAGTATTGTGTTCATCCATGACAGAATTAGATACTCGATCCCAGATCCTTATTGCCGCAGAAGAACGTTTTAGCCTGTATGGTTATAACAAGACCACTATGGTGGAAATTGCGAGCGACTGTAATATGTCAGCCGCAAATCTCTATCGGTTTTTTGACAACAAACTCGATATCGGTGCTGGCTTAGCTAATCAATGTTTAGCTGAAAAAGAAAATGAATTAGCAGTGATTGTTGCAGATAATCTAATGACATCTGCTGAAAAACTGCATGCTTTTGTTGTCAATATCCTCCACTATACTTATCGTCGTTTTGATGTTGCACCAAGATTAAGCGAACTCATTGAAGCTATGACCATTCAACGACCTGAAGTCATGAAATCTCATCGCAATAGTACGATCATACTGTTGCGACGGTTACTTGAACAAAGTGTGGATGCAGGTGAATTTGAGTTTTCAGATATTGATGCTACGGCCGAAGCAATTAATACCGCAATAACAGTCTTTTACCTTCCTGCCGTTATGCCATTATTTTCACTTGAAGAGTTTGAATCCAAGGCAAAATCCGTGTGTGATTTGCTGGTGAATGGACTCTCAAAGATTAAAACTTAGGATTTATTATGGATGATTCTCTTGCTCAGCGTTATATAAATTATGTTGTCGACCATCCGTGGCGATTATTATTACTGTCGTTTATCGTTATTTTTATGGCAGCCAGTGGTGGACGATTTTTAGAGTTCACTAATGATTACCGCGAATTTTTCAGTGAAGATAATCCTGAATTATTGGCATTTGAAGACATTCAAAATACCTACAGTAAAGCTGACAATGTCATGTTTGTTCTGGCACCACAAAATGGTGATGTATTTACCAAGGAAACATTGGCAATAGTTGAGGATTTAACAGAACGGGCTTGGCAAATCCCATTCTCAAGCCGTGTTGATTCCATTAGCAATTATCAACATACAGTCGCCGAAGAAGATGATCTAATTGTGGCAGATTTGGTCAGTGATGCAATGTCACTTGAACAAACGGATTTAGACAATATTCGCCAAGTGGCCATTAATGAACCACTTTTAGTCCATCGTCTCATTTCTACCCGTGGCCATGTCACCGCGATCAATGTAACCGTCCAACTACCCGGTAAAGCATTGAATGAAGTTGGGATAGTGGTAGCTGCTGCTCGTCTTTTACGAGATGAAATTTTAGTACAACATCCCGATCTTAAGATTTATCTCAGTGGTCTATCGATGATGGACAATTCATTCGGTGAAGCATCACAGAATGATATGAAAGATCTTGTACCGATGATGTTTTTAGTTGTCGTGATTGTCTTAGGGATACTACTGCGTTCATTTACAGCAACAATTGCAACCATCGTTGTTATTTCTGGAGCGATTTTAATTGGTATGGGCAGTATGGGATGGTTAGGTTGGAAAATCACGCCACCATCAGCCTCAGCGCCGACTATCATCTTAACCATGGCTGTAGCGGATGCTGTGCATTTATTAGTCACCTTCTTACATAACTTGCGTCATGGTTTAGGTAAGCAAGCAGCCATGAAAGATAGTTTGCGAGTAAATTTAGCGCCGATATTTATTACCAGCGTCACCACAGCCATTGGCTTCTTAAGTATGAATTTCAGCGATGTGCCGCCATTTCATGATTTAGGTAATGTGGTCGCAATTGGTGTAATGGGTGCATTTGTTTTGTCGGTGACGGTTTTGCCTGCATTAATGATGGTGCTACCTGTACGCATTCTTAGTCGCCAAGTTAAAAGAACAACTGTTCACCCGATGACTAAATTGGCTGACTTTGTCATTATCAATCGTCGTGGCTTGCTATGGGGTATGGGGGCTTTAGCTCTGGTATTAATAAGCCTATTGCCGATGAACAAATTGGATGATCAGTTTGTTGAATATTTTGATGAAACAGTAGAATTTAGACGAGATACTGATTTTATCGTTGCTAATATGAATGGTATTTACGATATTCATTATTCCTTGCAACAAGGAGAAAGTGGCGGCATTAGTGAACCTGCTTTTTTAGCAAAAGTAGAGCTATTTGCCAATTGGTTACGAAGTCAAGATCGTGTAATACACGTTAATAGCATCACCGATACCTTCAAGCGTCTCAACAAAAATATGCATGGTGATGATCCCGCTTATTATCGACTGCCAGAAAGCCGTGAATTAGCAGCACAATATTTGTTGTTGTATGAGTTATCGCTCCCTTATGGTTTGGATTTGAATGATCAGATTGATATTGATAAAAGTTCAACTCGGCTGACAGTTACATTTGAAAATTTGCATACCGAAGAAGTATTAGCAATCGAGAAGAAAATTGCGGCGTGGTTAGAACAAAATATGCCTGAAATTGATGCAGTAGGGGCTAGTGCGACCATTATGTTTGCCCATATTGGCAAGCGCAATGTACAGAGCATGTTATTTGGTACTACCGTTGCCTTAATCTTTATTTCATTCATATTAATGTTTGCATTACGCTCTTTCCGTGTTGGCTTGATCAGTTTGGCTCCAAATCTAATACCAGCAGGGATGGCTTTTGGTATTTGGGGATTAATGGTCGGGCAAGTGGGTTTATCGTTATCAGTAGTGACCGGAATGACATTGGGTATTGTGGTTGATGACACCGTTCATTTTTTAAGTAAGTATCTGCGTGCTCGACGTGAGAAAGGTTTGGATAGTCAAGAAGCAGTACGTTATGCCTTCAATACAGTAGGTGTCGCACTTTGGGTGACATCACTGGTCTTAGTAGCAGGCTTCGTTGTACTAGGGCAGTCTCATTTTGCATTAAATGCAGATATGGGCGTGATGACGGCGGTAACTATTGCCATAGCGTTAATTATGGATTTCTTGTTCTTACCACCACTATTAATGAAATTAGAAGGAAACAAACATGCGTAACTGGATTTTATTATTATCATTATTGATGGTAATGCCTTTAGTGCAGGCCGAAACAGCTGAAGAAAAAGGTCTAGCAATCATTACTGAAACGGATAATCGCGATAAAGGTTGGCATGATAGTTCAGCGGATATGTTAATGACCTTACGTAATCGTCAAGGTAAGGAAAGTATTCGTGAGATTCGCGTTAAAAACCTTGAAGTGGATGGTGATGGTGATAAAGGTTTAACCGTATTCAACAAACCGAGAGATGTAAAAGGTACGGCATTCTTAACCTATTCACATGCACTTATTCCAGATGAACAATGGCTGTTTTTACCGGCATTAAAACGTGTCAAACGCATTTCATCGAGTAATAAGTCTGGACCATTTATGGGAAGTGAATTTGCCTATGAAGACATTAGCTCGTTTGAAATTCCAAAATACAGTTACTTATATTTACGTGATGACGTGTTAGATGGTCAAGATTGTTTTGTCCTAGAGACACGACCACAATATAAACATTCGGGTTACACCAAAAGTCATGTTTGGATTGATAAAGCAGAGTATCGAATTCAAAAAATCGATTTTTATGATCGTAAAGATTCGTTATTAAAAATCCAACATTTTAGTGATTATCACCAGTATCTTGATCAATACTGGCGTGCACATACCATGACAATGGAAAATCAACAAACAGGTAAGTCAACCACATTAATATGGAGCAACTACACTTTTCAAACCGGTTTGACAGATAAGGATTTTGAGAAAAATGATCTCAAGCGTCAACGTTAGGATTGTTTTTTGGCTGGTTTTTAACATTAGTATTGGCAGTTATTCGACTCTTAATGCTGCGGAATGGTCGGGTTACAGCGCGGGTGAATACCGATACTTTCAGCATAAATCCTCAAATAGTGATGCAGATAAACAGAGTTTTTCAGCCGTATTAGCACCTGAGTTTTATCATGAATGGAATGATGGTCAACAGAGTTTGTTGATCGCACCCTTTCTGCGAGTTGATAGTGACGATGCGGAGCGTACTCATGCTGATTTACGTGAAGCGTTATGGCTAATGGTTGCCGATGATTGGGAGTTACGCTTAGGAGTAAGCAAGGTCTACTGGGGTGTGACTGAATCACAACATTTAGTGGACGTGATTAACCAAACAGACTTAGTCGAAAATTCGGATACTGAAGATAAATTAGGTCAGCCAATGATTAACCTCAGTTTCTTTCAAGACTGGGGAACAGTAGATTTATTTGTATTACCGTATTTTCGGGAACGTACTTTTACAGGTAAAGATGGACGATTACGCAGTCAATTAGTCGTTGATACCGATAAAGCGCATTACGAATCAGGTGCAAAACGCCATCATTTAGACGTTGCTGTGCGTTGGTCGCATACTATTGGTGATTGGGATATTGGTTTATCTCATTTCTACGGCACTAACCGTGAACCCGTGTTACAGCCTAATCAGGCATTTTCCAAATTAATACCTTTCTATGAAATCATGCATCAGACAGGAATAGATATTCAGCAAACAACCGAATCATGGTTATGGAAATTAGAAGTTATTCGGCGTGAAACATCTTCCGAAACCTTTACTGCCTTAACAGGCGGTTTTGAATATACCTTTTATGGCGTGTTTGATAGCAATATCGATGTCGGGATGATTGCTGAATATTTATTTGATGATCGTGATGATGAATTAGCGACACCGTTTGAAGATGACATTCTAATTGGCACACGTTTAGCGTGGAATGATGCACAATCAACCGAATTATTATTTGGCGTTATTCAAGATCTTGATAGTAGTGATCGAACATGGAATATTGAAGCCAGCCGCCGAATTGGTGACCGTTGGAAGTTATCTTTGGAGGGCCGTTTCTTTAGTGTGGATACACCGACGAATGCCTTATTCCAAATTCGTGATGATGATTATATTCAACTTGAGTTAGCACGATATTTTTAACCGACTCCCGGCAATAACGAGCTGAGAAGTAAAAAAGTAGCATTCAAATTTTAGACTAAAATAAAAAAGCCAGATTAGATTTCTCTAGTCTGGCTTTTATTTTTTCTGACACGTTTTAGATAAATCTAAACGTTATTACGCCATTGATGACAAGAATCATCAAAGATTTGGCTGACTTCGTCTGGCCCCCATGTTCCGGCAGGATAGGTGTGAACAAAATCTTGTTCTTTTGACCATTTCTTAATAATAGGGTCAACGGCTTTCCATGCCAGATCGACTTCATCTGCACGTAAGAATAATGAGCGATCACCTAAAATAGCATTGAGAATCATGGCTTCATAGGCATCTAGTTTGTGTTTTTCATCTTCATGTTCAACGGTTTCTAGGCCGACTGTGTGGGCGGTGATTTCTAAGCCAGGTTGCTTCGCTTGTAATTCGATACGGAGCGTATTATCAGGTTGTAAACCCATTGTGATCCAGTTGGCGTGGCTGTCCCCAATATCGGTGCCTTTAAATAATTCTTGTGGTGGTTTTTTGAAGCGGATAGCAATCATCGCTTTTGATTCAGGCATGCATTTACCGGTGCGAAGGTAAAACGGCACACCACGCCAGCGCCAATTGTCGATATATAGCTTCATGGCAGCATAGGTTTCTGTCACGCTGCCTGCGGGTGCATCATCTTCTTCCAAATAACCTTGTTGAGCTTTGCCAGCAACAGTTCCAGCGGCGTATTGAGCTCGAAAAGCATGACTATCAACCATATCTTCAGTGATAGGGCGAATTGCTTTAAGTACTTTTACTTTTTCATCACGTAATGATTCATCATTCAAATCTGCTGGTGGTTCCATAGCAATTAATGTCATCACTTGTAATAAATGACTTTGAATCATGTCACGCATTGCACCAGAACCATCATAATAACCAGCACGGCCTCCAACACCTTGTTGTTCTGCGTGAGTGATCTGGACGTGATCGATGTAGTTGCGGTTCCACAATGGTTCTAATAATAAGTTGGCGAAGCGGAAGACAAAGATATTTTGTACGGTGCTTTTACCTAGATAATGATCGATACGGTAGGTTTGTTTTTCAGTGAAATTTCGGCTTAATACGGCTTCTAATTCGGCAGCGCTTTTTTGATCATAACCAAACGGTTTTTCGACTACTAGATGACGCCAGCCACCTTCTTCTTTATTCAAACCGACAGAGGCAAGATTATCACCTACAACACCAAATAATGATGGGCTAATAGATAAATAGAAAACAATATTTGGAGAATAGCCTTGTGCGGAATCATCTAACTGATCTTTTAGATCTTGGTATGAAGCAACATCATTAATATCATTTTTGAAGTAACTTACTTTAGCCAAAAAGTTTTTTAAAGCAGCAGCGTCTATACCATTACGTGCTTTGGATGACACATATTCACTGACTTGTTCTTTCCAATCATCTTGAGCAATTTCTCTACGGCCCATGCAAATGATTTTAGTGTCATCCGTTAAACGGTTTTCAATATTTAAATGATAGAGGGCAGGTAGCAATTTCTTCTTCGAAAGGTCGCCAGTGGCACCAAAAATAATGATTGTGCAAGGTTTCATGTTGTCTCCCATTGAGGCGGCAATTAAGCCCAGACTATAGTATATAATTGTGAAATTATAACAATTTTTAGGAGCATGACGTGGGGAAAATTCTCTTTGCTAGCAGCGAAGTCCATCCTTTAGTGAAGACAGGTGGCTTAGCGGATGTTTCTGCAAGCTTACCCATTGCCTTACGTCAGAGTGGCCAAGATGTCCGTATTATCTTACCTGCTTATCGCCAATGCTTAGAAGCCCTCACGGAAATTCGCACAGTTGCTACCATTAAATTAGACGGTTTTCATTCACCCATTGAAATTTTGGAATCGATATTACCAGATAGTGATGTGCCCCTATGGTTAGTGCATTCACCAGAACATTTTGATCGCGATGGTGGACCTTACGGTAAAACAGGGGAAGGTGATTGGCCTGATAATGCGGCACGATTCGCCTTGTTTTCACGTGCCATTGTGGCATTAGCAACGAATCAGGCAGGTTTAGATTGGCAGCCTGATCTTTTGCATTGTAATGATTGGCAGACAGGCTTAGCACTCGCATTGATTTATGATGTGCCAAATCGTCCTGCAACAATATTCACTATTCATAATTTAGCCTATCAAGGGCTCTATTCGCGTGATGTGTTTGATATGTTAGATTTGCCTAAAATATTTTGGCATAGCGATAGTTTAGAGTTCTATGATTTGTTGTCATTTATGAAAGGCGGATTAGTTTATGCCGATCATGTCACGACGGTAAGCCCAACATATGCAAAAGAAATTTGTACATATGAATTTGGTTATGGCTTGGAAGGTCTATTATCTGAGCGAGCTGCAGAAGGCGAATTAACAGGGATTCTCAACGGTATTGATCATAAGGAATGGAACCCTGCAAGCGATCCTCATATAAGTAAAGATTATTCAATTGAGACACTTCGTAACAAACTAGAAAATAAAGCGGATATTCAACGTTATTTTTCCTTACCAGAAAAAGAAGAAGTGCTGGTTATGGGGCTAGTGAGCCGCCTCGTTTCTCAAAAAGGTATCGATATCACGCTAGATGCAGTATCAAGCTTATTGGAAGCGGGAGCAGACATTCAACTGGTCTGCCTAGGTAGTGGTGAACCAAGCTATGAACAAGATTTACGCGTATTAAGAGCACGTTTCCCAGATAAAGTAGGCGTACAAATTGGTTACAGTGAACCATTGGCACATAAAATTGAAGCGGGGGCAGACGTATTCCTCATGCCTTCACGTTTTGAGCCTTGTGGGTTAAATCAATTATATAGTTTGCGTTATGGTACCTTGCCAGTTGTTCGTAATACGGGTGGCTTGGCGGACTCAGTCGTCGATGCTAATGAGGAAAATCGTAAAAGCGAAATAGCGACAGGCTTTAAATTTGAAGATAGTACGCCGGAAGCGTTAGAAAAATGTTTACTGCGAGCCATAGATTTATTCCAACGACCACGTATTTGGCGTAAGACAGTCATTACAGCAATGAAACAAAATTACAGTTGGAAGAAAAGTGCTAAAAGATATGAAAAATTATATGTGGTTTGTTGCAGTAAAGGACACTAGGTCTATTCCCTTAATCGTTATTATTTAGTTGAATAACTCGTTGAGTGATAAACATAATTAGCAATACTGCAGCACCAAAAATATATAAGCCAGAATGGACTTGTATGCTGGCAATAGCGCCTAATTTAACCGTCATAATTAGAACGGCAACAACCATAACATCCAACATAGCCCAGCGGCCATAATCGTGCATTAAGTGGAGTAATCGCTTACGTCTATTGGGATGAGTCGTATTAGGGTGTAGCAGATTAAATAATAAAATAATTTTAGCGATGGGCAGTAGAATGCTAAAGGTAGCGATGATCAAGAACAGTAAAATTTGACCATCTTGAATAAGCTGCCAAATACCAGAGACGATCGATACTGAATTATTGATCACCATGAATTTGGTGATCGTTAACATGGGTGTGATAAAACCAGCAGTTAACAGTAAGGTTGTTAGCAATAATAACCATCGTAACTGTTGAGCTGAGATGGCCGGAAATATTTTAGCCACTTTTATTTTCGATTAAGCTACGATTTTTCTTAGAGACATAACGTGGTTTGTTATCTGTCTTTTTCTTCGATTTGGCTTTATTCGCTTTTGATTTAGGTTCAAAACCTTTTAATTTAGCAATCGGTAGTTTTGAGTTGAGATGAAATTCAATACGTTCTAAGTTTTTAATATCATGGTGTTCAACCAAATTAATAGCAGTGCCGACTTGATCTGCTCGACCTGTTCGACCAATACGATGAATGTAAATGTCACCTTTAAAAGGCATGTCGTAATTTATGACATGACTAATATTCGTTAAATCCAAACCTCGGGCAGCAACATCCGTCGCCACCATGACTTTAATTTGGCCCATGCGAAACTTGCGAGTTTTATCCCTACGTATTGCTTGACTAAAATCACCATGCATCACTTGAGCTGAAATATTACGTGATTGTAACCATTGAGTAATTTCATCAGCACGTTCTTTTTTATTACAAAATACCAGTGCACTTTGGCATGATTCATCTGTTACAAAGGCTTGCAGTAACGCTTGTTTATGCTCTTTGTTATCAGCGAAATAAACGGCTTGAGAAACTTGATCAGATTTTTGGTTGGCAGCATCAATTTGAATGATCTCTGCCTCGGAGAGTAGTTCTTCTGCAAATATTTCAACGCCACTTCCTGCGAGTGTAGCTGAAAACAAACAGGCCTGAAAACCATCGGCTATGGTAGCAAGCAGTGCCAATACATCAGGTCCTAATCCCATATCAAGCATGCGATCAGCTTCATCAATAATAACGAGATCAATATCAGATAAGTCTAATGTTTCATCAGAGACAAGGTTGAGTAGTCGACCTGGTGTACCAATCACAATGTCACAAGTTTTCTGTAAAAATTCGACTTGTTTAGCGGGTGAAAAACCACCGGTTATAATCACCGTATTAATATTGAGTTTTTTACTCAGTTGATTGACGACATGTTGAATTTGGAAGGCTAATTCACGTGTAGGTGCCAACATTAAGACTTTTGGCTGTCTATTTTTATTGGGTTCATCAATTAATTGTTGTAGTGTTGGTAAGACAAATGCAGCTGTTTTCCCTGTGCCTGTTGCCGCACCTGCCAATACATCTTTACCTTCTAAAATAACTGGAATAGCGGCTTCTTGAATAGCTGTTGGTGTTTCAAATTTTAGGTGTTTGAGTTCAAGGAGGAGCCTGTCATCAAGCATAAGATCATCAAATATCATGTTATAAAACTTCTTATTTAATTTTATAGGCAAGGACATTTCCGGATAACATCATCGGGATAATAATCAAGCCTTGTTTAGCTAGTATCGTATGATCAGCACTACCTTGTTCTAAAGATAATAGTGTTGTGCTTATGCCTGAGGGAGTGATGTGTAAAAGCTTACCTATCATCCAATCGGTCACATAATAATTGCCATTACCATCAGCTTCGACCCCGTCAAGATTACCAGCAGGTGTTTTATCACCCAAGCTATTAATATGTTTACTTGCAAGATCAATCGTTTTTAAATGTCCGGCAATAGCGGTAGAAAAACCATCAGTCATATTGCCCCAGCTACCCACAATCAGATGATTACCTTCAACCAATAAACCATTCGGTGCTTCTAGTTGATCATCTTGTAACCAAATAGAAAAGTCACCTGAACAAAGGCAGTGAATAGTGTTAGTTAACATATCTGATACATAGACGTTGCCAGCACTATCAGCCGTAACATCATTAAGAAATTTGGCGTTAGGGGCGAGATATCGCTGATTTATTTTATTATTTTTGATATCAATTTCGATCAATTCATTAATATCAGCAACATATAAAGTATCTCCGACAAGGATCATGCCTTTAGGCGCATTGAGCCCCTCTAGCCAATGGAGTTCAATAACGTCACCATCTAATGATAATTGTGAAATATAGCCATTACCATCTACATCATTAGGATTTCCATTTACATTGGAAACATAAAGTAATTGACGTTTTGAGTCATACACAACCGATTCAGGTTGTTCAAATACAGTGTCGCTTTTCCATGCTGGCAACAATATTGGAGTGGCTGCAAGCGTTAAGGTCGGCAAAAGCATTAATAGCCAAGATGTGATTAATTTCATAATAGTCTCGAATGGAAGTTTTATCGGGTAATGATACCACTCATTATTTGTCTGGATAAGAAAACCAGCCTTAAGCAGAAGGCTAAAAAATACCTTATACTCATTCTGGCGATCATTAATAATGAACAAGGATGTGCAGTTGCGAAGCCAAATACAATTATTACAAACTAATGAAAAAGTAGAGTCACTATCTATAGATGTTAGGAACACTCTTGAGATTAGAGCTGCTGTAGATCTGGGGAAGAGGGCAGAGATAACACTCTTTGCTTATCCCGTTGTGATCAGCTTCTTTTTTTGGAATCAAGCTTTATTATCGAATCATGGTCAGTGGCTCATCCCCATTTTCCTCACATTAATAGTGATGACTGGTTTACGGTTTAAATATTCTAAACGTTTACTTAAACCCACAAATAAATTCCTATTAAGTGATCGTAATAAATATATTACTTATTCGTTACTAGTGGCATTTGTATTAGGCATATTTGCAGCAACACTCATTTTCCGTACCGGTCTATCAACAATAGGTATTGTGATGATCTTGGCAACGACGGGCTTTGTGAGTGGTGCCATTGCATCGATGACTCAATATCGAGTTCTTGTTTTTATTTTTATGAATTTGATATGGCAACCAGTCAATATAGTCGTGATATATATTGGGCTAACATCTGATCAGAATGGATTATTGATATCCGTACTAATAATAGTCCATCTTTCCTTCTTTACCTTCGTTGGAAAGCGAATGTCCGAAGAATATTGGTCGGCACTACTTGATCAATCCGAGCTGAACACATTAACAAAAGAACTCGCGGCACATCGGGATAACTTGCAATCTGTTGTTGCTCAAAGGACTCAGGAATTAAGAGTTGCCAAGGAAAAAGCTGAACAGGCCAATCAAGCCAAATCGGAGTTTCTAGCCCATATGTCCCATGAGTTAAGAACTCCCATGCATGGTATTTTAAGCTTTTCGAAATTTGGGATGAATAAAGTTGAATCGGTATCGAAAGAAAAACTACTAGAGTATTTCACCAATATCAATATTAGTGGTGAGCGGTTATTGCTGTTATTAAATGATTTATTGGACTTATCTAAGATAGAAGCCGGTATTATCGATCTTAATTTCGAGCAGCATGATTTACATATGACATTAAAAGGATGTTTGCTGGAGCAAGCTGCACAGATAAATGACAAAAATATCCAAGTTGAAGTCAATGTATTAACTGATAATGTAACAGCAGAGTTTGATGCCCTTAGAATCGGTCAGGTGATTTTAAATTTATTATCGAATGCGATTAAATTTACTCCTAGATCCAGCAATATCACTATCACTATAAGTGATGCTACGGTAAAAATAACACCCCTTAAATCAGTTGTAACGGCCTTAAAGTTTTCTATTGAGGACGAGGGAGAAGGGATTCCATTTGAAGATATGAATATAATATTTGAGAAATTTATTCAAAGTAGTTCCTCACATAAATTTTCGGGTGGAACGGGATTGGGATTAGCAATTGCAAAAGAATTTATTGAAGCGCATGGTGGCACAATCCAAGCAGTAGAAGCTTTTAAAGGTGCGAAAATAGTGTTTATTATTCCAGTCAAACAATTCAGTCCAATAGGTGTTTTATGAGTTCTTGTCATTCTCAATATCAGGCAAAAATTTTGATTGTTGATGATGAACCAATGAATTTAACCATATTAGAAGATATTCTTACCTCTGAAGGTTATGCCAATATTGTCTGTGAGGAAAACCCGATAAATGCGATTGAAGCTTATCAGCAGCAGCACTTTGATTTGGTATTACTCGATCTCAATATGCCAAACAAAACCGGTTTTGAAGTGATGGATATTTTTAAAGGGCTTAATCTTGAAGTTCCACCGCCGGTTTTGGTTCTCACCGCATTGAATGATTCACTTACAAAATTGAAAGCATTGCGAGGAGGAGCGAGTGATTTTGTCACCAAGCCTTTTGATTACGAAGAGGTGGTGAGTCGAGTGAATAACCTTGTTATGATGCGAATGAGTATGAAACAGTTGCGGGATAATAATGAGGATATATTGTCATCACTGCGTTCAGAAATGGAAACAGTATTTGAATCTTTAGCTTTATCACCTGAAACTGAAGCGAAATTGCTTGGAGTATTGAGTTCAGTAGCTACCAAGTCGGTAAGTGAATGATGGCTGATAAACACTATATTCTTGTTGCTGATGATGAGCCGATGAACCAATTAATCATGCAAGAGTTACTTAAAGATAACTTCGACTTAGCTTGTGTTAATAATGGTATTGAATGTGTACGTTCAGTACAGGAAAGGCGACCTGACATGATATTAATGGATGTCAATATGCCTGACATGGATGGTCTTGAGGCAACTCGTAAAATTAAGAGCTTAGAGGGCTGTATAGATTTACCGATACTCCTAGTTTCTGTGCTTGCGACCCAATCAGAAATGCAAGTAGGCTTAGCCTCTGGTGCTGATTATTATATTACTAAGCCATTTGAGGGCACCACACTTATGGACGCAATACGTACATTTCTTTAGTGATGAAAAATGATGAATGATTCTCGCACTATCCTAAAACCCTTAATAGAGCAGCACATTGCATCATCAAGCTAAGGGCAGTATTTAAGCTGATTATCCCGATGAAAAGAAATAAGAATTAAGATAGATGATCACCCAATAGCGAGAGGCCTTTCCTATTGTGACAAATAGTAGAAAGGTGCCAAAATGGATTCGCATCATTCCTGCTACTAATGTCAGCGGGTCTCCTATCACTGGAACCCATGAAAATAACAAACTCCATTTTCCGTAACGGTTAAATTGTTGTTCAGCACTGTCGGTTTGTGTGGATGATAAATGTAACCAGCGATGCAAAATAGTATTGGAACCCCAGCGACCAAGGATGTAATTGACTACAGAGCCAGCCACATTACCGAGAGTGGCGATGATGAGTAATGCAATGGGATTTTCACCTGTAATTAATAAGGCTGATAAAACTAACTCTGAGCTTAACGGTAGAATTGTGGCCGCCAGAAAAGCCGATACTCCTAGCCCTAAAAGGCCATAGTCTGCTAACCAATTCATGCGTTTAAAACAAGCAAGCTACCCATTATCATCACGGTAGAAGCTGCAAGACGACGAAGTATATGTTTTTCGTTAAAGATACGGTAACCAAGAAAGACTTGTAACACCATACCGAGTTGGAACAATGCTAGTGAGTAAGCAATAAGTAGTTTTGAGAATACAATCATCGTCATGTATTGCATGAGAAATATTAAGATGCCGAGATAGAGGAAATGGTAGACATGATTTTTTGATTGTTGGTAGTCTTTAGTAAAATTATCTTTTAGGAAGACCGTATGAGCGATGATGGCTAGCGGGAAGCCAATGAGACACCAAAATACAGTCGTTGATATGGCGTCGCCTGCAAGGACTGCATTTTTTAGCGGTAAGGTGCCAACAGAGAACAGTAATATTGATAAGAAGCGGTATTGTACTCCACGGTCTGTTAATAACTGTAATAGGCGGTTAGTACTGGACTGTGTTGCTGGTGGAAACAGAAAGTAACTTCCAACAACAATAATACTAATGCCCATGAAACCTTGAAGGCTAGGAATTTCACCAATAAAGATCATCGCCAGGAGCATGGAAATAACCACTTTATAGGCATTGAGTGGTCCAAAAATAGACAAGTCTGTTTTTGATAACGACATGACCAGAAATAGCGTGCCGGCCATATCTAGTAAGGCGGCAAAAAAGATGTTAATCCAGAAAGTTTGGCTTAGAACAAAAGGATTAAACGTCCAAAGAAGTGGCACGCAGATAATCGTTAAAACGACATACGATGCCATCACAATAAAAAAAGGGTGGAGTCCGTGATGAGCTAACTTTTTTTGGAAAACATTGGCAAAAGATGAAAATAATA
This sequence comes from Piscirickettsiaceae bacterium, assembly GCA_013215775.1. Taxonomy (GTDB): domain Bacteria; phylum Pseudomonadota; class Gammaproteobacteria; order Nitrosococcales; family Methylophagaceae. Next base: position 25,019 of record JABSQO010000023.1, read on the forward strand.
ATCGGCCAAAAACGACAAGCAATTCCACCTAATGCTATTTCGCTGGGGGGTGAGTTTGATATTCATTATGTTCATCGATTTGATATTGATTAAACACATCGGAATGACCATCATGGTCAAATTGGAAAACGATAAAATCATCTTTACGTGTTCCCATTTCCATTCCAGGTGTACCTACGGGCATTTGAGGTACAGATAAGCCTGCAATATCTGGTTTTTCAGCTAATAAGCGTCGGATATCATTGGCAGGGACATGGCCCTCAATAATATAACCTTCAATAATAGCGGTATGGCAGGATGCCATTTGTTTAGGCAGTTTAACGGCTTCTTTCACCTGATCCATATTCGTGGTTAGCAAATCAATAACGTTAAATTTATTTTCTTCCAAATGGTTGGTCCATTTGTGACAACAATTGCACGTCGGGTTCCGATACACTTTGATGTCAGGACTGTTTAATGTTGTGGCAAAAGCATCGATAGCAAAGATCTGAAAGAGGATTAAAAATAATATATTCATAAGATATTTAAAGAGTATGTGTTTAGTTCTAAGATGTGGAAGACATTATCATAGCTTATTTTGAGTGCTTCAAGTGCTGATCTTACTTCATCAATTTCACCAGAGTGGTGATTTTTAACTAGCTCACTTGCCATAGAAAATAATGCGTGATGTGCTTGTTTTAAATCTTTTAGCCATGTCTGGCTAACGATTTCTTCTTATTCAAATCCGTAAAATGGAGTAAGGGTTAACCTGAACTCGATTTTTTACGCATTGATTTCATAGCATTAAAATATTCTCTGAATTTGGTTTCCGAATATCCATTATCTTCTTCTAAGTAACCAGAGGTTCTAGAATTCAGGATTTCGCCGTTTGCATCAGTAACGACTAAAAATGGATAGCCTTCAAACTCAGGCAATTGATCTAGAAATTCTTCATTATAATTTTCTTCGCTGACATTGACTTTCACAACAATAAAATTATCATTAAGTAAGGCTTTTATTTCAGAAGATTTATTAAAAAACCGATCGAGTTTATGGCACCAGCTACACCAGTTGCCACCGACTTGGATTAGAATAAACTTGTCGTTTTTTGCGGCCTCAACTTGGGCAAGCTCAAAATCTTTAAAAGGGTCGCGTTCAGGGTCATATGGTCCGTTAACAGCGTTTGCTGTCAACGTAACACCTTGCAAACTTATGAGAAGGCCTAAAATTATTAAAAATCTATTCATCTGTATTTCATTTTTAAGCTAACGCCGTTATATACGATATATACTCAAACAGCTAAATACCAAGGGAAAAATCAACCTAAACTTAAATATAACCGGTTGATTCTAGTTTATTATTCCTTTATTTCCAGCCATATTAAGTAATTTTGGAAGATTCATTTTTTCTATTGAAAATTGTTTTTTGTCTCGTAAGTATTCAGCAACAACATCCCATATAGGATCGCCTGTTGCTTGTGAGTTAACCGTTGCCCAACCCGCTACTTTATAGGTTTTACGCGCTTCTATTTTCGTGCCATTGTCCAGTGTCATTTCAGAAATTCGCTGACCAAATTGTCCCATTGGATCAATGGTATAGTCCATGCCTCCAACCCTGACCATATCGCCACCTTGTCGATAGAATGGATCAAGATTGAAAATATTGTCACTCACATCCTCTAAAATGGCTTTGATTTGTTCTCCAGTCATTTCCCTGGTATAGGTTTCAGGATAAGTAATACTGGTCTGATCCATAACATGTTCCATTGTTATGTCTTGGCCTGGTAAGACTGTTGTTCCCCATCGGAAACCTGGCGAGAGTGAAATGTCTGCACCGTTAATTTTACGTAGTGCATCACAGATCACTTGATCAAAGGTACCGTTAAAGTTGCCTCGACGGTAAAGAAGATCTTCAGAAACAGCGAGTTTTTCAGTCAATATACTTTGGTAAGGTGCTCTCACATCGTTAATAAAGCTCTCCATTTCAGGATCTGGCGTTATGAAATTTGAGAATACTGGTAATAATGTATAGCGATAATCTTTCACATGGCCATTGCCTAGTTCAAGATCTAATACCGCAAGGTACTTACCATTTGAGCCGGCATTAGTAACCAATGTTTTACCACTAGCATTGTTAACATGAATCGGTTTTGGCACACCATCATGGGTATGACCACCTAGGATCACATCAAGACCTGTTACCGTTGCGGCCAATTTTAGATCAACATCCATACCATTATGTGACAGTAAGATCACTGCATCAGGTTGCTCTGATCCGCGAATTTCATCAATGAGCTCTTGTAACTCTTGTGCTTGTATACCAAAAGTCCAATCTGGAATAAAACGGCTAGGATTAGCAATAGGGGTATAAGGAAAAGCTTGACCAATTATGGCAACTCGGTGTTTGCCCATTTCCTTGATGCTATATGGCTTAAAGGCATTACCGGTATCTTCATCATAGGCCGGTGAACCATCAAATAAGGCATCTTCACTTACTTTGACATTATGAGCAAGAAACTCACCGTTAAACTCAGCAATATTCTCTAAAACCTCATGATCGTGATAGGTAAACTCAAAATGACCAGTCATCACATCAACACCTAATAGATTTGAGGCTTCAACCATATCTTTACCACGTGTCCAATAGGCGGTGGCAGAACCTTGCCATGTATCGCCACCATCAAGGAGCAAAGATCGACTATCGCCACCATAACTTTGGCGCAGTTGTTTGACGAGTGTACTAAGATAAGCATAACCGCCAACTTTGCCATATTTATGGGCATATTCAGTGAAATTAAGCGATGTGTAGGCATGTGCTTGTAGACTACCGGCCGACATATTGAAATAGTCTAAAAAGTTCTCACCGACAATGTGAGGCGGTTTACCATTTTCCTGGTTGATGCCGATATTAACGCTAGGTTCTCTGAAATATACCGGTAATAATTGAGCATGACTGTCGGTCATATGTAGCAGTCGTGCATTACCGAAATTTGGTAGCTTATACATCTCTTCTGGATTGGCACTTGAAAGTGCAGTCCTTGGAAAGAGGTTAGCAGCACCTGCTATAGCCAGTACTTGAGAAAATTCACGACGATTCATAATTAACCATGTGCTTATTAGAGATTATAAAAAAAACTGCCCAGAACGTGAATGTGAATACGTTTTGGGCAGTGGGCAGTTAGAGAGAATTAAGCAAAACTCAGAATGTTTTACTTAGCTTTAACAGTTGTTAAACCAAGTGTTTCCCAGTTTTGCATACCGCCACGGTACCATTTGATTTTTTCTGCAGGATAACCAAACTTCAGTAACATCAGAATGTTTCTAGGCGATTGTCCACACCACATACCGTTACAGAACATCACCAGTGTTTTAGCTTTTGAGTAGTCCCAAAGACCTTCTTGCTCTATCACACCGAACTTTTCTTGTAAGATATCGGCAATATCAAAAGGGCTTGCACCTTTTGCGATTGAAAGCTGTGTCCATGGGATGTTAACGGAACCAGGAATCGTTCCTTTTGCCACCCAGTCAGGAGTACGAGAATCAATAATTAGAATTGAGTCTACGCCATCACTTTTCATTTTGACGTAATGGATCATTTCAAGTTCACCTAAAGTTTCTACACCTTCAGCTATTTTGATTGGGCGAATACAAAATGGTGGGCACTTTCTTGATGTTTTTGCGTAGTCAGGGTTGATGGTGTTTGTTGTGTCTTGGTTTCTCATAATGGTCACTTGCTCACCATTATGCATCACATCTACAGATGCAAGATCAGGTGCTATCTGTACATCAAGTGCTGATGCAGATCCAACCATGAAAAGTGACAAAAATAACGCAGCTGTTTTGAGTCCTCTAATTTTCATTTGTCTTTTCCTTTTAATTATTGATAGTAAATTAATCGTTTATAGGGATGAGCAATTGCCAATGTATATCGGCATAGTAAGACTGTTCTATGGCGAGCAGTGATTGGTTTTTTACTTCTTGGTATAAAGCACGTGCCTGTTCGTAGTCACCGGCTTTAAATGCAGCAAGGCCTTTATCCATCAGTGGTTTGGTAACACTCCATTCATAGCCGAGACGATCTGCGTGAATTCTAGCGCGGCCCGCTTCAAACATAAGCTGGTGTAACTCCACTTCAACTTCTGGTTCTGCTGCATGTTGGGTTTCAAGAGCTGGTGCTGATGATTTAGCTACACCTTCTTGTTGGATTTCAATAGTCGGTACTATCGTTTCTGGATCAGAACCTGAGTCAGAACATGCTGTCAGAAATAATGCCGCTGACAATAAAGTTAGACCGAACTGGATATTTGATTTTGTCATGATTTTATTTCCTTGATCCAGGACCATTTATTGCAAGACCATTACTCATATGAGTGTGAAAATATTCCAAGTTCCGATAGATTTCACTTTGTAATTTGAAAGGTTTTGCACGAATTTGTTTGTTACAACCTGCGTAACGACGATGCAATGTACCAATGTCGTCCCATTTAAAACGAAAAACAGGAAAATGACTGGTATGGCCCAGTGCAGGACTAAGAATGTCGGCACGCAATTGGTTACCAGCATTGCTGACATGGCAGGTGGCACAAGCCATATTTAGCTGGCCACGTCGAGCATAAAACATTTTTTTACCCGCTTCATAAGCAGCCTGTGCCCTTGGATCATTTGGTACGGTCACGTTAATTAACTTATCACGCGAAGTAAACGCCATATAAGCGGACAGATAGGCAAGTTCACCTTTACCATAAGCTAGTGCTTGTTCACCATTAACTGTTCGACACTGATTAATAGCAAGTTCGAGCGTGACAACCTGTCCCGATTCTGTGTCAAACTTAGGGTAGTCTTGTCTTATTCCTATACCACCATTTGGGAAACAGTCGGCATAACTTTTACCATTTGCAAACGCAGTCTCGAATAATTCCTGCCCTTGATC